>NZ_VFTI01000003.1:0-302429 GCF_006439515.1 Mesorhizobium sp. B3-2-1 | reverse complement strand
CCGGTCCTCCCGGCGGACAAGAAAACTGTCACCCATGCTATCGGTCCATTCTGTTACCTATCTATCCGGTTCGGACAATAGATCGCTTCTCCCCGTCACTATACGGGGAGAAGGTGCCGGCAGGCGGATGAGGGGCAGCGCCACCCCTCAATACAAAACAATTCGCCCTGAAGCGATTGCCCAACCACAATCGATCAGGCTGCCTCCAGCGCCGCCCTTACCGCGGCGATCGCATCATTGGCTTTCGACGCATCCGGGCCACCGGCCTGGGCCATGTCGGGGCGGCCGCCGCCGCCCTGCCCGCCCAATGCGGCGGAGGCCACGCGTACCAGGTCGACGGCGCTGAAGCGGCTGACGAGATCATCGGTGACGGCGACCACGACGCTCGCCTTGTTGTCCTCGCCAGCGCCAACGAAGACGACGACGCCAGAGCCAAGCGAGGTCTTGCCGGCGTCGGCGAGCGGCTTCAGATCTTTTGGTGATACGCCGGAAACCGCCTTGCCGAGGAAGCCGACGCCAGCGACGATCTCGTTGGCGGCTGGCGCATCGGCAGGCGACCCGCCGCCCAGCGCCAGCTTCTTGCGCGCTTCGGTCAGGTCCTTCTCGAGCTTCTTGCGTTCTTCGAGCAGCGCTTCGACGCGCGCTGGCACATCCGCCGGCGAGATCTTCAGCGTGGCGGCGGCCGCCTTCAGCCGCCTGTCCTGTTCGTCGAGATGTTTTCGCGCGGCTTCGCCTGTCAGCGCCTCGATGCGGCGCACGCCTGCGGCGACCGCACCGTCCGAGACGATGCGCACGAGGCCGATATCGCCGGTCGCCCTGACATGCGTGCCGCCACACAGTTCGACCGAATAGGGCCGGTTGGCCTTGGCGCCATGCAGGCCCGTGCCCATCGAGACGACGCGCACTTCATCGCCATATTTCTCTCCGAACAGCGCCATCGCGCCCTCGGCAATGGCGTCGTCGACCGACATCAGGCGCGTGGTGACCGGGCTGTTCTGGACAACGATCTCGTTGGCCATGCGCTCGACCTCATCGAGCTCCTCGGCCGAAATCGGCTTGTTGTGCGAGATATCGAAGCGCAGGCGCTCGGGCGCGACCAGCGAGCCTTTTTGCGCGACATGGGTGCCCAGCACCTCGCGCAGCGCCTCGTGGATCAGATGCGTCGCGGAGTGGTTGGCGCGTAGCCTGGAGCGCCTGGCATGATCGACCTTCAGTTCGACCGCGGCACCCGTCTTGACCGTGCCCGCGATCACCTTGCCCAGATGCACGAACAGACCATCGGCCTTCTTTTGTGTATCGGAGATCTCGACCGAGAACCCCTCACCCGAGATAACGCCGGTGTCGCCCATCTGGCCGCCGGATTCGCCATAGAATGGCGTCTGGTTGACGACCACGGCCACCGCATCGCCCTTGGCGGCGCTGTCGACGGTCTTGCCGTCCTTGACCAGCGCCTGGATGAGGCCCTCAGCCTGTTCAGTCTCATAACCGAGGAATTCGGTGGCGCCGGTCTTTTCACGCACGGAGAACCAAACCGTCTCGGTGGCCGCTTCTCCGGACCCGGCCCAATGCTTACGCGCCTCCGCCTTTTGCTGCTCCATCGCATTGGTGAAGCCGGCAAGATCGACCGAAATGCTGCGCTGCCGCAGCGCGTCCTGTGTCAGGTCGAGCGGGAAGCCATAGGTGTCGTAGAGCTTGAATGCCGTCTCGCCATCCAGCATGTCGCCGGCGCCGAGCTTCTCCGTCGCCTCGGAGAGCAGCCCGAGGCCACGCACCAGCGTCTTGCGGAACCGTGTCTCCTCGAGTTTCAAGGTCTCGGTGATCATCGTTTCGCCACGCACCAGTTCCGGATAGGCCTGGCCCATCTCGCGCACCAGCGCCGGTACCAGCTTCCACATCAATGGATCTCGGGCGCCGAGCAACTGCGCATGGCGCATGGCGCGGCGCATGATACGGCGCAGCACATAGCCGCGGCCTTCATTCGACGGCAGCACGCCGTCGGCGACCAGGAAGGAGGACGAGCGCAGATGATCGGCAATGACGCGGTAGGACGCAACCGTTTCCGCATCGGGCGCGCGCCCAAGCGCGGAGGACGCCACATCGATCAAATGACGGAACAGGTCGGTCTCGAAGACGCTCTCCACCCCTTGCAGGATGGAGGCCATGCGCTCCAGTCCCATGCCGGTGTCGATCGACGGGCGCGGTAGGTCGACCCGCTCCTCCTTCGTCACCTGCTCATACTGCATGAACACCAGGTTCCAGAATTCGAGGAACCGGTCGCCATCCTCCTCCGGACTGCCGGGAGGGCCGCCCCAGATGTGCTCGCCACGGTCGATGAAGATCTCCGAGCACGGGCCGCAGGGTCCGGTGTCGCCCATCGCCCAGAAATTGTCGGAGGTCGGGATGCGGATGATGCGATCGTCGGAGAAACCGGCGATCTTCTTCCAGAAGCCGGCCGCCTCGTCGTCCGTGTGGTAGACGGTGACGAGCAGCTTGTCCTTCTTCAGCCCGAATTCCTTGGTGATGAGGTTCCAGGCAAGCTCGATGGCGCGCTCCTTGAAATAATCGCCGAAGGAGAAATTGCCGAGCATCTCGAAGAAGGTCAGGTGGCGCGCGGTATAGCCGACATTGTCGAGATCGTTGTGCTTGCCGCCGGCGCGAACGCTTTTCTGGGCGGTGGTGGCACGCGAATAGGGCCGCTTCTCCAAACCGGTGAAGACGTTCTTGAACTGCACCATGCCGGCATTGGTGAACATCAATGTCGGATCGTTGCGCGGCACGAGCGGGCTCGAGGCCACGACCTCATGGCCCTCCTTGCGGAAATAGTCGAGAAAGGTCGACCGGATCTCGTTCACGCCACTCATGGATACTGCCTTTTCGAGAGAACCGCCGGCCGGACCGGCGGGAGATGGCTCTGTGTTTTCTAGAAGATGGAGTTGGCCTTTTAGCCGTAGCTCTTGACCCTGTCCAGAAACACGGAATTGGGCCAATTCGCGCTTTGCACCGGCATTTGCGCAGACGCGCAAACGAAAACCGCCGGCGCGAAGGCCGGCGGTTTGGAACGCGATACTACAGAACTCTGTTACTTAAGCATCAGATAATAGGCTGGTTTTATGGCCAAACTCTGGCCGTTACCCTACATCGCGCCGGCTTCGTCCTCGAAACCGTCGTCGCCATTGCCTTCAGAGCCACCATTTTCGAGGAATTTTTCGGCGATCAACCCGGCATTCTGCCTGAGCGCCAATTCGATCTCGCGCGCGGTGTCAGGATTGTCGCGCAGGAACAGTTTTGCATTCTCGCGGCCCTGGCCGAGACGCTGCGAATTGTAGGAGAACCAGGCGCCCGACTTCTCGACCACGCCGGCCTTGACGCCGAGATCGACCAGTTCGCCGGTCTTGGAGACACCCTCGCCATACATGATGTCGAACTCGACCACCTTGAAGGGCGGCGCCAGCTTGTTCTTGACCACCTTGACGCGGGTCTGGTTGCCGACCACCTCGTCGCGATCCTTGACCGAGCCGATGCGGCGGATGTCGAGGCGCACCGAGGCGTAGAATTTCAGCGCGTTGCCGCCGGTCGTCGTCTCGGGCGAACCGAACATGACGCCGATCTTCATGCGGATCTGGTTGATGAAGATGACCATGGTGTTGGAGCGCGAGATCGAGGCGGTCAGCTTGCGCAGCGCCTGGCTCATCAGGCGGGCCTGCAGGCCGGGCAGCGAATCGCCCATCTCGCCCTCGATTTCGGCGCGCGGCGTCAGCGCCGCCACCGAATCGACCACCAGCACGTCGATGGCGCCGGAACGGACCAGCGTATCGCAAATCTCCAGCGCCTGCTCGCCGGTATCGGGCTGCGAGATCAGCAGGTTCTCAAGATCGACGCCGAGCTTGCGGGCGTAGACCGGATCGAGCGCGTGCTCGGCGTCGACGAAGGCACAGATGCCGCCCTTCTTCTGGGCTTCGGCCACGGTGTGCAGGGCCAGCGTCGTCTTGCCCGAGCTTTCCGGCCCGTAGATTTCGATGATGCGGCCGCGCGGCAGGCCGCCGACGCCGAGCGCGATGTCGAGGCCGAGCGAGCCGGTCGGCACCGTTTCGATCTCGACGACCTGCTCGTTGGCGCCGAGCCGCATGATCGAGCCCTTGCCGAAAGCCCGCTCGATTTGCGACAGCGCCGCATCCAGAGCCTTTGATTTGTCCACTGCCTTATCCTCTACCAGCCGCAAAGAATTCTGAGCCATGATACATCACCCCTTGGTCGTCAATGAAGGCCGGACAATCCGTA
The DNA here is from genome assembly GCF_006439515.1 of Mesorhizobium sp. B3-2-1. Taxonomy (NCBI): domain Bacteria; kingdom Pseudomonadati; phylum Pseudomonadota; class Alphaproteobacteria; order Hyphomicrobiales; family Phyllobacteriaceae; genus Mesorhizobium; species Mesorhizobium sp. B3-2-1. Next base: position 298,151 of record NZ_VFTI01000003.1, on the reverse strand, counting down.
ATCCCTGCCATTTTGTACCTTTTTTGTTCTCATTTGGCAAGGGTGACAACCAACTGAAAAACAAGCGATATCCCAATTTGTTCTTTTTTTGTCTCGCAACCCCGGGCAGGGATGTATCCCCTTGAAACATGTAAGCGGTCATGCTATATGATCCTGTATGAGCACGAACCCGAAACTCCCGACGATTCGCCAGTTCCTTGAACGGTTCCCGGATGACGAGACTTGCCTCGATCATCTTATGGTTACCCGTTACGGAAAGCGTCACGTTTGCGCCAAGTGCGGCAAGGAAGCGAACTTCCACCGCGTTAAGACCCGTCGCTGCTACGAATGCGATTTCTGCGGCTATCAGGTCTACCCGACCGCCGGCACTCCGTTCGAAGCCACGCGCACGTCCTTACGTGACTGGTACACGGTCATGTTCCTGTTCTGCTCATCCCGCAATGGCGTGTCCGCAAAGGAAGTCCAGCGCACTATCGGTGTGACCTACAAGACGGCGTGGCGCATGTGCAATCTCATCCGCCAGTACATGGGCTATGTCGACGGCGACACGCCGCTTGGTGGCAAGGACGGCGGCATCGTTGAAGCCGACAAGATGTTTTACGGTGGCAAGGACAAGCAGGGCGAGGACGACAAGACGGTTGTGTTTGGCGCTATCGAGCGCGGCGGCGAAGTCATCACGCGCATCGTGAAGGGTCGCGGTCGCAAGCACGTCATGCCAGCCATCTTCGATTGGATTAAGCCCGGATCGCGCGTTGCGACCGATGAGGCTGGCGTGTTCAACGAGCTATCCGAGCTTGGTTATCTGCATGGCACCGTGAACCATAGCCAAGGCGAATATGTGCGCGGTCAGGTCCACACCAACAACATCGAAGCCTTCTGGTCGCACGTTAAGCGTTCGATGCGCGGGACTTACGTTTCGGTTTCTGAGAAGTGGTTGCAGACCTACCTTTGGGAGTTCGAATTTCGGCAGAACCTGCGGAAGCATCCCCACTTGATGCTTGACCTCTTGTTGCAATCGTTCCCGCGCCCGGAACGGTGAGCGGTGGCTTGGTAGCCATCGCCTCTAAGAGACGGTCAAATCGCTTGGTTGCTTTATCTTCATTCATCATGGATGCGCACAAGATGTATCTCAGATGGTTCTAAATCGAGGCCAACGCGTTTCGAAATTAGCACTATGTCGCCCGTGATGCGATCCCGGCCCCACAATTGTTCCGGCGTCGCGGCGTCCATTAGCCTCATTCTCAGCCGCTTGTCATGCAGACCCAGCGGAACGGCAGCCCAGCCTGAAGCGTCGCGGTCTTTGTCCTGAGCGTGAACTTCAAGGACTACACCATCATAGTGCCGTGACTTTTCCGTTTGGGCGGCTTTTTCATACGCAAAGTCCATCGGAGCGTCGGCAACGGTGCTGCTATCGATGGTCGTGTCATTAACCAGGATAGGAGCATTTCCTTGTTTCTTGCTGGGCATAAAGAACTTCACAGCGCTATCGCCAAGCTGCTTGATCCGCGTTTTGACGCCGTAGCGCTTGTCGAGGAACGCCTTGACGTCCTCTTCAGACCTGCCGGAGCGCTGGGCCAAATCCTTGATAAGCGATCTCTTGAAAAGTTGCGTGGGCGTGTCTTGGACCTTACCCAGCACGAGTTTCTGGACGAAATCCGCGCCATAGACGATAGCCACTAGTGCCAAGACGACGAGTAGTGTGTCGGCATTTGCCGGGACGGTGTATCCAGTGTGATCGTGTATCAATTGTGGAAGCTCCTGCCGAAGTTCATCCTGAAAATAGGCAAAGAGCCCAACGAGCAGAACTTCCTTCAGGCTTCCGGACGAGATTTGCTGGACGCGAACGTCCACCTTCTGCACCGTCAATCCCGGAATGAAGTTTTCGAGGTTCTTTCCGGCTTCCTCCAAGACCCTTTGGAGTGCAAGCAGGCTGTTTATTATCTCCTGTATCGGAACGTTCGCTGCCGTCTGATATTCGACCTTGAAAGGTATTTGAATTTCCATCCGATCCCCCCAACGCAACAATAGCGCATAGGATCAGACCTTGACCCCAAAGTGGAGTCTGATTCGGGTGGCTTTCAGGGGCGGACTCGATCATCTCCGAAAGTATGGCACATTCGGCGATTTCGATTCACATGTTCGAAGGGGATACATCCCCCCGGGCAGGAGAGGGCTCCGCCCGGGCAGGAACAGGCTCCGCATTGGGCCAGACGGCTCGATCCTATCGCCCGGCCGAATCGCCGTCCTGCATGCGAAGCTCTGTCGCGCATTGTAGCGCTTGTGCGTCTGCAACAACAAAGGTCATATCGCCGCCATGGTGGAATCCCTAGAGATACTGGCCGTGGGCGGCGCCCATATCGACCGGCGTGGCCAGGTGTCCGGCCCCTATGTGCCGGCCGCCTCCAATCCCGGCACGATGCGCGAGGATGTCGGCGGTGGCGTCTTCAATGCGTTGCGCAGCATGGTACGGCGCGGCCTCTCCGCATCGCTGCTCTCGGTGCGCGGCGGCGACGCGTCAGCCGATACGGTTTCACGGGCCATCGCCGAGGCAGGCATCGTCGATTTGTCGGCAGTGTTCCTCGACCGTACCACGCCGAGCTATACGGCACTGATCGATCGCGAAGGCGAATTGATCGTCGGCTTTGCCGATATGGCATTGTACGACCTGGCCTTTCCCAAGCAGATCCGGCGTTCCAAGATACGCCAGGAAGTGGCCGCCGCCGATGCCATCCTGTGCGACGCCAACCTGCCGTCGGCCGCGCTGGAGGGGTTGCTGTCGCTCGCCGCCGGCAAACCAGTTTTCGCCATCGCGATTTCGCCGGCCAAGGTGACGCGGCTAATACCGGTGCTCGGCGGGCTGGCCCAGCTCTTCATGAACCGGCGGGAGGCCCTTGTGCTGGCCGGCGTCAATGCAGGTGCCGCGGAGGGGGAAATGATCGACGGCTTGCGATGCAGCGGCCTTGCCAGCGGCGTGGTCACGGCAGGCAGCGGCCCCGTGCTGGGTTTCGATGAGACAGGTGCCTTTTCGATCCTGCCGCCTGTCCCCAGAAAGGTCGCCGATGTCACCGGCGCCGGTGACGCGCTGGCAGGCGCGACGGTCGCGGCGCTGCTGCGCGGCCTGCCGTTGCGCCAGGCCCTGCGCGAAGGCGTCGCGGCGGCAACGTTGGCCATCGAAAGCGCCAACGCCGTGCCCGAATTCACCGCGGCGAGCTTCGCGGAAGCGCTGGCCCTTGTGCCGGATGCCAGGGAAGTGGCATGAGACCGGCAAATTCATAGAGCGCAGTGGATGCGCCGCACTCCGGATTGGAGATCAGAGATGACGCCAGAAACCGCCCGCCCTTTCATCGATATCCACGCACCGGTGGCGCAAGCCCTGGCGGCCGGGCGTGCGGTGGTGGCGCTCGAAAGCACCATCATCACCCATGGCATGCCCTATCCCGACAATGGCGCCATGGCCGCCAATGTCGAAAAGATCATCAGTGACGGCGGCGCGGTGCCGGCGACGATCGCCGTGATTGGCGGCCGCATCAAGATCGGCCTCTCCGACGGCGAGCGCGAATCGCTGGCGATGACGGGTGACGCCATGAAGCTGTCGCGTGCCGATCTCGGCTTCGCCGTTGCGCAGGGACGCACGGGCGGCACCACGGTCGCTGCCACGATGATCGCGGCTGACATGGTCGGGATAAAGGTGTTCGCCACCGGTGGCATCGGCGGCGTGCACAAGGGCGCGGAAAAGAGTTTCGACATCTCGGCCGACCTCGATGAGCTGGCGCGCACGCCGGTCATCGTCGTCTCGGCCGGCGCCAAGGCGATCCTCGACATCGAGAAGACGCTGGAGGTGCTGGAAACGCGCGGTGTCCCAGTGGTCGGCCATGGCTGCGAGACGATGCCGGCCTTCTGGTCGCGGCAGTCGCCGTTCCGGGCGCCATTGACCCTGCACAAGCCGGAAGACATCGCGCATTTCTATCAGACGCGACTGGCTCTGGGACTCAGCGGCGGCTTGCTGGTCGCCAATCCGGTGCCGGAAAACCACGAAATCCCCGCTGAAGAAATGGCGGGCTACATCGAAGCCGCGCAGAAGGCGGCCGAAGCCCTCAACGTAACCGGCAAGGCGGTGACGCCGTTCCTGCTGGGAAAAATCCTCGAACTCACCGGCGGCCGCAGCCTGAAGACAAACATCGCGCTGGTCGAGAACAATGCAAGGCTGGCAGCCGACATCGCCAAGGCCTTGTAGTTCACTTGCCGGCGCGCCGCCCCGCCTCATAGGCGCGGCGTGCCCAGACCGTCATTTCGTCCGGATCGTCAAAAGCGCTGTCGGGAATGCTCCAGTAGGGCATCGCCACCAGCTTGCCGTGGCGCGTGCCGGTATAGGTCCACTGCCGGCAGCCCGCGGCTTCGAAATCCGGTGCGCCTTGCTCGTCGGCTTTCAGCAGCAATTCGCCGCGCAGCACGATGGCGACGATGACGCCGTCGAAATAGATGCCCTTGCCGCCGAACAGTTTTCGGATGCTGACCGGACCGAGGCCTTCGAACAGTTCGGCGATGCGTTCATTGTCCATGCCGCGATCATGTCACCGGCATTTGGCCTTGTCATCGCCGCAACCAAAATCATGCTGACAGGTTGAGGCTATCCTGTCGGAGTTTTTTGCCATGCCTGTCCTGCTCAAGGGGTCCTGTCGCTGCAACACCGTGCGTTTCGAAGTGGAAAGCCACACGCCCGTGCCATTCATGCTGTGCTACTGCTCGATCTGCCGCAAGCAGCAGGGCGGCGGCGGTTTCGCCATCAATCTCGGTGCCGACTACGAAACGCTGAACATCAGGGGCAAGAGAAACCTTGGCGTCTATCGCGCCGAGATCGAGGACGACGAGCATCCCCACTGCGAGGTCTCGACCGGCGAGCGCAATTTTTGCCGCAAATGCGGGTCAGCGCTCTGGCTCTACGACCCGACCTGGCCAGAACTGGTGCATCCCTTCGCCTCGGCGATCGACAACGACCTGCCGAAGCCGCCCGAAAAGGTGCATCTGATGCTGAAATATAAGGCGAACTGGGTCGAGCCCGATGTCGGGCCGAAGGACAAGGTGTTCGACGTCTATCCTGAGGAATCGATCGCCGACTGGCACAAGCGGACAGGCATGTGGGTGGATTAGCTTTCTTCGCCCCGTTTACGGGCGAAGGGAATGCTCAGGCCGAAGCGCGCGCCTCGGCCAAGGCTTTCAGATCGGCTGGCTTCAATTCGACCGATTCGCCGCAGCCGCAGGCCGAGCTCTGGTTCGGGTTGCGGAAGGTAAAGCCGGTGCGCAGCGTCGTCTGCTCGAAATCCATCTCGGTGCCGAACAGGAAAAGCGCTGCTTCCGGCGCGACATAGACATGCGCGCCATCGCGCTCGATGTGGTCGTCCTTGGCGTTCGGCTCGGTCACCAGATCGACTGTGTATTCCATGCCGGCGCAGCCGCCCTTCTTGATGCCGAGGCGAATGCCATGCGCGTTGTCGCGCGTGGCGACGATCTCGCGCACCCGGTCGGCGGCCTTTTCGGTCATCGTGATGACGGCAAACCGTCCCATATCATTCTCCACTTTCGCGCGAGTTCAAGGCCCGCAGAACGAGTCTTACCTAAAATGGTTACAATTGCACTTTGCTGCAAGAGATCTTATTGCCATTGTCCGTGCAGCGCTGCCGTCGCGTATGCATCAAGAACAGCTTCAGATGAGTCCCGTTCATGCTCCTCCAAGGCATAGAACGCGTCATCCAAGGCATTGAAATCTATGCCACGGCCGCCGGCTTCACCCACGATTTCCATCCTTGCCAAACGCTCATCGGGAAAACGCTCGCCCAACAGAGCACAGGCCTGTCGTGTCAATTCCGCATGCATTTCAAGGCCCATCGCATGGAAACCTTGAATGGCCCCCTGCGCCGTTATCCCATAAGAATTCCAGAAATACTGCCTGAAGCCGCCGTTCAGAACCTGCCAAGTCAGTAACTCGACACAGATTACGTTCCTGATCGCGGAAGGCATAGCGCTGACAATTCTACGATATTCGGGCGGTCGATCGAGAGCGCCGATAACTGGAGCGCCCCAAAGCTCAACGACTTTCTCCGAAGGCGGGACATCCCTTGCGCTCAAGTAATCCGGCGAAAATTTGTCGGACATAATTCGTCTGACCGCCTCAATACCAGCCAACCGCCACCTGTGCCTCTTCCGACATACGGTCGGGCGTCCAGGGCGGATCGAAGGTCATGTTGACCTCGACCCCGGAAACGCCTTCGACGGCGCCGACGGCATTTTCCACCCAGCCAGGCATTTCGCCGGCCACCGGGCAGCCGGGCGCGGTCAAAGTCATGTCGATCTTGACCGAACGGTCGTCCTCGACGTCGATCTTGTAGACGAGACCGAGCTCGTAGATGTCGGCCGGGATTTCCGGGTCGTAGACCGTCTTCAGCGCCGAGACGATGTCATCGGTCAGCCGCGCCAGTTCATCGGTGGGGATGGCCGAGGCGGAAACGACGCTGTTGCCGGCCGGTACGGTCTCTGCGGTGGTGCTCACATCATCCATGGTCGTCACCCGAAAAACTTGCGCGCTTTTTCCAGCGCCTCGGCCAAAGCGTCGACTTCGGCCCTGGTATTATACATGCCGAACGATGCCCTGCATGTGGAGGTTACGCCAAAGCGTTTCAACAGCGGCTGGGCGCAATGCGTGCCCGCGCGGACAGCCACGCCTTGCCTGTCGATCACCATCGACACGTCATGGGCGTGAATGCCCTGGAGTTCGAAGGAGATGATGGCGCCCTTGCCCGGCGCGTCGCCGAAGATGCGCAGCGAATTGATGGCGCGCAGCCGTTCATGGGCGTAATTCTTGAGGTCTTCCTCATGCGCCGCGATGCGCTCACGACCGACAGAATCCATGTAGTCGAGCGCGGCGCCCAGCCCGATCGCCTGGACGATCGGCGGCGTGCCGGCCTCGAAGCGGTGCGGCGGGTCGTTGTAGGTGACGACGTCTTCCGTCACCTCCTCGATCATCTCGCCGCCGCCCATGAAGGGACGCATGCCGGCGAGAATATCCTTCTTGCTGTAGAGCACACCGATGCCCGAGGGGCCGTAGACCTTGTGGCCGGTGAAGACGAAGAAGTCGCAATCGAGATCCTGCACGTCGATGGGCATGTGCACGGCGCTCTGGCTGCCGTCAACGAGTACGGGAATGCCGCGCGCATGGGCAATGCGGACGATCTCCTTGATCGGCGTCACCGTGCCCAGCGCGTTCGACATCTGCGTGATGGCAACGAGCTTCGTCTTGTCGGTCAGGCGCTTCTCGAATTCCTCGATATGAAAGACGCCGAGGTCGTCGACCGGCACCCAGACCAGCTTGGCGCCCTGGCGCTCGCGGATGAAATGCCAGGGCACGATGTTGGAGTGATGCTCCATGATCGACAGCACGATCTCGTCGCCCTCATCGATGTTGGGCATGCCGTAGCCATAGGCGACGGTGTTGATCGCCGAAGTCGTGTTCGAGGTGAAGACGATGTTGTCGGTGCTTGGCGCGTTGAGGAAACGGCGCACTGTCTCACGCGCCTTCTCATAGGCATCGGTAGCGGCATTGGAGAGGAAATGCAGGCCGCGATGGACGTTGGCATATTCCTGGGAATAGGCGTGCTGGATGGTATCCAGCACCACCCGAGGCTTCTGCGCCGAGGCGCCATTGTCGAGATAGACCAGCGGCTTGCCATAGACTTCGCGCGACAGGATCGGGAAGTCACGGCGGATCGCCTCGACGTCGTAGGGGGTTGTTTCGATCTTCTGGTCCATCACAACTTCACTGCCCCATTCTGTCACGCACCCCTCATCCGACCGCTTCGCGGCCACCTTCTCCGACAAGGGGAGAAGGAAGAGCGCTTTACCTTCTCCCCTTGTGGGAGAAGGTGGATTGGCGCGTAGCGCCAAGACGGATGAGGGGTGGCTCAGCCAAGCCCCATCCAATTTAGCCGTGCGTCACGAACCAGTCGTCGAGCCGCGCTTCCAGCGCCTCGACGATCGCTTCGTCATCCAGTTCCTCGATCACTTCCGCCACGAAGGCTTTGACGAGCAAACCGCGCGCGCTCTTTTCGTCGACGCCGCGCGCCATCAGGTAGAACAAGTGGTCGTGGTCGATCTCGGTGACCGTCGCGCCATGGCCGCAGACGACGTCGTCGGCGAAGATTTCGAGCTCCGGCTTGGTCGAGAACTCGCCATCGTCCGACAAAAGCAGCGTGTTGCAGGCCATCTTGGCGTTGGTCTTCTGCGCATATTGGTGGACATTGATGCGCCCCTGAAAGACCCCGCGCGCCTTGCCCGTCACCACATTGCGGATGACCTCGGTCGACGCCGTATGCGGCACGGCGTGGTCGAGCACCATGGTGACGTCGGTGTGGGTGTCGCCGGCCAGCAGATTGATGCCGCGCAGCTTGAAGTCGGCGCCCTCGCCAGTCGTCTTGACCATGATTTCCTGGCGGACCAGCCTGCCGCCGGCGTTCATGACGAACAGCGTCAGTTTTGCATTCTTGCCGATATGGGCCTTGAACTGCGCCAGATGTGTTGCCGTTTCCGGCTGTTCCTGGACGATGAGCCAAGTCACCTCGGCGCCCTCGCCGAGCACGAGCTGGCTGACCGAACTCGTCAGCGCCGCGCCCTCGCCGGCCTGACGCTCGACGATGACCGCCTTGGCGTTGGTGCCGACCCGCACCGGCAAGCGCACATGGGTCTGGCCACCGGCCTGCAAATTCTGCAGTTCGATCGGCTTTTCCAGGTCGGCGCCGTCGGCGATGTCGACGAAATAGCCGTCGGCGACGAAGGCCGTGTTCAGCGCGCCGATGGCGTCATCGCTGCCATAGGGATCGAGCCCCGGCGCGATGCTGCCGTCGGTCAGCTTTTCGGACAGACACTGGACGCTGACGCCCTCGACGACCGGCGCCTTGGCGCTCGACACGCCGTTCAACAGGGTCAGAACCGTCGAACCATCGACGATTGGCGCGATGGCTTTCGCGGTGGCGGCCGGATCGAAGTCCGGCACCACATTCAAAAGCCGGCGCAGATCGGTGTAGTGCCAAGATTCGATGCGCCGCGTCGGCAGGCCGTGCTTGATCGCTTCTATGGCGTCGTCGCGCTTCAGCATCACCGCGCCGTCGCCCGGCAGCAGCGACAGCCGGTCGCCGAACGCGTCGATCAACGCCGTCTCGGCCGGTGTGCGCTGCGGTTGTGTATGCATGTTCATCAGTTTTGCCTTGCCTTCTGGCATCTCACGCGGCTTCGCCGATCACGCCGGCATAGCCGTTGGCTTCGAGGTCGAGCGCCAGCGACTTGTCGCCGGACTTGATGACCTGGCCCCTGTAGAGCACGTGCACGCTATCAGGCACGATATGCTCGAGCAGGCGCTGGTAGTGGGTGATGACCAGGAAAGCCCGGTCCGGTGCGCGCAGCGCGTTGACGCCGTCGGAGACGATTTTCAGAGCATCGATGTCGAGGCCGGAATCGGTCTCGTCAAGCACGCAGAGTTTCGGCTCCAACAGCTTCATCTGCAGGATCTCGGCGCGCTTCTTCTCGCCGCCAGAGAAACCGACATTGAGCGGACGCTTCAGCATCGCCATGTCCATGCTGAGCGAGGCGGCTGCCTCCTTCACGCGCTTGAGGAAATCCGGGATCTTCAGCGGCTCCTCGCCGCGCGCCTTGCGCTGCTCGTTCATCGCCACCTTGAGGAATTCCATGGTCGCCACGCCCGGTATCTCCATCGGATACTGGAAGGCGAGGAAGATGCCTGATGTGGCGCGTTCGGCCGGGTCCATTTCGAGGATCGACTGGCCGTTGTAGAGGATGTCGCCTTCGGTCACCTCATAGTCCTCGCGCCCGGCGAGGATGTAGGACAGCGTCGACTTGCCCGAACCGTTCGGGCCCATGATGGCCGCGACCTCGCCGGCTTTCACCGTCAGGTCCAGACCACGAATGATCTCGGTGCCGTCATCGACGATACGGGCGTGCAGGTTCTTGATTTCAAGCATTTTCGTTCTTTCTAGTACACGATACGGCGGTCGATGTTTCTATGCAGTCAGTTGGTTTTGATTTTGAACTGGTGAATTGGCGCCACGTCGTCGCCAGTCAAAGCGTCCGGCTTCTGCCAAACAAGGCACACAGCCAACACGGCGGTGGCCACCCAGCAAACGAGCCCAACAGCTATCAACTTTCGGCTACGCATTTTTCCCTTCCCTGAAATAGTCGTCGTAGCTGATCGAGTAGTCGATGTGGCGGCGCTGCAGGATGGTGAACCGCCAGAAGGACAGGCCGAAACTCATCACGAAAACCGCTGCGCCTGCCAGCGGATGATCTCGGTGCCGTCATCGACGATGCGGGCGTGCAGGTTTTTGATTTCAAGCATTCTCTTGCTCTATCGTTCCGTTAACTACATATCGCCGGGCTAGGGTAACGGCGACGCCGCTTTCAAGTTCAGCTGCCAAGTCAAATCGCATAATTCCATCCTCGACGGCGTCGGCGGGATTCGGCCACCTGGTGATTTCAAAAATCTCAGGACCGTAGACTTGGATCATCAACTCCGTGCCGTCTTCGCGCCCAGCGCTAATTCGGTTGGCTCCGACTTCGATACTGACGGCGACCTTGCTTTCGGCGAAGGTAATTTCCAAGCGACGTTGCCACTTCTCCGCAAATCTGCTCATCGAGTTTGGCCCGATAGTCGTCGGGTAGCTCACCAGAATCCCTGTCAAACTGGTGGACGCGTGCCACCAACGGCGGACCGTTCTCTGCCTCGTCGTCACTCACCCGACACTCCCCTCGAGGCTGATGCCGATCAGCTTCTGCGCCTCGACCGCGAACTCCATCGGCAGCTGCTGGATGACATCCTTGACGAAGCCGTTGACGATCAGCGCGATCGCTTCCTCTTCGGGAATGCCTCGCTGCATGACGTAGAATTTCTGGTCCTCTGATATTTTCGAGGTGGTCGCCTCATGCTCGAACTGCGCCGTCGAGTTCTTCGCTTCCATATAGGGCACGGTGTGCGCGCCGCACTGGTCGCCGATCAGCAGCGAGTCGCAATTGGTGAAGTTGCGGGCGTTGGTCGCCTTGCGGTGCGCCGAGACCTGGCCGCGATAGGTGTTCTGGGAGAAGCCAGCGGCGATGCCCTTGGAGATGATGCGGCTCGAAGTGTTCTTGCCGAGATGGATCATCTTGGTGCCCGAGTCGACCTGCTGGTAGCCGTTCGAAACGGCGATCGAATAGAACTCGCCCGAGGAATCGTCGCCGCGCAGGATGCAGCTCGGATACTTCCAGGTGATCGCCGAGCCGGTTTCGACCTGCGTCCACGAAATCTTCGAACGGTCGCCACGGCAGTCGCCGCGCTTGGTGACGAAGTTGTAGATGCCGCCCTTGCCCTCGGCATCGCCGGGGTACCAGTTTTGCACCGTCGAATATTTGATCTCGGCATCGTCGAGCGCCACCAGTTCGACCACCGCGGCATGCAGCTGGTTCTCGTCGCGCTGCGGCGCCGTGCAGCCCTCGAGATAGGAGACGTAGGCCCCCTCCTCGGCGATGATCAGCGTGCGCTCGAACTGGCCGGTGTTCTTCTCGTTCATGCGGAAGTAGGTCGACAGCTCCATCGGGCAGCGCACGCCCTTGGGCACGAAGACGAACGAGCCGTCGGTGAACACGGCCGAATTCAGCGTCGCGTAGAAATTGTCGGAGGTCGGCACGACCGAACCGAGATATTTCTGGACCAACTCAGGATGCTCGCGGATCGCTTCGGAGATCGAGCAGAAGATGACGCCGGCCTGCGCCAGCTCCTTCTTGAAGGTGGTGACGACGGACACGGAATCGAACACGGCGTCGACGGCGACGCGGCCCGATTTGTAGACGTTGTCGCTGATTTCCTCGAGCTCCGAGACGTCGGTCTTCTGCACGCCGGCGAGGATTTCCTGCTCCTTCAACGGAATGCCGAGCTTCTCGTAGACCTTCAATATCTCGGGATCGACGTCGCTGAGCGAAGTCGGTCCGGGCGTGCTCTTGGGCGCCGCGTAATAGTAGATGTCCTGGAAATCGATCTTGGGATAGTTGACGCGCGCCCAGGTCGGCTCTTCCAGCGTCAGCCAGCGCCGATAGGCTTCCAGGCGCCACTCCAGCATCCAGGACGGTTCGTCCTTCTTGGCCGAAATGAAACGGATGATGTCTTCGCTCAGGCCCTTGGGAGCCTTGTCGACAGCGATCTCGGTTTGGAATCCGTATTTGTATTGGTCGACGTCGATCTTTCGGACCCGATCGATCGTGTCCTGCACAGCAGGCATATGCGTTCTCCATCCACGCCGGGGTCAAGGCCCGACAGTTTTCAAACTATGGCACCGCCGATTCGACGCCGAGCAGCGTCCGCGGCAGCGTAAGTTCAATATAGTGCGCCCCGACCGGAAATTCACCCGGCCAGCATGAAACGCACGGCTCTACCAGGCCGAAGCCCAAATCCGTTTTTCTCAAGCATCGGATTTTCGGTCCGATGCTCAAACCGCTACGCGGCTTTCTCTCTACCCGCCCGGCGCGCGGCAATGCCTGCCAGCGCGGCGCGGAACAGTTCGATGTCCTCGGCTCCGGTCGCGGCACCGACCGACACGCGCAAGGCGCCAAGGCTGTCACCGTACCCCATGGCCTTCAGCACATGGCTCGGCCCGACCTTGCCCGACGAGCAGGCGGAGCCGGCGGAAAGCGCCACGCCCGCCAGATCGAAGGCGATCTGGGCGGTCTCGGCTTTGACGCCGGGAATAGCGAAGAATGTCGTGTTGGCAAGCCTTGGTGCGCCGGCTCCGAAGATTTCCACATCCGGCACCAGCGTCTTGATCGACGTTTCGACCGCATCGCGACGCTGACGCACGGCACCGATGGCGTTCAGTCCGGCCAGGGCTTCTCGCGCGGCGGCGCCAAAACCGGCGATGCCGGGCAGGTTCTCGGTGCCGCCACGGTGGCCCTTTTCCTGGCCGCCGCCATTGATCAGCGGCCTCGGCATCATCAGGTCGGCGGCGGCAACGATGGCGCCAGCGCCCTTGGGCCCGCCCATCTTGTGCGAGGACAGAATCACATAGTCGGCGTATCCAGCCGACATATCGATGGAAACGCGGCCCGCGGCCTGGACGGCGTCGACGGCAAGAATGCCGCCCGCCGCCTTGACGACCTCCGCGATGCGGTCGATCGGCTGGATGACGCCGGTTTCGTTGTTGGCGGCGTGGATCGCGACCAGCGGCAAGCCATCGGCCTTGTCGTGACCGCCGAGCGCTGCCGTCAAGGCGTCGAGACTGACGATGCCATCAGCGCCGACACCGATCCGCGTCACCAGGTCCGCCGGGAAGCGTCCGCCATTCAGCAGGCACGGATGGTCGGCCTCGCACACGTAGAGGCGGCTCATGCGAATGGCGCCGCGCCCCATCCGCCAGTCCGGCGTCAGGAGCGTCGAGGCAGCCTCGGTCGCGCCCGAGGTGAAGACGACATGCTCAGCCTTGCCGTTGACCAATGCCGCCACGTCGCGCCTGGCATTGTCGACCAGCCTGCGCGCGGCACGCCCCTCGGCATGGACCGACGAGGGATTGGCTGCGTCAAACGCCGCGACCATGGCCTCGCGCGCCGCTGAAAGCAGCGGTGCACTGGCATTATAGTCGAGATAGGCGCGTATCGCGGCCATTTTCGTCCAGTTCTTCCCGTCCGACGCCATTCCGCCGACGTATGGCGTTATTTCCTTGAAATTCCAAGGCAAGCCGTCCTATTTACGCGGCTTGCGGCGAGTGCGACCGGGCGATCGCGTTTCGGCCACCCAGTTTTGAACAATTCTAAACTAGCTTCTAGGAAGACGCTCGCCCTGCGTCAAGGTCTGTGGAAGCGCGGCCAGAGGAAGAGTTCCGGGTGCCGCGCACTTGTATATGTCACGTGGAGTATTTCATGCCTGAGGTCATTTTTACCGGTCCGGCTGGCCGCCTGGAGGGACGCTACCAGCCCTCGAAGGAAAAGAGCGCGCCGATTGCCATCGTGTTGCATCCGCACCCGCAGTTCGGCGGCACGATGAACAACAAGATCGTCTATGACCTTTTCTACATGTTCCAGAAGCGTGATTTCACCACACTGCGCTTCAATTTCCGCGGCATCGGCCGCAGCCAGGGCGAGTTCGACCACGGCACCGGCGAGTTGTCGGACGCGGCAGCCGCACTCGACTGGGTGCAGTCGCTGCATCCGGATTCCAAGAGCTGCTGGGTGGCCGGCTATTCCTTCGGTTCGTGGATCGGCATGCAGCTCCTGATGCGCCGGCCCGAGATCGAAGGCTTCATCTCGATCGCGCCGCAGCCCAACACTTATGATTTCTCGTTCCTGGCGCCCTGCCCGTCCTCGGGCCTGATCATCCATGGCGACGCCGACAAGGTGGCGCCGCCGAAGGACGTGCAAGGCCTGGTCGACAAGCTGCATACGCAAAAGGGCATCACCATCACGCAGAAGACCCTGCCCGGCGCCAACCATTTCTTCGCCAACGACGCCGATGTGCTGATCGAGGAATGCGCCGACTATCTCGATCGCCGGCTAGCGGGAGAATTGTCCGATCCGCGCCCGAAACGGCTGCGCTAAGACATCGGGCGATCTGCATTCGCGGCTATGAGTGGGCGGGCAATGCCCGCCTCCTCGACATGTGTCTTGCCGCCGTGCTGATAGTCCGGCAGCGATCTATTTTTCCGGGGCAATGAGCCGGAACGATGGCTTGCGGACCGGCAATCCTGAAGGTGCCGGCCGGAAGATGAAGCCAAGCCTGGCAAAGACCAGTCCGCACGCCAGCGCGAAGGCGCAGCCGAGGCCGAAGCCGGCAACGGTGTCGCTCGGATAGTGCGCGCCGACGAAGACCCTGGTCGAGGCGACGCAGGCCGTGACCGCCAAAGCGATGTACCAACGTCGCGGGAACAAAAGCAGCAGGATACCGAACACGGCACCCATCGTCGTGGCATGGCCGGACGGAAAGCCGGCAAAGCGCGCATCGAAGGCAAAAGGGTGCAGCGCAAGGACGCCGAAATCCTGGAAGTAGAGCGGGCGGGCCCTGCCAATGGCATATTTCAGGACATTGACGGTTAGGCCGGACAGGCCAACGGCGCTCAGCACCAGGAAAGCCAGACAAGTCCAACTGTAGACCAGCATCAGCGCGCGCCGCGAAAGGCTTCGCCAATCCGTCAGATTGGCCGCCACAAGCAGCAGCGCGGACGGGATGAGATACCAGCCGCCCAGTCCGAATTGCGTGAAGAACTCGGCAAGCCTGGCCACATCAGGCGACCATTGGCCATGCGCCACCCCTGCCGGCGTATCGAGACGGACAAAGGCCGCTGCCGTCAGAAAGACCCAGACCAGGCCCCACGCCCACCACGAAATGTTGGGATAGCGACCCGGGCGAACGGCAAGGCGCCGTCTTGCGATCTGCAGGGTGTCGCGAAAATTGCCGAGGGATCGGCGTCCTATCCCGAGGAGCGATCTGGAAACTGGAGGACGCGATTTCACGAGCATTGGGAACTCGACCCCATCACCGAAGTCATTGCGCGATACGGTAGAGACCGAGCGACAGTTTGTCTCCCGACGAATAGTTGAGGCCGTCGACTTCGGCGAGGCGGTTCGCCGACTTGCCTTGCACGGACAGCATGCCATTCAATTTCTGTTCGTCGCCGATCGGCACCAGGCCCAAGGAGCAAGCAGGATCGGCGAGCAGATGCTCCGCCACGCCACCGACATCGGTCAGCACCGTTTTCGTGCCGACCAGGAACACCAGGCTCGGCTCCTGATAGCGCGCCGAGGCCAGCACCGTCGTGTCGCAAGGTTTGTTGGCGCGCACCGCTTCCTTGATCGCCGGGCTCAGCCAGATCGGCTTCAGCGACGGGGCGATGACCCCGAACAGCAAGGCGTAGGCGATACCGGCACAGGCGGCAGCGGCTCCTATGCGGGGCAGCGGCACCTGCAACTGCCGAGAAAACGCGAAATAGCCTGCACCGAGCGCGGCCGCGGCCGCCGGAATGCTCCACCAGGAGAAAGTGTGGGCAAGGTAGATCGGCGCTCCGATGCAGACCGCCGCCAGGCCAAGGCTGACCACGACAAGACCGAATGCGGTCGACCACCACAACCATTGCTGCCAGCGCCTGAGCGGCGCATTGGCATCCTGCGGTTGCAATGTCAGCAGCCAGCCGATCAGCAGCGCCATGCCGGGATAGGCCGGCAGGACATAATGCGGCAGCTTGGTGGGAATGAGTTCGAAGACGAGCCAGAACGGAATGTACCAGGCGAGGCAGAAGCGCAGCCTGACATCGTCGCGCAGACGGTTGAGGGCCTGCAGGCCAGCGCCGACCGCGATCAGGCCGAACGGCCACATGAACAGCGAATAGGTCAGCATATAGAAGCCGGGCGGCAGGCCGTGCGATTCCGCGCCTGACGCGACCTTGCCGAGCATGTCCTTGCCGACGGCCTGCTGCAGGAAAGCACCGTGGCTCTTCCAGGTGATCGCTGCAAGCCAGGGCAGCGCAATCACCAGGACAAGCAGCAAGCCGCGCCCAACCCTGAGCTTCGAGAGCCAGCGCCCGTCACGCTCGAAGGCGAACAGCACCGCGATGGTCAACGCGGACAGCAGCGGCGCAATCGGCCCCTTGATCAGGATCGCGGCCCCTTGCGCGATCCAGAAGATCCACCAGAGATGGCCGGCGACCGGTTCATTACGGCGCGATGCCAGATAAATCTGCGCCAGCGCGCCTTGCGCCGCCACGCAGCAGGCCAGCAGCATCGCATCGGTCTTGGCGTCGCGGCCCTCGAAAGCGGTGGCGAAGATCGCGGCCATCACCAGGCCGGCCGCGAAGCCGGCATTGGCACCGAAGAGATTGGTCCCTGTCCAGGCGATCGCCAGCACGGCAATGGCAATGCCAAGTGCCGAAACCGTGCGATAGACCCAGATCGGTGCCTCGGCACCCTGCCCGCTCAGCGCCACGGCCGCCGATTGCAGCCAGTAGATGCCGATCGGCTTCTGATAGCGCGAGGTCTCCTGAAAGCGGATGTCGACATAGTCGCCGCTCTCGACCATCTGTTTGGTGGCCTGGACGAAGCGCGGCTCGTCACGGTCGATCGGCGGCATGGATGCCAGCCCCCAAGCCGTCATCACCAGGCTGAACAGGAAGAGGAAGATGTAGTTCCTGTTCAACGCCATTTTTGAGCCTCTCCGATCATTTCTTTTTGGGCTCAATCGACCCTGGTCATCGCCGCCTTGCGCTCATTGGCGATCAGCCAGAGATTTCTGATGTAGATGAACATGCCCATGGCCTGCCCGGCGATGAACACCGGATCCTGACGCTGGATGGCATAGATCAGAAGCAGGCCGCCGCCGAACAGCGAGAAGAACCAGAAAGCCACCGGCACGACGCTGCGCTTGGCTTTCTCGGACGCCAGCCACTGCACCACGAAGCGCATGGTGAAGAAGAACTGGGCGATGAAGCCGAGCAGCACCCATGCGTCGAATTGCTTGATGAAGACCTGGTGAAGCCACGTCGCCAGTTCCTGAAGCACGTTAACCACGCCTGATTTCCTCTATCTTTGGCATTCTGCGGCGCCTGCGGCGCAACCACCAGACACCACAGAGATCGAGCACGCCCTGCAAGCCGCGATCGAAAATGCCGTAATTCGATTTGCCGTGCCGGCGCGAGCGGTCGACGACGTCGCAATGCACGACGCGATACCCCTCCTGGATGACCAGGGCCGGAACGAAGCGATGGGTGCCGTCGAAGAACGGCAGTTTGCGCAGGATGTCGGTATGAATGGCCTTCAGGCCACAGCCGGTGTCGCGCGTCTCGTCATGCAGGATGGCGTTTCGCAGCCAGTTGGCGAACCGCGACGCCAATTGCTTGACCTTGCTGTCGCGGCGCTTGAGGCGCTGCCCTTGCGCGGCGCCGAAATCGGGCCCCGCCTGGCGCAGCGCATCGACCAGAACCGGAATGTATTGCGGATCGTTCTGGCCGTCGCCGTCGATGGTCGCGACGATGCCGCCCCGTGCCGCCCAGGCGCCCGAACGCACCGAGAGGCTCTGGCCCGCGGACTTCTGATGCCGCAACTCGCGTAGCGCAAACGGGCGACGCGCGGCCTGTTCGGATAGCACGGCAGCGGTCTCGTCGGTCGAGCCGTCATTGACGATGATCAGTTCGAAGTCGCGGCCAACCATCGCCGCCTCGATCTCATCGATCAGCAGCGGCAGGTTTGCCGCCTCGTTCCTGCAAGGAATGACAATGGATATCAATGCGTCCGGCATGTCGCGTCGGGGCTCTGTCGTCGGATATGGCATTTTGTGGATGCCGTGCGGTGCCGCTTGAGGTCGTGGGCTGCAAGAACCTTTTGGCGCGGCGCCTCATTACGCCAGCCGAAACGATGAAGCAAGCATCGCAGCCGGATCGCCGCGGGCACCATCCGCGCGGCCGCAAACCGGAATCCACTTTTGCTGATCGCCAACTCTTGGTTGGCGCGCGATCCGGCGCAAAACCGGAATCCACTTTTGCTGATCGCGCTTGGGTGCTAAACGCGCGCGTTCACATATGCCCGCGACGGACCGGGCGTACGCATCGGGAAAGAAAACATGCCTGCCTTCAAATCCGATTTCCTGCGCACGATGAGCGAGCGCGGCTTCATCCACCAGACCTCGGATGATGCCGGCCTCGACACTGTTTTCGCCAAGGAAACGGTGACGGCCTATATCGGCTTCGACGCCACGGCCAAGAGCCTGCATGCCGGCTCGCTGATCCAGATCATGATGCTGCACTGGCTGCAGCAGACCGGCCATCGGCCGATCGCGCTGATGGGCGGCGGCACGTCGATGATCGGCGACCCCTCCTTCAAGGACGAGGCGCGCAAGCTTCTGACGCCCGCGGATATCGACGCCAATCTCGCCGGCATCCGCCGCAACTTCATGCCCTACCTCAAATTCGGCAGCGGTCCGAACGACGCGGTCATGATCAACAATGCCGACTGGCTGATGGAGATCAACTACGTCAATTTCCTGCGCGATGTCGGCCGGCACTTTTCCGTCAACCGCATGCTTGCATTCGATTCCGTCAAGTTGCGGCTCGATCGCGAGCAATCGCTGTCGTTCCTCGAATTCAACTACATGATCCTGCAGGCCTATGATTTCGTCGAACTCTACAAGCGCCTCGGCTGCCGCCTGCAGATGGGCGGCTCCGACCAATGGGGCAACATCATCAACGGCATCGATCTCGGCCGCCGCATGGAGGATGCGCAACTCTACGCACTGACCACGCCGCTGCTCACCACCTCGTCCGGCGCCAAGATGGGCAAGTCGGCCTCGGGCGCGGTGTGGCTCGATCCGGAGATGCTGAGCCCCTACGAATTCTGGCAATACTGGCGCAACACCGAGGATGCCGACGTTGCCCGTTTCCTGAAACTCTACACCACGCTGCCGCTGGACGAGATCGCACGGCTCGAGCGGCTGGGCGGCTCCGAGATCAACGAGGCAAAGAAGATCCTCGCTACCGAGATCACCGGCCATCTGCATGGCCGCGCGGCCGCCGAACAGGCCAGCGAGACGGCGCGCAAGACCTTCGAGGAAGGCGCGCTCGCCGACACGTTGCCGACCGTCGAGACGGACAAGGCCGCGCTCGAAGCCGGCGTCGGCATCCTGTCGCTGTTGGTCAGCGCGGGGCTGGCTTCATCCAATGGCGAGGCACGGCGGCACATCCAGGGCGGCGCCGTTCGCCTGAACGACCAGCCGATAAGCGACGACCGACGACTGGTCACGCTTCAGGATTTGAGTCCGGAACATGTCGTAAAGCTTTCATTGGGCAAGAAAAAACACATCCTGGTGCGGCCGGCCTGAGGCAAATCGCCTGAAAGCAAGCATGAAAGACGCTTAACATGTCGCAAACCAACTGCGTGGTGACCTAACCTAGCCGCAGGCCAGAGATCATCCTAATGTCACAAACTCGCGAATGCCGTTCCGGCTACGCGTAAGCAGCTACTCAACCCTTTCGTCAGAAACAACGAAGTCCAGTGGGAGTTCAAGCTGTTCCGCTTCACTTGAGACTCTCAATTCGAGTCGATCCGATTTCAGCGTCAGATGCAGCCTGACACCGGCTGCATCAAAGGTAAGAGATCGGGGTTGATCAAGTTCCATGAATCCGAAGAAGGTGAACGGTAGCTCGAAGGTGTCGCTCGCTGTTTTCCGAGCCAAGACTTGAGTCATTTGTTTTTCAGATTCGGGTATTCCACGCTTGTTTCGTCCCAAGATGGCCGTCTGCATTAGCACGAGACCATCATCAAACCCCCCTGATTTTTCCCTTTTGACATCAGCCGCTTTCACAACGTCATCCATGCCGATTTGCTCGGCATTCGCCAGGGCGCGGAGTACCTCGTACAAATCGGCGAGTTCGACCCGCTTCTCTTCGGGCGTGTCCGCACTACGAACCTCCAATGCTTCCTCAAGCAATTTGCCCGTCAGAAAAGCCTTTTTGAACTCTCCAGGTACTTTCTGAGTGACTCCTGTCTCTTTTCTCCTCGCGATACGATCAGGTATTTTGTCTCTTACAATCTTTCCAAAGGTTGCGTTTCGACGGATACGAGAATGCTCTTTTTCTCCCCTTGCTATGACAACGCACCCTGCTCGACTAAGGGCAAAGTATGCATGGGCTAATGTCGAGCCGGCTAGGAAAACAGGAACAGATGCGGCCATCGCTACCGCTCCGACCGCCTCGATGAAAGACATATCACGCATAAGGGACTGATCGGTTGGCATCAGCTCCAAGGCTAACCGCGTTTTTGGACCGTCATCCGCATCAAACTTTTCAAGGTCGATACGATCAGCGATGCGGACAAGTTGGTAATTTGCGCGATCGAGATTTCGCTCTGCCTCGTGCGCCTCTGTCCAGTACCATGGAATGCTGAAGTCCATTCCGTCCCCGCCACGACATCCGACAAACCACATTACGTGGCAAGCTTTGTTCAAGCGCCGGCTGATTTCGGCCGTCCGACCAGCAATGTCCAGAGCCTCACGCCGTCCGATACTCAAACTACGTGCAACTTCATTCTTGACACGAACGTATTCCCAGCTGCCGTCCTGCCGAGCCACCATCATGTTTGATTTGTAGTCTGGATATTCTGTTGCAACAGAGGTTGGCAAATGCACTTCCCAAATATCATATGGGCAGTATTGCAACGCATCAGGCAAGCCCCAAAGGCTATGAATCTCCACCACTGGACTATTTGGATCTGCTCGAACCCAAGCTGCCGCGCGCGCAGCCATAAACCGGTGGATGACGAACGCCAACCCGTCGAGTCCGTCGCCCTGTTCCAAGGATAAGTCACGCTGCTCAAGACACCATTGGGCGGCCGTAAGCGGATCCATCCCTTCCGTCCGACCAAGATTAGGGATCTTTTCGGCGCCTGCACGAACACTTGTCCTGACGATAATCTCATCAGGCCCGATCAAGCCCTCAAAATCCTCAACCAAACGCGTAAATCCCTCTTTGTCATCGCTTGCGGGCAATGCTGAGAATTCCGCGTAAAACAGCACAGGCTGATGAGAGGCTCCTTCCTCCCACAACTCACTGAGGACTTTCAGTTTGTCCCATCGCCCGATCGACTCCTCCTCTGCAGCTCTTATGTATGTCCCGCCGGCAGCGGCCGGTTGATGAATGGAGGGTATCGTGAGCTGGAATGGATTAACGCCCGTGAAGTCCTCTGTCTCCTCGTCGATTTGGACTAGATAAACTCGGTCGTGAGTTGCGACCCATTCGCAATTCACCCGATGAGCCGTCCCACGAATTAGAACATTGTTTATCCAAGCTGCGATCGAGCCGAACAGCCGCCCTTGAGGCAGCCCTCTGACATCTAGGGGCAATTGAGGATCCCAGGCTTCATCTCGCTGAGAATTCAGTCGCGTTCGAGACACTCTTCCAGACGTCTCAGAAGCAAGTTCCCATTGGTCACGCGTCTTCGAAACTCGTAAGACGTTTCCAAATTCTCCGCCGGTACGAGGCTGAATGTAGCTTTGCAATACCAGTGCGATCGATCTTCCTTGTGCAGATTCCGTGATCTGATTAACGGCTTCGACAATATCCTTCGCAAATGTGTCAGAACGATACGGAACGAGTATACTAGTGAAGCTCCCCCTCTCCCAGATTGTTTCGCCGATCACGCTCGATCGCACGTACAGTTGTCCCGTTTCTTCAGCGATTTTGCGTACGCGAGATAGATAAGAATTCAGAAGTTGCGAGAACTTTCCAGAATTTTCAATAATGCTTTGGACTAGACCCGCGCTCAGCAACGCAAATCGAGGCGTCCATGGCTGCGGAAGGACTGCTAAGCCCGCGCCTTTCGGACCGAATTGCTCTGACAGACGCGAGATATCAGACCATTCATAAACAATCGAATCATCAGAGAAGAGTGCGTGCTCGGTCATTTCTTCTCTAGAGTTCCAAAGACCGCATTCGCAACATTTGAAAGTAGTCCGCTCACACCATCGGAAAAGTAACCCACTAGAAAAGCTAAGGCCGCAGACGGCGCCACTGCCCGAGGTTCGCCTGAATTACTGCCGATAATGCCACTGTCGAGGAGCGTCAAAACTACACAAGCATAAACCCCTCCGATCAACGGTACGAAAAGGCGCCAGTAACGACGATCTAGGTGCCACTTGCACTTGGCAGTGGAATGAACCAACCATTTGATAGAGAAAGTCACGCCACCAACGCCACCAACGAAATAAATTGCCAAAAACCGAAAGCTCACGTGCAAAATAGGTGGCTTAGCTGGAGTAGTTGGATCTAGGGCGAACGCAAGCCAACTTAGAGGGATTGCTATCGATTGGTCCGCCACTCCAACGAAGAAACCGCTTAACAAGGTGAAGAGAATTAATGCAGCGGCCAGAATTGCGGATTCTTGGTTGATGCATTTTCGAGCCTCTGGGGGATACTTACTTCTCCAATCACCAGGTAGTCTGCCGTCGGTATATTCAGGTGGTTTAAGCGGATTAGCGAATTCCCCAGCCCGGTTGGCTGGGGCACTTTCATTGAGGTTGTCGGATCCCGGAGCTGTGCTCACGCAATAAAATTCTTGCTGGGAAACCGCATAAGCGTCTCTTGCACGTTGGCAAGATGCCCGCTTGTTCGGTAATTCCATTCGTCATTCAAACCTACCAACTCCGCTATCACCCTGCGCAAAAATTGAGATCCTACGTGCTCTACATCCTGCGCCAGATGGCCGGCATTACCAGAGCCCACCAGCAGGTAGGATTTGCTGCGATCCACCATTTCGTACAATTCTGATGCGTTGAAAAAACGCCAATCCAGCGGCTGAGTCTCTCCTGACTTCGCCACCATTTCCGATAGAGAGAATGGGGCATCCACTAAGATGTGCAAATGAGCCCAATCGACGCCACAACCGACTAAGGAGCCGAGTTCCGATGGGCCATGCTCGAACCAAACTATCCGATCATGGCGAAGCTCGAATTCCCGGGCTATTGTATTGACAACATCTCCTACAAGGCACCCAGTTTCCGCTTGCCATTGTGCAAAATTGATCACCGGCCTTCTGGGAACCACCAACAGCCAATTTGGCAATATTGACCCCAAGGTAGGGCACACCACGCACTCCTGCGTCTCAAATATGATTTGATCATAGGCAGCGCGCGGAAACCGCGCTGCCGATAACAGCGACGAAAACCTATTTCCCAGGCCCTGGTGATCTAGCTGCATACCCTGCATCCTTAACGACATCTGGGCGTACCATACTATAAGCTGACTCGGTCGGTAAAGGAATCCGGGCCCAATATTGGGCCCGTCGCAAACGGAAATTTTCCTATGTGACGCTTCTACAAATAATCGTATTTTCCAGAAGCTGGCAGCTAGCGACCACAACACGATGCGGGTCGCCTCACCGGTACTCGAAGATCGACCTGAATATCCCCGGCGCGATCACCGACAGCGGGTTGACGTCGAGCACCGGCTTGTTGGCATTGCCCCTGAGCCGGTAGGTGACGCCGATCAGGCCGCGGTCGCGGCCATTGCCCAGAAGCGCGCCGACGATGGGCAGCTCGCCGAAAATGCGGTTGAGGCCGTAGACCGGCATGAAGGTGCCGGTCATATCCATATTGTTGTTCTGGTCGTAGAGGATGCCCTGGAACGTCGTGCCGATGCGCGGGCCGCGCAGCACGCCATTGGTCAGCTTCAGATAGCCACTGCCCTTGTCGATCTCGGCGTAGCCACGTTCGAACTTCACCCGCGACGTGTCGAGCTTGCCATTCACCGCCTGGTTGAGGCTGCGGCTGTCGCCGGCCGGCGTGGTCGAAACGATGGAGGCGAGCTTGGGTTCGTTGACGACGAAGAAGTTGCTGGTGTCGACCTTGCCCTTCATCGGTCCGTCGCTGGCCCCCGTCAGCGCCAGCGCGATCGATCCGCCTTCCATGTGCTCATAGATGTTGAGGAACCGCAGGATGGCTCCGGCGTCCGCCGACTGCACGTTGAGCGAGCGCCTGCCGTCACCGGTGGTGTTGCTGATGGCGATGGCTGCGCCGGAACTCGCCGTCGCGCTGACCTTCAGTCCGTTGACCCTCGAACCAGCCGCACTGTAGTCGAGCTTCAGGTTGGACAGTTGCTCATCGTGGAAGCCGGTCAACTGATCGATATCGGCGCTGACGGAAATGTTGTCTGTTCCCGTCGTCTTGGTTGCGGTGTCCACGTCGGACGTGAACTGCTTGATGAGCGAACGAGCGTCGAGCGCGTTGCCGGTGATGTCGACCGCATAGCCCTTGCCCGACCGCTTCACTGAAACCGCTACGTCGTCGCCCCTGTTCAAGGTGACCTTGCTGAACTTGGCCGAAGACAGGGCGCCGTTGACCAGCACGAT
The DNA here is from genome assembly GCF_006439515.1 of Mesorhizobium sp. B3-2-1. Lineage (NCBI taxonomy): Bacteria > Pseudomonadati > Pseudomonadota > Alphaproteobacteria > Hyphomicrobiales > Phyllobacteriaceae > Mesorhizobium > Mesorhizobium sp. B3-2-1. The sequence continues at coordinate 273,257 of NZ_VFTI01000003.1, read as the reverse complement.
GCTGCCCTCGACGGAGAACGTCTTGCCGTCGAGGTTGAAGTCGGACAGCGTCGTGGTGTCGCCGGACTTGGTCATGACGAAGGTGGCGCTGGCGGGAACCCCCGCCCCCTTGCTCCAGCCGGCCCAGGGAACGTCCACCCTGGCATTGGTCAGGTCGGCCGAGACATTCTGGTCGCCGCTGCCGCTCTTGTCGATCGCGACCTTCACCGTTCCGCCAAGCAGCGGCGTCAGGCCGGGCATGGCGGCGGCGCGGATCTTGTCATCGAGCAGCAGGGCCACCTTGCGGCGGCGCGCCGGCCCGTCATCCGCCAGCGGCTCGACGAGGTCGAGTTCGGCCGGAATGCCATTCAGCGATGCCTTGGCCGAAATGACAGCCTTTTGCGCTTCGACGGTGATCGAGCCATCGGCACCGGTCACGGTCTGTCCCTCGAACGGCTTGGCCAGGGACAGGCCGGTGTAGTTGAGCGACACCAGCCAATCGAGCTTCGCGGTATCGACCCCCGACTGCAGCGGAATGTCCGCCTTGACGTGGCCGGTGACGCCGCCGGAAAGGTCCTCCGGCAGAATGCCGACATGGCGCATCGCATTGATCGGTTCGTAGGATGCAAGTTCGGCCACGGCGGACGCATCGCCGGCGACGTCGATATCGAGAGCGCCGATGACCGGTGGGCGGTTGGCTGCCTTGACGGCCAATGTCCCGTTGCTGGCCGCCACCACGCGGCCACTGGGCATGAAGACGGTGCCCGACGACAACGATATGTCGACGTCGTTGCCGTGGAATCCGACGACGCCCACCGCGTCGCGAATCGGCGGAATGCGGCCGGCCGTGTCGAAACGCGCCCCCTCGATCTGGAAGCGGCCGAAGACCTCGTCGGCTGAAAGCGGAACGCCGTTGCCCAGGCGATCCGGCACCACCTGGAACTGGAGATTGGCGTCTACCACGCGGCCGCCGAACAGATTGTCCAGCACCCAGAGCCGCGCATTGCGCGCCGAAAACCACGGCCACAACTGTTTGACATGGGAGACCGGCATGTTGTGGACGTTGAGCGCCAGATTGATCCCGGGGGCCTTGCCGTCGACGAATTCCACCGTCGCGGTGCCAAGCACCTCACTGGAAGCGGCTGATCGAACGGCGATCTGCTCGGCCACCAATTTGTGGCTTTTGGTCTGATAGACGCCGGCGACGCGGGAGAGGAAGGTCAGCGCGGGCTCCGGCGATTCCGACGGCGCCAAGGTCGAGCCGTCGCTGGTCAGGTCGTAGCGGTAGGCGGGCTCCTCGCCCGCGGCGCCGGACGAGGGCTTTGGCCCGATGGAGCCGGCAAAATCGAAAGTCGAGCGGCCGGTCTTGAGCAGCAACCTGTCCACCTGGATCTTGTTGGAGCCATAGACAAGCGTCGCATTGATATCGGCATCCGCCTGCAGCAGCCCACGCGTGCCAAGATCCAGCACCGACCCGGTGGACGAAAGGGTGGCCGTCAAGCGTGATGCAGTGGCATCTGAGCCCTCCGATCCCGCCAGCTTCAACGCGACGGCTCCAAGCTTGCCGGAACCGGCAGCGGCGGCGCCGGCATCCGCCAGATTGATGCTGGCATGCAGGTCCGTCACCCGGTGCGCGGCGATATCGCGAGTGGCTGAGGCGGCAACGGTGACTGTCCTGCCGTCGACATCCGCCTCGGAAGTAAACTCCATGCCGCCCGGCCCCGACTGGACGACGGTCGCGTCGGCGATCTTGACCAGTTTGATCGACCCGGCATCAGGCAGCACGAATTCGACATTGCGGAGATCGATCCGGCGCATCGAATCTTCCCGCACGGCGTCGAGCGCGCGATGGATGTTGCCGAACACCGCGTCCGACAGCTTCTCCGGATCGACGAGGCCGTCCTGGTTGCGCAGCGCCGCGGTCCAGTCGCCGCCGGACGGCATCGCCGCCATGACGATGCGGGCATCGGAGATCCTGGCACTGGTCAGCCGCACCTCGCCCCATAGAAGCGGCACCAGGCGCACGCCAAAGCGCACTCGCCCGGCATCCGCCATCGGTTTGCCATCACTGGTCTTCAGGCTGACATCGCTCACCTGCAGCGCGACGAAGCTCGAACTGTCGAGTGTGATGCGCGCGGGCCCGACCGCGACATCGACGTCGACCCCCGCCAGCCTCTCTATGGCGCTCTCCGCCTCGACGCGCAGCCGGTCCGACCCGAAGCCGGAAAGGCCGATGAGATAGACGGCCACCGCGGCCAGCAGCATGAATGCGACCAGGCCGGCAAACAGGCGCGAAAGCATGCGGAAGCCGCGGCCGATCGCCGCCTGACCGAGAGGCGGGACGCGGCACGCGGACGGCAAGGCCCCCAGGTCGGTGATCTCGTCCCGCCTGAACCTGATCTTCTCGTGCTGCGGTTGCTCCTGATCCACGCAATCTTCCGTTGTACGAATTCGCTCGTGGACGAATCCCCGCTCGACACTATATCGCTGTGGCTGCGCGCGTAACCTCAAACAAGGGCATCGATATGGCCGACCTCGAAGTAGGCGATCCCGCGCCGCAATTCGATCTTCCACGGGATGGCGGCGGATCGCTCAGCCTGGCGGCATCCGCCGGCAAGCCGGTCGTGCTCTATTTCTATCCGCAGGACGACACGACAAGCTGCACGCAAGAGGCGATCAGCTTCTCACAACTGAAGCCGGAATTCGAGAAGGCCGGCGCCGTCGTCATTGGCCTGTCGCCCGACAGCGCCAAGAAACACGACAGGTTCAAGTCGAAATACGATCTCACCATCGATCTTGCCGCCGACGAAGAGCGCAAGGTGATCGAGGCCTACCATCTGTGGGTCGAGAAATCGATGTACGGCCGCAAATACATGGGTGTCGAGCGCGCGACGTTCCTGATCGGCCGCGACGGGCGGATCGCCAGGATTTGGCGCAAGGTCCGGGTCAAGGGCCATGCCGAGGCCGTGCTGGAAGCCGTTCGCGCGCTCTGAGCGCAGCCAAAGCCCACGCAGGCAATCGACAATTGCGGTCGTTACTCGTCAGATGCCTCGACCTTCGGCTGCCGCCCAGTCCTCCAGGATTTCGAAACCTGGCTCACATGATCGGCCAGCGCGGCGAGATGACCACGCAGGCCGCGCGCGCCCATCATCGATGACAGCGCGACTGACTGCGTGGCGAAGCGCCGCTTGAAATCCTCGCCGCCGCAGAGAAAGTCAATTGTGGCAAGACCACGGTCGAGCGACCACTGGATATAGTCCATCATCAGTACCATACCCGGCGAGCCGCGCTCATATTCGGGGTCGTAGGTAGTGACGAAAGCCATCATCGTGCCGTGCTGTTCGAAATTGATCGAGACGGCGACGATCGTGTCGTCAAGCTCCAGCACGAAGATGCGCAACAGCCCGAGGTCGGCCAGCACCGAAATGAGCGCGGCGAGAACCGGCGAGCCCTTATCGAACAGATCCGAGGCGCGACCATGCCGGGCGAGCCAGAGGCGCTTCAGCGTCGCGACCCGCTCGAGCACCGGCTCACGCGGGTCCTCCGCATCCAGGAGCCGGAAACGCAAAGCACCGCTCTCTTCCATGAACTTGCGGCCACGACGATAGTTCTGCCGGCCCTTCTTGGACAACGTCTCGAACCATTCCGCCCCGCGCTGCCAGGGACCCGCGACACGATAGCTGATTTCAGTGCGGTGGTTGGGCCGAAGCGCCTTGCCATGGGTAGGTTCCAGCAGGGCATGAACACCGGCATCCGGCAACAAACGGTTGAGATAGATCAGGTCGAAGCCGCCCTGGTCAAAAACATACTGCCAGAGGCGGGAGATCGCCCGCGGGTCGCCGTCGGGTGCAACCAGCGCATCGCCATAGTCACTGTGATCCTTCGCCGCCCATTCGAGCATGCGAATGCCGGAGCGCCTGAAGGTCGCGAGCGCTATCACGCCATCGAGCCGGTCGCCGTTCCAGGCAAGCCCGATTCTGAGTGCGCGCCGCTCCTGATGCGGGGTGGTGCGCCACCAAGCCGCGATCCAGTCCGGGTGCTGGAAGACAAGCCCGCCAGCCCGCTGCCAGAGCGCGCTCCAGGCCGGTGCGATCTCGGCCAGGCGCACCGCCGATGTCACGACTTCGAAGGTACGTGTCCGCGGGACCGCAAGCACAACGGGAGCGTTCATGGCCGTGTCCCTTCCGATGATCGCGAGGTGCGTGGCCGTGGCTTACCAGGCCGCATGCGCCTGGCGATATGCCCCCACATCCGCTTCAACGGCATGACGTAGAGGCCGGCGAGCGACTGGTAGTCACGCACATCGCGGTCGACCAGCCCGAACTTGAAGTCCTCGTCGGGCCTCGGCACGCACAATGTTCCGAAGAGCCGATCCCAGAACGAGAAGAGCAGCCCGAAGTTCTTGTCGTAGTGGCGCGGATCGACGCTGTGATGCAACTGGTGCCAATGAGGACACAGGATCAAATTGTTGAGCGGGCCGAACGAGATCTTGAAATGCGTGTGCCTGACGAAATCCATCATCAGGATGTTGCGCATGACGTAGACGTTGACGCCAAAGACGGTCAGTTCGACAAGGTTCAGCGAAATCAGCGACCAGATGCCGAAGCAGAACCCCACGATGAGGCCGTCCCAGGCTCGATTCATCAGCTCGTCGAGCGGATGGACCCTGTCCTTGGTGACCCCGACCATCACCTCGGCCGAGTGATGCACCTTGTGCAGTTCCCAAAGCAGAGGGTAGCGATGCTGGGCGACGTGATAGAGATAATAGGAAATGTCGTAGGCGAGCAGCATGCTGACGGTGAAGATCAGCACCGTCACCGGACCTGCCGGCCCCTCGATCAGAGGCGGCTGAAACTGGAACAGTGTCGAAAACAGCCAGTTGGTCCCGTAGCCCACCGCCGTGACGAAAACGATTCCGGCTGGCAGCATCAGGAAAGGCATCAGGGCCTTCTTCGTGACCCAGAACAGCAGGTCGGCCTTCGCGGAGGGATGGGTGATGACCTCATGCGGGATGACGAACTCGAAAAACTCCTTCCAGCTCTTCTCCTCGACCGTGCGCCAATAGGCCACGAGCGCGCTGACAAGGGCAGTCAGCAGCAAAAGCCCGGTCGCCAGCAGACTGGTGCCCGAAATCTTGTCGAGTATCTTGCCAATCAGATCGTTCAGCATCCCTACCGCCACGGTGAATCCGAAATACCAGCACGCCTTTACTCGAAAAACGTCAATCAAATGCAATCGAAGACAGTTAAGAAACCCAAGCCTTGCTCTGCGCACGACAGGTCGCTGCTGGCAGAACATTGGTGCTCATCGCCAACCATTTCGCGGCATGGCGGCCGCACCCTGGCGATTTACAAGCAACCTCTTGCCCGCGCTGCGTGCATTCGGCGCCGCGCAGTGGACAAGGCAAACCTTTGTTAACCCTAATAATGTGTAATCGGGCGGTCGTGGTGTCGTAACGAAAGCTTGGTCCCGTGAACGCAACCGGTCAGTCCGCAGTCTTCGGCAGGCGCAAGGAACCCCACACGGTCATCATCGCCCGAGGCAACGAGATCAGGCACTTCACGATCCGTCCCTGGCTCGCGGCATTCATCGGCTCGGCACTCGCCGCCATTGCCATCGGCTACCTTCTGGCCACATCCTATCTCGTGCTGCGCGACGACCTGATCGGCGCCACCACCGCGCGCCAGGCGCGGATGCAGCAGGCTTACGAGGACCGCATTTCGGCGCTCCGCGCCCAGGTCGACCGCATCACCAGCAGGCAGCTGCTCGACCAGCAATTGATGGAGACCAAGGTCAGCGAACTGCTCGAGCGCCAGACGCAGCTAAGCCAACGGCATGGCCGTCTCGGCCCGCTGCTCGAACGCGCCGAGAACGATGTCGGAACGGCGCCCGCCAACGATCCGGCCGCGGCCGCCAAGCCCGACAAGCGCGCCGAGGTGACCGGCAGCATCAACCAGCCCGCGCAGACCTACGCGGTCGCCGGCCTGGCCGCCGACCTCGGCACCGCCGACACCAGGCCCTTCTCCTTGTGGTCGACCCGCACCGATCCGCTGCCCAGCGATTCAGCCGCCGATCGCGCCGACAAGCTGTTCGTCTCGATCAACCAGTCGCTGAAATCCATCGAGAATGAACAGCTCAGCCGCATCAGCACGCTCGCGGACAATGCCTACAAAAGCGCCGATGCCATCCAGCAGGCGCTGCAGGCAGCCGGACTGCCGGTCGACAGCGATTTCGGCAAAAACGAAAACGATGTCGGTGGACCGTTGATCCCGCTCAACGCCTCCATGATCTTCGACACCAAGGTCAAGGAACTGGACGAGGCGCTGGACACGCTCGACCAGCTGAAAAAAGAAGCGCGCCGGCTGCCGCTTGCCAACCCCGCTCCCGGCCACCCCGTCACCAGTCCGTTCGGCGTGCGCACCGACCCCATCCTCGGCACCGCCGCGTTGCATTCGGGCATGGATTTCAGGGCGCCGATCGGCATGGCGGCCAAGGTCACCGCGCCCGGCATCGTGACCAAGGCCGGCTGGAACGGCGGTTATGGCCGCATGGTGGAAGTCGATCACGGCAACGGCTTTGCGACCCGTTACGGGCATCTCAGCGAGATCGACGTGACGGTGGGCGAAAAGGTCGACGCCGGCGCAACTATCGGCAAGACCGGCAGCAGCGGACGCTCGACGGGCCCGCATCTCCACTATGAAGTGCGGCACAATGGCGAGGCGATCGATCCGCTGCGCTTCCTGACCGTCGGCAAGAAAGTCGCGCAATATCTCTAGCAAGGGCAACCGCTCGCTTGCCGGCTGAATCCGGAGGTCCGGCCGGGCCGCGCCTCCCTCTTGCCAAGCAGTATCCCGCACCGCCAAACCAGCTCGGTCCCGCGTCCCGAGAATTTTTGAATTCCATTTGACTGAATAAATGTTTGATGCGAACCTTACGTCAAGTGGGGGCGCAAGGCATGGCATTGCGGGGAACCAATCAGGAGTTCGGGCGGCCGTACAACCGGCGCATCGTGCTGGAGTCCATCCGCCGTCATGGCCCGATCGCACGTGGCGACATCGCCAGGCATGTCGGGCTCACCGTCCAGACCGTGTCGACCATCGTTCGCGAACTGGAGGAACAGGGCTACATCCTGTCCGTGCGCGAAGATCCGAAGGGGCGTGGCCTGCCACCGGCGACGCTGCGCATCAACCCGGAAGGCGGCTATGCCGTCGGCATCCACCTGACGCCGCTTGGAATAGACGCCGCACTGATCAATCTCAGCGGCGACGTCATCGAGAGTTCGCGCCGCGAAGCGCCCAATGCGGCGCCCGATCATGCTTTCGACCAGATCGGCGCCATGGTCCGGGACCTGACCGGCAAGCGGCCCGGCGGCCGCGTCATCGGCGTCGGCATGGCCCTTCCCGGCCCGTTCGACGTGGACTCCATGAGTTTTGTCGGCCCAACCACGATGACCGGCTGGAAGCATGTGGCGCTACGTGAGCGGCTGACGGCCGCGACGGGATTGCCGGCCTTCTTCGAGACCGACATGGCCGCAGCCGCGATGGGCGAGCGGCTCTATGGCATCGGAGCCCGCCATTCCGACTTTTATTATCTCTATTTCGGCGTTGGGCTCGGCGGTGCCATGATGCATGACGGCAGCGTTCTGCGCGGCGCCTGGGGCAATGCGGGCGAGATCGGCCACATTCCCGTGGTCGCCGATGGCGAGATTTGCCCCTGTGGCAACCGAGGCTGCCTCGAGCGCTACCTCTCGCTCGAAGCGCGGGGCCGGCGGGCCGGCAATGACGCCGATTGGGTGGCACAGGTCGGCCCGATCTTTCGCAACGCCATCGCCATCATCGAAAACCTCTTCGACCCGGAGACGGTCGTGCTCGGCGGCCTGGCGGCATCGGAGTTGCTCGAACGCCTGGCGGACGCGGCCGAACCGCTGCACAATTCGGTTTCGGCCCGCGCGGACCGCAAGACGCCGCGTGTCATCGTTGCCAGCGGCGGCCAGCATGCCGTGCTGCGCGGCGCGGCGGCACTTGCCGTTTCCGGGGTATTGTCGCCCCGCTTCGGCCAGATGTTCGCCGCCGAACGCGAGCGCGGCCGCGACGTCCTTTCGGCCCGGGAGATTGCCTGATGAGCGAACCCCTGCTGGTGCTCGACAACGTGACCAAGAATTATGGCGCGATCGAAGCGCTGAAGGGGATCAGCTTTTCCATCGGCAAGGGCGAGGTGGTGGCGCTGCTCGGCGACAATGGCGCCGGCAAGTCGACGCTGGTCAAGATCATCGCGGGCGGTCTCGAACCGACGTCGGGCCGCATGCTGTTCGAGGGCAAGGAGTTCCTGGCCCGGTCGCCGGCGGAAGCCAAGGCGGCGGGTATCGAGACCGTCTACCAGGACCTGTCGCTCTGCACCAATGTCGACGTGGTGGCCAATTTCTTCATGGGCCGCGAGATCACCAGGAAGGTGCTTGGCATTCCCGTGCTCGACGAACGCGCCATGGAAGCCGTCGTCGGCAAGGCGCTGGCCAGCGCCGGTACCCGCATTCCTTCGCTGCGCACCAATGTCGAGCATCTCTCGGGCGGCCAGCGCCAGGCCATCGAGCTCAACCGCTTCGTGCACTGGGGCGGCAAGCTCGTGCTGCTCGACGAGCCGTTCGCCGCCCTTGGCGTCGAGCAGACGCGGCGCGGTCTCGACATGATCCGCCAGGTGGCGAGCCAAGGCATCGGCGTCGTCATCATCACCCATATCATGCAGCAGGCTTTCCAGGTCGCCGACCGGATCGTGGTGATCCGGCAGGGCGTCGTGGCGGGCGATGTCGCACGCAACAAAACAAGTCCCGACGCGGTGATCAACATGATCACCGGGGAGACGCTCGCCGGTGCCGGACCGGCGGGCTGAGGGACAAAGAGGGGTCCGGCTTAACAGGGAGCCAACGACATGAAGCGAATACTTCTTGCTGTCATCGGTATCCTGGCACTGGCTTTTGCCACGCTCACGCCGGCATTCGCCCAGTCCAAGGGTATTGTCTACTACATGGTGCCGACATTGCTCGACGAGTTCCAGACCGGCTCGGTGAGCGCGCTGGAGCTGTTCCTGAAACAGACCGGCTATGACATGAAGACGCTGAACGCCGACAACAAGACCGACGCCCAGCAGTCACAGATGAACGACGTCATCGCGCTGAAGCCGGCGGCGATCATCCTGGCCGCCGTCGATTTCAATGCGCTGAAACCATCGATCGAAGCAGCGCGCGCCGCCGGCATTCCGGTGGTCGAGTTCGACCGCCAGATCACGTCGACGCCGTCCGACTTCACATCGGTCGCGGGCACCGTCGAGATCGGCTACGTCGCCGCCGACCAGGCCGAAAAGCTTCTGAAAGCCAAGAACGGCTCGGTGAAGGGCAAGGTCCTGCAGGTGCTTGGCGATCCCGGCGATCCCTACACGCTCGACATCCAGAAGGGTTTCGAAGAGAAGATGAAGGCGTTCCCGGACGTCAAGATCATCTCGTTGCCCGCCATGCAATGGGAGGCCAGCAATGCCGGCACCATCGTTGCCGACCAGATGCTGGCCAACCCCGACATCGACCTGATCTTCAGCCATGCCGCACACCTGTCGGTCGCCGCCGTCGCCTCGCTCGAGGCCGCCGGCAAGAAGCCGGGCGACGTCATGCTGATGAGCTCGAACGGCGCGCCGGTCGGCCTCGACCTGATCCGCAAGGGCTGGCTCAACGTCGAGGTCGAGCAGCCGCTTTACGCACAGGCCGCGGCCGTCGCCATGTTCATGGACAAGGTCGTCAAGAAGGAAGAGATCAAGCCCGGCCAATACGATGTGCTTGGCCTGAAATCGACCGTCACCAAGGAAGCCTGGGGCCCGAACATCAAGATCCCGGGTGCCGCCATCACCAAGGAGAACGTCGACAATCCGGCCTTCTGGGGCAACCAGAAGCCGCCGACCGACACGGTCAAGTCGGTCGAATAGACAGACGGCCCAGGCGCTCCGGGCCATACCCGGCCCGGAGCCCTTCCCTGCCCGCATGAAACGAGACGCAGGCAATCTGCTGCGGCCTTGATTGCGCACGCCAACCGGATCGACACATGAACCTTCGCACACGCCACGCACTGGAGTTCGTCCTCGACAACCTCGTCTGGTTCATGCTGCTTTTTGTCCTGGTCGTCTTCTCGCTGTTCATCCCGAACTATTTCCAGCTCGGCATTTTCGCCAACATCATCGAGGCGTCGAGCGTGCTCGGCGTCATGTCGATCGGCCTGGCGCTGGTCATCATTGCCGGTCACATGGACCTGTCGGTCGAATCCGTCGCAGCGCTCAGCGCCATGGCGGTCGGCATCCTGTTTTGTTCCTCGGGCATCGGCCTCGGCGTCCAATTGCACCCGGAATGGCTGATGGTTCCGGTCTCGCTGCTGCTGGCGCTGGCCGTCGGCGGCCTCATCGGCGCCTTCAACGGCTATCTCGTGGTCAAGGTCAAGATGAGCGCCTTCATCATCACACTCGCCTCCTACATCTGGGTGCGCGGCCTGGTGCTGGTCATTTCGGGCGGCCGCTCGGCGCAGGATCTGGCACCTGCCATCCGCTGGTTCGGCATCCAACGCCTGATCGGCCTGCCGCTTACCGCCTGGATCGCGGTGGCCTGTTTCGTGGTGTTCTCGCTGATCATGGCCAAGACGCCGTTCGGCAGGCACCTCGTGATGATCGGCGGTAATGAAACCGCGACCTTCCGCGCCGGCATCCGGGTGAACCGCAACCTGATCATCGCCTTCGTGCTCGCCGGCGCCATCGCAGGGCTCGCCGGCTGGCTGCTGGCGATCCGCACATCGGGCGCCACGGCCAATCTTGGCGTCGGCCTTTTGTTCAACGCCTTTGCCGCGGTCGTCATTGGCGGCGTCAGCCTGAAGGGTGGTGTCGGCACCTTGCCCGGCGTCTATGCCGGCGTGCTCCTGCTCTCCGCCATCAACACGGCGATCAACCTGATGGGCCTGCCCGCCAACTTCACCCAGGTCATCCACGGCCTACTGGTTCTGGCAGCCGTGCTGCTCGACGCATTCAAGCAAACCATTCGCCAAAGACTGGCGTGAGCGGGGATTGGCATGAGGTGGGGATTGGCATGACAGGACGGTTCGCATGACAGGACGACTGGAAGGCAAGGTGGCGTTGATCGTCGGCGGCGCGCGCGGCATCGGCAAGGGCATCGCGCTGCGCTTCGCCGAAGAAGGCGCAAGGCTTGTGCTGGCCGATACGGAGGGCGAGGCCGGGCAAGCAAGTGCGGATGAGCTCTGCGTCCCCTTCATCCGCACCGACATCTCGCAAATGAGCGACGCCGAGGCCGCGGTGGCGCTTTCGCTGAAACACCATGGCCGCCTCGACATCATCGTCCAGAACGCCGGCATCTATCCCTGGCAATTGATCGAAAACACCAGCGCCGACGACTGGGACCGCGTGATGGCCGTCAACCTGCGCGGCACCTTCAACGCCAGCCGCGCGGCCCTGGTGCCGATGAAGGCCCAGCGCTTTGGCCGCATGCTCTACACCTCCTCCATCACCGGACCGCACGTCACCAGCCCTGGCCATGGCCATTATTCGGCGACGAAAGCGGGCATCAATGGCTTCATTCGCGCTGCGGCGCTAGAATTCTCCGGATATGGCATCACCGTCAACGGCGTCGAACCCGGCAATATCCTCACCGAAGCCATCCAGCAGCATCGCGGCGCCGCCTATATCAAGAACATGGAGGATTCGATTCCGCTCGGCCGGCTCGGCAGTCCGCGCGACGTGGCCAACGCCTTCCTGTTCCTCGCCTCGGACGACGCCAATTACATCACCGGCACGACCATTGTCGTCGATGGCGGGCAATTGCTGCCGGAAGGGAAGGATTTCCGTATGGTGCCGCCGTGAGCGAGGCAAGATCAAGCCGGATACGAAAAGATCCTGGCTACCTACTGAAATCTTTTGATATTCGACGTCTACATTTCTCCGAAACCAAGGGCTCGAAATCCCTTGAGAGAAATGGCGCGAGTGACGGGGCTCGAACCCGCGACCTCCGGCGTGACAGGCCGGCACTCTAACCAACTGAGCTACACCCGCGCATTGACGAGCACGTGTCAGCCGTGTTCGTCGTTGGGGCGGTGGATAAGGGGTTCGGTACCGAGTGTCAAGCGCGGGAAGACAGCATAAACGCAAAGTCGAGAAGGTTTTTTGACAGCCGGTGATTTGGTCGCAGATGCGCTCGTCGAACAGGGTGCCGGCTGCTCATTTGGCCTTGCGAAGCCGAGCCTGAACGCTTAAAGGTCCGGCCGGAGAGGGCGATTAGCTCAGTTGGTAGAGCGCTTCGTTTACACCGAAGATGTCGGCGGTTCGAGCCCGTCATCGCCCACCACGTCGATTCAAAGTTCGCAAGATTTTTGACTCCAAATGCCTTCAAAGGCCGAGCGACCACCTACAAAATAGCAACAACTTTCGAAACGTAGCGCGATTGCGGCCGCAGTGTCGGAGCGCCGCTGAGACATCAAAGATTTCTGCGTGACGCACGCCAGGCTATTGTAGTGCCCCAAGGCGCTTACTAGCCGTCAACCCAAGGGAGAAGAAGGCTCCTGCCTCAAAGGACTATCTCGGCTTGCCTTGATCAAGTCTTCGGCGCAATTTCGGATCGCTTTTTCGATTGGCGCCAGACACATCTTAGCGATCTTCACGGACAACCGAGGTCCCAAGATTGGCGCACCCTGTATTCAGAGTTACGAATTAGGCTTCGCTTGGATCACGTCTACGAGGGGCATTTGATGCGAATTTCACATGCTTTCTTTTTGTTAGTCGTCTCAACTGTGACTATGTACGTCGCAGTCCAATTCGCCGTTGCCGACAAGGCCAAGTCTATACAGCAAGAGCCGATGACTTTTAAGATCATCGAGAATCCCCACTGCGAGAACTGCGTTGTCGTGTTCGCCGACGGCGAGATTTCTGACACGACCATCGACCGCTTTCAGACGACGCTCGATCATCTCGAGAAGTCCACAAACTGGTCGCGAGACAACGCCATAAAGGGCCTAGGTCCACATTTTATCCTACTTCTTGATTCTCTTGGCGGGCTGGCCAGTCCAGCCTATTCAGTGTCAAGACAAGCTAGAATTTACGGCGCAATAACGGTTGTCGCACGCCCGTCTGTAACAGTTGAGATCGACGGCGCGCTTGATCCCTCATCATGTAATTCTGCCTGCAGCCTCATTTTGCTGGGCGGCAAGCAGCGCTTCTCCCACATTTTCTCCAATATCGGCCTCCATCAAATTTATCCTTTAGTCAAGGATAAGCGCAATTTCACGCGAAGCGAGGTTCTGCAATATTTGTCATTTTTCAAAGAAGGATCAGCTGATCTTGCTAGACATATTTCTGAGATGGAAATGGATCAGAGAATTTTTCTGATTGCGATGCAGCAGACGGAAGATGAATTTCATTTTCTCAGTGCTTCAGAGGCCATATCGTTCAAATTGATAAACGCGAATGTTGACTCACTTGTTGGGATTGACCATCGCTCTTAGCATTCCTTGCATTGAATAACCGCATATCCAGGGACCATTGACAAAATCTCTTTGGTCAATGCTTTACATCTGATATGCGGGCCTAGGCAAAAACTTCTTGCCCAATCGCTATGTCTTTAGCCCTTCAAACTTTTTTAACCCCTTGGCCAGCAGCTCCCCAACCTCCTGCAATGTCGGCATCGACGGTGCGGTGCCTGGACGGGTCACGGAAATGCCGGCAACGGCGCAGGCGAAGCGCACCGCCTCCAGCGGCTCCATGCCGCGCGAAAGTGCTGCGGCCAGGCCGCCATTGAAGGCGTCCCCCGCGCCGGTGGTCTCGACGACAGGGCCGGCACTGATGGCTGGAACATGCTCGGACCGATTCTTCGCGTGCAGCAGCGCGCCCTTGTCGCCGAGCGTGACGATGACCGTGCCGACGCCCTTTTCAAGCAGCTTGTCCGCGGCGACGCGCGCTTCATCGACAGAGGAGACTTTCAGCCCGGTCAATTCCTCGGCCTCTGTCTCGTTCGGTGTAAGATAGTCGCAGAGCTTGTAGATGCGGTCGGAAAGCGTTGCGGCGGGTGCCGGATTGAGAATGGTCGTCACCCCTGCCCCGCGCGCGATCTCCAGGGCCCGCATCGCGGCATCGATCGGCTGTTCGAGCTGCGTAACGAAAACACCGGCACTCCTGACAAGGTCGGCATTGGCATCGATATCCTCAGGCGTGATCAGCATGGCGGCGCCGGGGCTGACGATGATGGCGTTGTTGCCGCTTCCCTCCTCGACGAAGATGTAGGCGGCGCCGGTATAGCTGTCCGGCGTGTCGATTGCGGCGCTCTTCACGCCGGCATCCTTCCAGGTCCGCTTGGCCATGTCGGCGAAGGCGTCGACGCCGAGCCTGGTCAGGAATGTGACGTCCGCCCCCAGCTTGCCGGCGGCCACCGCCTGGTTCGAACCCTTGCCGCCTGGTCCCAGCTTGAAGGAATTGCCGAGGATCGTTTCACCCATGCGCGGCTGGCGATCGGCGCGATAGGCGGTGTCGGCAACAAACACACCGAGAATGACGATCGGCTTGCCCGAGGCCATGCCGCTACTCCGCATCCGGTGGCACGACGCCCTTGCGGAAGGCAAAGCAGCCGTAGAATCGGCGTTCTCCGGTCTGGATGACGCAATAGGCCTGCTTGGCTCGCTCGTAGAAGGCGTAACGCTCGACCGGCACCATCGGCCAGGACTTGCCCTCGGCGGCGTCGATCTCCTTCTGCACTTCCTTTTGCACGGTTGGAATCTCGTCCGGCTTGCCGACGATCTCCATGCGAGCGGCCGAGTCGTCGACGAACGTGTCCAGCGGGTAAAGCGACAGCACCGCCTTCACCACCCGGGCCGCCGAGGCATCGATGCGCAGCACCCGACCGAGCGCCGTCTGGCGCGCCACCGAATCGGAGGGAAAGTTGGTATCGGCGATGATCAGGTCATCGCCATGGCCCATCGCCCGCAATGCCTGGAGCACATCGGCATTGAGCAACGGATCGATCCCTTTGAGCATGATGGTCCTCGTGAAGTACGTTTGAGATCAGAGACGCTTGCCGGTCTCGGCATCGAACAGATGGATATGGTCGAGCCTTGGCCGAAGCCTCAGCGTGTCGCCGGGCTTGAAGTCATGGCGCTCGCGAAACAGCGCCACCATCTCGCCGTCGCCGAAGCGCAGGAAGACCAGGGTTTCCGATCCGGTCGGCTCGACCACCGAAATCTTGGCCGGCACGCCATCGGGATGGATCTCGAGATGTTCGGGCCGCACGCCATACACCACGGAGCGCCCCTCCTCGACGGCGTTGTTCGGAGAAACCGGGAACAGCGTTCCGGCAATGTCGACGCCACCCTTGCGCCCGGTGCCCTTGAGCAGGTTCATCGACGGCGAGCCGATGAAACCGGCGACGAAAAGGTTGGCCGGCCGGTCGAAAAGCTCCAGCGGCGCGCCGACCTGTTCGATGCGGCCGTCGCGCATGACGACGATCTTGTCGGCCATCGTCATGGCTTCGATCTGGTCGTGGGTGACATAGATGGTGGTGGTCTTCAGCCGCTGGTGCAGCTCCTTGATCTCGGTGCGCATCTGCACGCGCAGCTTGGCGTCGAGGTTCGAAAGCGGCTCGTCGAACAGGAATACCTGCGGATTGCGCACGATGGCGCGCCCCATGGCGACGCGCTGACGCTGGCCGCCGGAAAGCTGGCGCGGATAGCGCTTCAGATAGGGGCTGAGGTCGAGGATGTCGGCGGCGCGCTTGACCCGCTCGGCAACCACGGCCGGATCGGTCTTGCGCAGCTTGAGGGCGAAGGCCATGTTCTGCTCGACCGTCTTGTGCGGATAGAGCGCATAGTTCTGGAACACCATGGCGATGTCGCGCTTTGCGGGCGGCAGGTGATTGACGACGCGGTCGCCGATGGCGATCGTGCCGCCAGAGACAGTCTCCAGCCCCGCCACCATCCTGAGCAGCGTGGACTTTCCGCAGCCTGACGGGCCGACAAGCACGACGAACTGGCCATCGGCAATGTCGACGCTGACTTCGTGCAGAACCTTGACGGTTCCAAACGCCTTGGCCACCTTGCTTATCGCGACTTGAGCCATCGTTCCCCCATCGGCTCCAATGGCCGTAGGCGCAGAAGCTAACCAACGCGACCGGTCAGGGCAAGCCGGTCTCTTATAGATAAAAACCGTTCTCGTTGACACGGCGTTTGGTTGCGAGAATAGTGACGAGCGCCGATCCGAAACGCTGGTACTCTATCCGAAAAAACGGAACGCGAAGTGACGCAGGTTGGGGTCCTGGTTTCGCATCTGAACAAAGCCAGCGCCCGGCACGATTGGCACTTCGATTCACGACTAACGTTCTGGGAGGAATAGTCCATGCGAGTAGATCTTTACGACAAACTGGTCCGTGCCGGCGCTACAAGGCGCGACATATTGAAGGGCGCGGCCTCCATGGCCGCGATCGCGGCCGCATCCGGCGCCGGACTTGGCGCCCTGACGCGCCCTGCTTCGGCCGCAAGCGAACTGCGCTCGAAAATCTTGCAGATTCCCGGGGTTGGCAAAGGTCAGCCGACCGACGCCGACTTCCAGAAGGTCGGCGAACTCTGCCTCGATGCGACCAAGGCAAGTGTCAAGCAAGGCGAGTTCGCCGGTGTCGAGCTCGCCTTCATGGGCCTCAACAACCAGAATCTGCACAATGTGCTGTTCCGCGGCTTCCTGAAGCCATGGGAGACCTATACCGGCGCCAAGATCAACTGGATCGATCTGGCGCAAGCGGATTACAATGCCCGCCTGCAGCAGTCGATTGCCACCGGAACCGTCGACTTCGACATTGCCGAGATGGGCGCGCCTTTCGAAGGCGACGTCTGCGGCAAGGGCCTGACCTCTGAAATGCCCGACTGGGTCAAGAAGCAGATCGACTTCGACGATCTCGTCAACTACCTCAAGCCGCCGGTCGGCACCTGGGATGGCAAGCAGTATCGCGTCACCATCGACGGCGACACGCACAACTTCAACTACCGCACCGATGTGTTCGCCGACGCAGACCTTGCCAAGCAGTGGAAGGACGGCGGCGGAGCCGGTGAATGGGGCGTACCGAAGACCTGGCAGCAGGTGCAGGCCGTCACCAAGTTCCTCAAGGGCAAGAAATTCAAGGGCCAGGACGTCTACGGGTATCTCGACGCGCCCAAGCCCTGGGGCGGTTTCGGCTTCTACTTCCTGGGCAGCCGTGCCACGGCCTACGCCAAGCATCCCGACGACAAGGCGTGGCTGTTCGACGCCGACACGATGAAGCCGCGCATCAACAATCCGGCCTGGGTGCGCGCCATCCAGGACGTCATCGACGCCTTGCCGTCCGAACCGGCCGACCAGATCAATGCCGACCCGAACACCACCGGTTTCCAGCAGTTTCTGGCCGGAACCGGTTCAATGATCCCCTGGTGGGGCGACATCGGTTCCAACGCCAAAACCAACGATTCCTCTGTGATTGGCGACCTTTGCGGCTTCGACATCCTGCCGGGCTCGGATGACGTCTACAATTCCAAGGCCGGCAAATGGGAAAAACTGCCGAGCGGACCGAACTACGCGCCCAACCTCGCCTATCTCGGCTGGGGCGTCTATGTCATGGCCCGCGTCGACGGCGATCCGAAGAAGCACAAGGCCGCCTGGAGCGCGGCGGCGCATCTCGGTGGCAAGGATCTGGCAATCTGGACGGCGATGTATCCGTCCGGATTCCAGTGCTACCGCAACAGCCAGCACGACATCGACGAATGGGTGGCCGCCGGCTACGACAGGGCATTCATCACGAACTACCTCGACTCCCAGTTCAACTCTTACAATCATCCGAATGGCGCTATCGAGCCACGTATCCCCGGCATCTTCCAATACTACAGCGCTGCCGAGGACATCCTGGCCAATACCTTCGCAGGCAAGATGAAGGCACAGGAAGGCGCCGATGCCATCGCCGCCGCCTGGGAGAAGCTGACCGACCAGATCGGCCGCGAGAAGCAGATCAAACTCTACAAGGCCTCGCTCGGCGCATAGGTGGACGTTTGATAAAAGTCACGGCCCGGCGTCACATCATCGCCGGGCCAAGTTTTGACCGGCTCTGCCGGCCATCGTACCAGAAGAGGCGAGAGGCGTGGCTGAACAGACCTCGACCACGAATGCGTGGCCGGCAAATTCCACACCAATGGATCTGATCCCGCCTGGCCGCAAACGCTTCGGCTGGACACTGATGGCCTTGGCCACACTCGGCCTCCTGGCGACGATCCTGCTTCAGATCCTCTACAAGACCGAGGTCGATACGATCGGCTTCGAGACATGGCGGCCCGTGGTCTACGCCTATGTGCTATGGGGCGTTGCTATCGGGATCGGCCAGGTTCTGACACGCGGCGAGGACGGCCAGCGCGCGCTGTTCCTGCTGCCGGCGCTGCTGTTCACCATCGCCATGGTGATCTTTCCCACGCTGTTTGGTTTCTATATCGCGCTCACCGACTGGAACCTCAGCTCCTTCAGCGGCCGCAGGTTCAACGGGCTCGACAATTTCTGGCAGATGCTCGGCGATCCATACTACCGCAATGCGCTGTTCAACATGGTGCTCTATGTGCTTGCGGTGCTGGTCGAATATGTCATCGCCTTCGGGCTGGCGCTGTTGCTCAACGCGCAGATCCGGGCGCGAAAATTCTTCCGCGTCGTCTTCCTGATGCCGCTGATGCTGTCGCCGGTCGCAGTGTCCTGGATGATCGGCAAATCGCTGATGGAATACCGGTTCGGCCCGGCGGCGACGCTGGCGCGCCATCTCGGCTGGGACAATCCCGCCTTCTTCTCAGAGCCGATCACAGCCCGCATCTCGATCATGATGCTGGACGCCTGGACCTTCATTCCCTTCATGATGATCATGCTGCTGGCCGGACTGCAGGCGATGTCCCGCGAGGTGCTGGAGGCGGCGCGTGTCGACGGCGCCAATGCATGGCAAACCTTCTGGCATGTCACCTTCCCGCTGATGCTGCCGGTGTCTGTCACCGCCGTCATCCTGCGCATCATCTTCAAGCTGAAGCTTGCGGACATCATCATTACGGTGACGTCGGGCGGCCCGGGCGGAGCCACCGATTCGGTGTCGAGCTTCATCTACCGCGAATATCGCGACCGCTCGAATGTCGGCTACGGCACCATGCTGGCGATGGCCTATCTCGTCATCATCGTCGTGTTCGTGACCTGGCTCCTGAAGATCGCCAACCGCTTCGTGCGCAACGTCAACTAGAGCGGCCGGATCATGAGCGTTCAGACCACCGACTATACCGTCTCCGAAATCCGCTCCCCGGCGAGCTTCATCACCAGCCGTGTCTTCATCTATGGCGCACTTGTCTTCTGGGCTTTCATCTGCCTGTTCCCCATCTACTGGACGATAACGACCTCGTTCAAATCGGCGGTCGACGTCACGCAAGGGCATCTGATCCCGTTTGTCGACTTCCAGCCGGATTGGAAAGGCTGGCGATCGCTTGGCCTGTCGCCGGACTCGATCTTCCAGACCTCGACCGTGCGCGACGAGTTCCTCAAGCGTTTCATGAATTCGGTCATCACCTCGGTTGGTGCGTCGAGCCTGGCTATCATCATCGGCAGCCTCGCCGCCTATGGCCTGACCCGCTATCGCTACCATTTCGCCTGGTTCAAGAACGAGGACATCTCGTTCTTCTTCCTGTCGCAGTTGATCCTGCCGCCGGTGGTGCTCGCCCTACCCTTCCTAGTGCTCTACCGCGAAGTCGGGCTGCTCGATACGCGCATCGGGTTGATCCTGCTCTACACGCTGATGGTGCTGCCGATCGTCATCTGGATCATGCGCGACCAGTTCAACTCGATTCCAGTCGAACTCGAGGAAGCAGCCCTCGTCGACGGCCTGTCGATCTGGGGCGCCTTTTTCCGCATCGTCATGCCGATCGCGCTGCCGGGCATGGTCGCGGCCTTCATCCTGGCAATGGTGCTGTGCTGGAACGAGTATTTCTTCGCCGCCCTTTTGACCTCGACGGACGCCAAGACGATCCCGGTCATGGTTGCCAGCCAGACGGGGTCGCAAGGCATCAACTGGTGGTCGATGGCCGCGCTGGCCACCGCAGCGATCGCGCCGCTTGCGGTCATCGGTATCGCGCTGGAGCGCTACCTGATCATGGGCATGACGGCTGGTGCGGTGAAGTGACCGGGCGCCTCTTCTTTCCCTCTGTACCCCTCTGTGGGAGAAGGAAGGGCGCGCTAGGCCTTCAGGATCGCGCGCAGATGATCCATGATCATGGCGACGCCCTTCTGTCCAAGCTCTGCCGAAGCATCCGCCGCGCTCGCCGTATACCAGGTTTTGTTGTCCGCGAAGTGCGCGGCGTCCACTGCTTCCGGACATAGCGCCAGCATCAGCGATGTCTCGCCGATGCCGGCATGGTCGAATGGATATTTGCCGTTCATGGCGGCCGGCATCAGCGGATGCACCTGCACCCAGTTGAAGAAATTTTCGCCCGCCGCATGCCCGGCATAGTAGTCGGCCATCGTCTCGGAGCCCCACCAGCCTTCGCCGCGCTGCTTCTCGAGGAAGCGAAAGATCGCCTGCCTGCCGGCGGTCTTGAAGGCGAGATCGGTCGGCATGCCGGCGGCGAAATTCTCGGTCTGGTGATGAATGATGGCGTGGATGTTGCGGAAACCGATACGCAGCAGGCTGTAGAACAGCTCCTCGCCGAACGGCGCCAGTTGATTGCCGCCGACCTGAACGGAACCACTGCCTTCCGGCGGTGCCACGGCATAACTCGCCGCGCCATAGTAGAAGGGCGGCAGGATGACGACATCGCTCTCTTTTTCGAACAGCTCCAGCGTCTTGATGACGGCCAGCGTGTCCATGCCGACGGCCATGTGCTCGCCATGGTATTCCAGCACGCCGAGCGGCAGCGCGACCGGCCAATTCTCGGCAATCGCCTTGCGGATCTGGTGCGGCAGCATCAGTTCATAGCGCATGGTCTATTCCATGTTGGTGTGGCGGGCGCGCATGGCTTCCGGCGACGCCGCAGTCAATTCCCTGAGTTTCAGCACCATGATCTCGAACAGCAGGAACAGCGCGCCCTCGAAAACCGAGCCCATCGGCAGCACCGACGTCTTTTGCGGTCCCTGGTCGTCGGCCATGGTCTGCGCCGGGATCAGCAACGTCAAATCAGCCAGCCCTACGGCGCTGCCGCCTGCCTGGGCGGTCAGGAGCAGGACGGTCGCGCCGGCCTCGCGCGCGATGCGCATCAGGGTGAGCACGGTCGAGGTTTCGCCAGGCCCGGAACTGACAAGCAAAACATCGCCCTGCGCTACAGGCGGCGTGTTCATGTCGCCGACGACCGAAACCGGCAGGCCCAGATGATAGAGCCGCATGGCGAAGCCCTTCACCTGCAAGGCCTCGCGGCCGCAGCCATAGACGACGATCTGTCTAGCATCCACCAGCATCCCGCAGGCGGCGTCGATCCGGTCGCCATCGACGCGCGCCAGCACCGCTTCAACCTCGTCGAGTGCGGTCCTGAACATCTGCGAGCTGGAGTTGCTCATGGCCGCGCCACCGGCGTGCCGGTAGTCGAAGATGATTGGCAATTCCCGATCATGCTCTTTCCCGGAACAGCTTGATTTCGTTCATGCTAGCAACCGCGAAAATGCGTGTCCAACGCTCAGCGGCGCTTTTGCCTAGCCACGAGCATGATAGTGTCATGTCAGACAAATCAATCCGGGAAAATTTCAAGACATGAAGACACGGCATTTCGACCGCATCGGCAATGGCGGCATCACCTTCACGGAGCTGGGCTTCGGCACGGCTCCGCTCGGCAATCTTTACCGCGCCGTCTCCGACGAGGACGCCAATGCGACGTTGGAGGCCGCCTGGGCGACCGGCTGCCGCTACTATGACACCGCCCCCCTCTATGGGCTCGGCCTGTCGGAAACGCGCCTCAACCCGTTCCTGCGCTCCAGGAAGCGCGACGACTATGTGCTGTCGAGCAAGGTCGGCCGCATCATGCGCGCCTGCCCGCCGGAGGAGCGCACGGGCATCGGCAAGTTCTTCGACACGCCGTCGCGCAAGGAGGTCTACGACTACAGCTATGACGGCGTCATGCGCTCGTTCGAGGCCTCGTTGGAGCGGCTCGGCGTCGACCGCATCGACATCCTGTTCGTGCACGACGTCGACATCTTCACCCATGGCAGCAAGGAGGCGTCCGACCAGCGCATCGAGGAGTTCATGCGCTCGGGCTATTATGGCCTGCTCGCCTTGCGCGACCAGGGCGTCATCAAGGCGTTCGGCGGTGGCATCAACGAATGGCAGGTGGCCCAGACGCTGGCCGAGCGCGGCGATTTCGACCTGTTCCTGCTTGCCGGGCGCTATACGCTGCTGGAACAGGAGGCGCTGACATCGTTCCTGCCGCTTTGCCAGAAACGCGGCATCGGCATCGTTCTCGGCGGCCCCTACAATTCCGGCATTCTGGCGACCGGACCGAAGCCCGGCGCCTACTACAACTATTCCGAAGCGCCGCAGGATGTGCTCGACCGAGTGACGCGCATCGAGGCCGTCTGCAAACGCCATGGTATCAGGCTCATCGAGGCCGCCCTGCAATTCCCGCAGTTGCACCCGTCGGTGGTTTCGGTCATCCCCGGCGGTCAGCGGCCTGAAGAAGTCGAGAGCAACCGGTCGCTGCTGGACGCGAAAGTGCCTGTAGCGCTTTGGGCCGATCTCAAGAAGGAAGGCCTGATGCGCGCCGACGCCCCGACAGCTTGAGAAGCTTCTGGTCCGATCGATTCGATACGGGGTCCAAAAATGAAAAGCCGGGCAAGCCCGGCTTTTCTGGTTTTTGAAAATTAAAATGCGCTTAGTTGACGGCGTCCTTGAGGCCCTTGCCGGCCGAGAACTTCGGCACGGTGCGCGCCGGGATCTGCACTTCGGCGCCGGTCTGGGGGTTGCGGCCGGTGGATGCAGCGCGCTTTGACACGGTGAAATTGCCAAAGCCGACAAGCCGGACATCGCCGCCCTTCTTCAGTTCGCCGGAGATGACAGAAAACACTGCATCGACCGCCGACTGCGCGTCACCCTTCGAAATGCTCGCGGCGTCGGCGACAGCGGACACCAGTTCGTTCTTGTTCATAAAAATTCCCTTCCATGAGAACACCGGAACTTACGACTCATCCGGCAGGAAACGGACTTTAGAAAGAAGCGTTCCCGCAACCAAGTCGAAAAGGCAGGAAAAAAGCGGAAAAAGCCCGGAATTCCGGGGTTTTTCACATGAAAAAGCCGGGCGCGAAGCCCGGCTTTCTGTTTGTGCGCTGCAACCTTAGCGATTTCTAACGCATGGCCCTGAAAACCGCGGTCGGTTTTCCGAAAGGACCATGCGCAAATCCCCAGTATTGGAGCGTCCTTTGCGCTGGACGCGCAGCGCCCTAATGCGCAAGCGACTTTCCGGCATCGTCGGCGCTGTCGGTCGCGGCCGGCGGATTGACCGGTTCGACCCATTCGATCGGCTCCGGCATCCGCACCAGCGCGTGGCGCAGCACCTCACCGACGCGTGAGACCGGAATGATTTCCATGCCGTTCTTCACGTTGTCCGGAATCTCCGCCAGATCCTTGGCGTTGTCTTCCGGGATCAGCACCTTCTTGATGCCGCCGCGCAGTGCGGCGAGCAGCTTCTCCTTGAGGCCACCGATCGGCAAGATGCGGCCGCGAAGCGTTATCTCGCCAGTCATCGCCACATCGGCCCGAACCGGAATACCCGTCAGCACCGACACAATGGCCGTGGCCATGGCCGCGCCTGCGGACGGACCGTCCTTCGGCGTTGCGCCTTCCGGCAAGTGCACGTGGATGTCGCGCTTGTCGAACAGCGGCGGCTCGATGCCGAAATCGATGGCGCGCGAACGGACATAGGAGGCCGCCGCCGAGATCGATTCCTTCATCACGTCGCGCAGATTGCCGGTCACCGTCATGCGGCCCTTGCCGGGCATCATGACGCCTTCGACCGTCAGCAGCTCGCCGCCGACTTCCGTCCAGGCAAGGCCGGTGACGACACCGACCTGATCGTCAGCCTCGACCTGGCCGAAGCGGTAGCGCTGAACACCGAGGTAGTCGGCGAGGTTCGCCGCCGTGATGCTCACCGTCTTCTTCTTCGTCTTCAGGATCTCGGTCACCGCCTTGCGCCCGAGCTTCATCAGCTCGCGCTCCAGGCTTCTGACGCCCGCTTCACGGGTGTAGGTCTGGATGATGGCGCGGATCGCGTCCTCACCGACGGAGAACTCCTTCGGCTGCAGCGCGTGATCGCGGATAACCTTCGGCATCAGGTGCCGCTTGGCGATCTCGATCTTCTCGTCCTCGGTGTAGCCGGCGATACGGATGATCTCCATGCGGTCCATCAAGGGCGCAGGGATGTTCAGCGTGTTCGCCGTCGTCACGAACATCACGCTCGACAGGTCGTATTCGACCTCGAGGTAATGGTCCATGAACGTCGAGTTCTGTTCGGGATCGAGCACCTCGAGCAGCGCCGAAGACGGGTCGCCACGGAAGTCCTGGCCCATCTTGTCGATCTCGTCGAGCAGGAAGAGCGGATTGGACTTCTTTGCCTTCTTCATCGACTGGATGACCTTGCCGGGCATCGAGCCGATATAGGTGCGCCGGTGGCCACGGATCTCGGCTTCGTCACGCACGCCGCCGAGCGCCATACGGATGAATTCGCGACCGGTCGCCTTGGCGATCGACTTGCCGAGCGAGGTCTTGCCGACGCCGGGAGGGCCGACGAGGCACAGGATCGGCCCCTTCAGCTTCTTCTGGCGGCTTTGCACGGCAAGGTACTCGACGATGCGGTCCTTGACCTTGTCGAGGCCGAAGTGATCAGTGTCGAGGACATTCTGCGCGTAGGCCAGGTCCTGCTTGACCTTGGAGTTCTTGCCCCACGGGATCGACAGCAGCCAATCGAGATAGTTGCGCACGACGGTCGATTCAGCCGACATCGGCGACATCGTCCTGAGCTTCTTCAACTCGGCTTCCGCCTTTTCGCGAGCCTCCTTGGAGAGCTTGGTCTTCTTGATGCGCGCCTCGATCTCGGCGGCCTCGTCGCGGCCATCCTCGCCTTCGCCGAGTTCCTTCTGGATCGCCTTCATCTGCTCGTTGAGGTAGTATTCGCGCTGCGTCTTCTCCATCTGGCGCTTGACGCGCGAGCGGATGCGCTTCTCCACCTGCAGGACGGAGATTTCGGCTTCCATGAAGCCCATCGCCTTTTCCAGCCGCTCCTTGACGGAAAGCGTGGCCAGCATCTCCTGCTTTTCAGGGATCTTGATGGCGAGATGCGAGGCAACCGTGTCGGCGAGCTTTGAATAGTCGTCGATCTGGCTGGCGGCACCCACCACTTCGGGCGAGATCTTCTTGTTCAGCTTGACGTAGTTCTCGAAGTCGGTGACGACCGAGCGGGCCAGAGCCTCGACCTCGACCTCTTCCTCTTCCGGCTCGACCAGCGCCGTGGCCTTGGCCTCGTGGAAGTCGGGACGGTCGGTGAAGGAGACGATTTTCGCACGCGAGGCGCCTTCGACCAGAACCTTGACGGTGCCGTCGGGCAGCTTCAGCAATTGCAGCACATTGGCGAGCGTGCCGATGTCGAAGATCGCATCAGGCTCGGGATCGTCATCGGCGGCATTCATCTGGGTGGCAAGCAGGATCTGCTTTTCCTGACCCATCACCTCTTCCAGCGCCTTGATCGACTTTTCGCGCCCGACGAACAGCGGAACGATCATGTGCGGGAACACCACGATGTCGCGCAGTGGGAGGACTGCAAAGACGCCGTCGCTGGGAGCCTTGGATATTTTGGCCATTGTCCAACCTTTCATGTCGCGGCCACCATCAGGCCAACCGCGAATCTCATATTAACGACCGGGGATCGTTCCGCCTACCACCGTTTATGACGGGAGTTTTACAGCACAGAAATCGGGCACCTCGGCCTTCTCGTGTTAGGTGGATGCAGGCGGGCCAAAGATCAAGAGTTAACATGGTCCGCAATCCATTCCATCGCGAAGGTGTGCCGGTTCCTCACAGCAAAACGGCGCCGCAAGGGCGCCGTTCCACAAAAATATAGGGCCAAGTGCCATATCAGGCGCTGACATTGCCCTTCTTTTCCTTCTGTTCGGAATAGATGTAGAGCGGCCGGGCGCTGCCGGTCACCACTTCTTCCGAAATCACCACCTCGCGCACGCCTTCGAGCGCAGGCAGTTCGAACATCGTGTCGAGCAGGATCGCTTCCATGATCGAACGCAGGCCGCGCGCACCGGTCTTGCGCTCGATGGCGCGCTTGGCGATCGCGGAAAGCGCGTTCTCGTGGAAGGTCAGGTCGACATTTTCCATCTCGAACAGGCGCTGATACTGCTTGACCAACGCGTTCTTCGGTTCGGTCAGGATCTGGATCAATGCCGGCTCGTCGAGATCCTCCAGCGTCGCCAGGACCGGCAGACGACCGACGAACTCCGGAATGAGGCCGAATTTCAACAGATCCTCGGGCTCGACCAGGCGGAAAACGTCACCCGTGCGGCGATCCTCCGGCGACGCGACGATGGCGCCAAAACCGATCGATGTCTTCCTGCCGCGGTCCGAGATGATCTTGTCCAGCCCGGCGAAGGCACCGCCGCAGATGAACAGGATGTTGGCGGTGTCGACCTGCAGGAACTCCTGCTGCGGGTGCTTGCGGCCGCCCTGCGGCGGGACGGAGGCGACCGTGCCTTCCATGATCTTGAGCAGCGCCTGCTGCACGCCCTCGCCCGACACGTCGCGGGTGATCGAGGGATTGTCGGACTTGCGCGAAATCTTGTCGATTTCGTCGATGTAGACGATGCCGCGCTGGGCGCGCTCGACATTGTAGTCGGCCGACTGCAACAGCTTCAGGATGATGTTCTCGACATCCTCGCCGACATAACCGGCCTCGGTCAGCGTCGTGGCGTCCGCCATGGTGAAGGGCACGTCGATGATGCGGGCCAGCGTCTGCGCCAGCAGCGTCTTGCCGCAGCCGGTCGGGCCGATCAGCAGGATGTTGGACTTGGCCAGCTCGACATCGTTGTTCTTGCCGGCATGCGCGAGGCGCTTGTAATGGTTGTGGACCGCCACCGACAGCACGCGCTTGGCGTAGGGCTGGCCGATGACGTAGTCGTCGAGAACCTTGAGGATCTCCTGCGGGGTCGGCACGCCCTCGCGCGACTTCACCATCGAGGTCTTGTTCTCCTCGCGGATGATGTCCATGCACAGCTCGACGCACTCGTCGCAGATGAACACCGTTGGGCCGGCGATCAGCTTGCGCACCTCGTGCTGGCTTTTGCCGCAAAACGAGCAATAGAGCGTGTTCTTGGAATCACCGCTGTTGTTGCCGACCTTGCTCATTTCATGTCCTTTCATGGCCGCCCGCCGATGGTCTGGCTGAAAGGGCGCATACTCTATTTATCGCGGGAATCCGCCGCCGCCAGTCTTCCGGCTCCCGCAACGTATTCCATACGAAACACAAATCAGAAAACGTGGCAATGATTCGCAGCTTCCCCACGCAAAGCTAAGCCGTCGAAAATCAACATAGCCTTAACGTAGGCAATCCCGACCTCCGAGGGAACAGCCAATTGTGGCCGAAATGACGCAAGACGCGCCAAAAGCGCGTGATGGTGCCATCCAACTGCCAACCAACCTTTATGCCAACGCTCCCTCGGCCGCCTCGCGCGACGAAATGACCTTGTCGATCAGGCCGAAATCCTTGGCCTCGTCGGCGGTCATGAAATGGTCGCGGTCGAGCGTCTTCTCGATCTCTTCATAGCTCTTGCCGGTGTGCTTGACATAGACCTCGTTGAGGCGACGCTTCAGCTTGATGATGTCCTGGGCATGACGCTCGATATCGGACGCCTGGCCCTGGAAGCCACCGGACGGCTGGTGAACCATGATGCGGGCGTTCGGCGTGGCAAAGCGCATGTCCTTGTGGCCGGCGGTCAGCAGCAGCGAGCCCATCGAGGCCGCCTGGCCGATGCACAGCGTCGACACGGCCGGCTTGATGAACTGCATGGTGTCGTAGATCGCCATACCCGAGGTGACGACGCCGCCCGGCGAATTGATGTAGAGGTTGATTTCCTTCTTCGGGTTCTCGGCTTCGAGGAACAGGAGCTGCGCGCAGACCAGCGTCGCCATGCCGTCCTCGACCGGACCGGTGATGAAAATGATGCGCTCCTTGAGGAGGCGCGAGAAAATGTCGTAGGCCCGCTCGCCGCGATTGGTCTGTTCGACCACCATCGGAACGAGGTTCATGTAGGTTTCGACGGGATTCTTCATCAGTTATCTCTTCTCGCGGTGGGATTTCCGGCGCCGGACAGGCTGGCAGTTCGGGCAGAATCGGTTCTGGATCGTCAAGATGTAAATAGGATGCCGGCTCATCCTTGTGCAAGGCCGACCCGTCCTAGCCATCTGGGTAAGTCGAATCAAGCTTCCGGGCAAGGATTAGCAGCAGCTGATGCCACGCCGCCCCGAAATACCGAGCCTGCCCCCGCCAGGTAGCAGTTTCTTAACCTCGTCACTTAACGAAATGCGCCGAAACCGCTTTTCTCCGCAATGGCTTCCCCTACAATTCAACGTTGAACTTGTGCCTGCAGTTCAAACGGGGGAGTGCCATGTCCGGGAAAACCGCATGCTTCACCATTGCCGGGCTGACCCTGCTCGGCTCGATTTCGCAAACGGCGGCAGGCGGCCGCGCCGTCGAATGCTACGAGCCCGTCCGCACACCGGCCGTTTACGACACCGTCTACGAAGACGTCATGGTCAGCCCTCCCGGCCAGCAGATCGTCGACTATGACCCGCCGATCTACGGCACCCGCGAGCGCGTGGTGATGACCGTGCCGGCACAGGTTCGGTACGAAGTGGTCCCGGCAATCACCCGGACAGTCTACCACACCGTCAGGGTCGATGGCGGCGGCTATTCCTGGGAATGGCGCGTCATCCATGGCCACCGGGTGCTGTGCAAGGTTTGGCACAAGGCACGCTACGAAAGCGTCGCCGAGACGGTGGTGATCCAGCCCGAGCGCACGCGGCGTGTCGTCATTCCGGCGCAATATGACAGCATCGCCGAGGAGGTGCTGGTTCGGCCCGAGCAAAGGCGCGTCATCGATGTTCCCGCCTCCTACCGGACCGTCCCGCGCCGCGTGCTGGTGCGCGAAGGCTCATCCGGCTGGCGGCGCGTACATATTCCGAGGCATTGCCAGGATTGAGCTTAGGCCACCTCGGCCCGTAGCCAGGCCTTGAGGCCGGTGACATCGCCGTCGCCGATGGCTTTGGCCACGCGGCGCCCCACTGCCGCGCCAAATTTGTAGCCGTGGCCGGAACAGGCCGAGACGACCAGGCACTTGCCTGTCTCATGCGCCAGGAATTTCTCGTCCTCGGTGAAGGTGTAGGCGCAGGTGACCACTTCGGTCACCCTGTACTCCTCGATGCGGGCGATCGGCGGCGAAAACAGGTTGCGGATCGCCTCGCCCTCGCCGGGCACAGGCTCGCGGTTCCAGTCGGCATCGCTGGTCGGCACCTTGTGCAGGCCCGAGCCGAATTTCATTCCGGCGCCGCGGGTGAGCGGGATCATATAGCCGTCGGTCTTGCCGCCGACATCGAGAATGACGGGCGCGGCCTCCCATGCGGCCTCGAGATCGGCAGGCGGCTCGACATAGGCGAGCGCGGTGCGAAAAGTCTTCAATTCGCCGCCGAGCTCGGGGAATAGCTTCAGCACCCAGGCGCCAGCGGCAACGACGATGCGGTCGGCCTGCATCGTCTCGCCGCTTTCCAGCACGATATGGCCGGCTTCGGCATCGATCTCCGTCACCTTGCTGTGCTCGTAGACGTTGGCGCCGTTGGCGCGCAGCCACCTGGCCAGCCCGACCGCGATCTTGCGGCAATGCAGCGCGCCGCCTTCGGGCGAAAAATAGGCGTAGCGGAACGAGCCGACCTCAAGGAACGGCCAGCGTTCGACGGCTGCGCCCGGTTCCAGCAATTCGAAAGGGAAATCGCCCTCCTCCAGACCCTCGCGGTATTCCTCGGCCTCATCGCCAGGCTCGCGCGAAACGCAAACGAATCCCCTTGGATCGAGGTGGTTCTCGCCGAGATCGGCCCACATCTCGTCCCAGGCCTCGTAGGCTTCGGTGATCAGCCGGCCGTAGCCGGTTCCAGCGCGGTAGGCACGGCGGATGATGCGGTGATGGTCGCCCGATGCCGCCAGCGGATTGGGGATCGGCCCCTGCTCGACGATCGAGACGGCGTGGCCTGCCTTGACCAGCGACCACGCCGTGGAGAGACCGGCGATACCCGCCCCGACGACGATCACATTCATCCGTTCAGACCTTCCGCAACCCTACTGGCTGGCTCAATGCATCAGGCTGCCGAACGCAACATACGGTCTGGAACCGGGCTGGCAAGCCGCGCTATGGGTCTGGCATGACCAAATCGACGCTCCCGTATCTGGCCTTTGATCCAGCCACACGCCGGCTCAGGCTTGACCCGCGCGAACCGGCTTTCTTCATGAACCCGTACGAGGCCTACGGCTTCCTGCACGACGCATCGAATGCATTTTTCTGGGAGGAGTTCGGCTTCTGGTGTTTTGGCGGCTTTGGCGATGTCAACAGACTGCTGCGCGACCGCCGTTTCGGCCGCCAGAACCCGGCCGGCATCCCAGACAGCCGCGGTGTCGGCCAAGACAGGACTCATCTCGAGGCGTTCGACGGCATCGAAGCCAACTCGATGCTGGAACTGGAGCCGCCGGTGCACACGCGGCTGAGGACACTGGTCAACCGTGCCTTCGTCTCGCGTCAGGTGGAACGGTTACGGCCGCGTGTCGAGGCGCTCGCCAACGAATTGATCGATCGTTTCGAACCTGGCAAGGCCGTTGACCTCCTGCCGGCCTTCGCCTCCCCGCTGCCGATCACCATCATCGCCGAAATGCTCGGCGTGCCGGTCGAGATGTGCCCGCAACTGCTCGACTGGTCGCATCGGATGGTTGCCATGTACATTCATGGCCGCATCCGCGAGACCGAGGAGACGGCCAACCGCGCGGCACGCGAATTTTCCGATTTCCTGCGCGGTTACGTCACCGAGCGGCGCAAGAACCCGGGCGATGATCTGCTGTCGCTGCTGATCGCGGCCCAGGAAGACGGTCAGAAATTGTCCGAGGACGAACTGGTCTCCTCGGCCATCCTGCTGCTCAACGCGGGTCATGAAGCAACCGTGCACCAGACCGGCAATGCCGTCCATTCCATCCTGGCGCAAGGCGGCGACCCGAGCCGCTTCTTCACCTCCCCCGAAACGACGGCAGCGACGGTCGAGGAATGCCTGCGTTTCGACGCGCCGCTGCATATGTTCATGCGCTATGCCTATGAGGAGATCGAAATCGCGCCCGGCATCGTCGTGCGGCCGGGCCAGACGATAGGGCTCTTGCTTGGCATGGCCAATCATGATCCGCACGCCTTCGCCGAACCGCAGGCTTTCCGGCCGGAGCGCACCGACCAGAAGAATGTGTCTTTCGGCGCCGGCATCCATTTCTGCATCGGCGCGCCGCTCGCCCGCCTCGAACTGCAGGTTTCGCTGAAGACTTTGTTCGAGCGGCACCCGCGACTGCATCTTGCCGAACAGCCCCGCTTCCGCGACACTTACCACTTCCATGGGCTGGAGGCGCTCTCCGTCGATTTCTAGCTAGTGAGTTGCCCGGAAATCCGATCCGATCCTGGATATGTGATCAAGCTTTCAAAGCTTGATCACATACTCCTTGCGAGTCGTCTCAAGCACTTCCCAGCTTCCCTTGAAGCCCGGCCGCAGCACGAAGCTGTCGCCGGCCTTGACGGTGCGCGCTTCCCCACCGTCTTCCGCGATCACCGAGACGCCTGAGAGAATGTGGCAGAATTCCCATTCGTCATAGACGATGCGCCATTTGCCAGGGGTCGATTCCCAGATGCCGGCATAGAGACCGCCGTCACGCTCCTCGACGTTCCAGGTGCGGAATTTCGGATCGCCCGAGATCAGGCGATCCGGCGCGGGCGCGCCGGATTCGGGCTCGACGCTTTTGGTGTCGACGGAAAGAAACGCGGTCATATCAGGTCAGACCTTAGCGAGCGCCTGTTCGAGGTCAGCGACGATGTCGGTGACGTCCTCGATACCGATGGACAGTCGCACCGTATCCGGCCCGGCACCGGCCCTGACCTTCTGCTCGTCGGAAAGCTGGCGGTGCGTGGTCGAGGCCGGGTGGATGACCAGCGACTTGGTGTCACCGACATTGGCCAGATGCGAGAAGAGTTCGAGTGCCTCGACGAACTTGATGCCCGCCTCGTAGCCGCCCTTGAGGCCGAAGGTGAACACGGCGCCGGCGCCTTCAGGCGAGTATTTCTTCTGCAACGCATTGTTCTTGTCGCTGGGCAGGCCGGGATAATTCACCCAGGCGACCTTGGGATGGTTGGACAGCCAGCCGGCGACCGTGATCGCGTTGTCGCAATGGCGCTGCATGCGCAGTGGCAAGGTTTCGAGGCCGGTCAGGATGAGGAAAGCGTTGAAGGGCGAAATCGCCGGGCCGAGATCGCGCAGGCCGAGCACACGGGCGGCTATGGCGAAAGCGAAATTGCCGAAGGTTTCGTGCAGCACGAGGCCGCCATATTCGGGACGCGGTTCCGACAGCATCGGGTACTTGCCCGATTTCGACCAGTCGAAGGTGCCGCCGTCGACAATGACGCCGCCGATCGAATTGCCATGGCCGCCCATGAACTTGGTCAGCGAATGCACGACGATGTCGGCGCCGTGCTCGATCGGGCGGATGAGGTAGGGCGAGGCCAGCGTGTTGTCGACGATCAATGGAAGGCCATGCTTGCGGGCGATGTCGCCGATCTTCTCGATATCGACGAAGGTGCCGCCCGGATTGGCCAGGCTCTCGATGAAGATCGCCTTGGTCCTGTCGTCGATCTGGTTCTCGAAGGTCGAGAGATCATTGGTGTCGGCCCAGCGCACCTCCCAGCCATAATTCTTGAAGGCATGGCCGAACTGGTTGATCGAACCACCGTAAAGCTTGTTGGCGGCGACGAAATTGTCGCCGGGCTGCATCAGATTGTGGAAGACGATGACCTGCGCGGCATGGCCGGATGCAACCGCAAGCGCAGCCGTGCCGCCTTCGAGGGCCGCGACGCGCTCTTCGAGCACTGCCTGAGTCGGGTTCATGATGCGGGTGTAGATGTTGCCGAACGCCTTCAGCCCGAACAGCGAGGCGGCGTGGTCGGCGTCATCGAAGACGAAGGAGGTCGTCTGGTAGATCGGCGTGGCGCGCGCGCCGGTGGCCGGATCTGGCTTGGCGCCGGCATGGACGGCGAGCGTGTTGAAACCGGGTGTACGGGTCACTGAAACCTCCCTTTGAAACTTCTCAAATCAGCCGCGCATTCTTGGCGAAGGCGGCGTGCGAATGCAAAGAAGAAAATTCCGTTCGGCGTTGATCCTTCGATCACACCGCAGGATAATGCGGCATTCCGCGGAATAATTTTGCGCCTCTGCGTTGCGCCTATTTCTGACGCACGCCAAAACTCTGGAAGCCTTGGCGCATCAGCGGCTTCTTGGACGACAGCACCCCGGAATTGACTCCGGTCCAGCCGATCTCGCCGGAGAGCTTGCCATATTCGATCTTGGGGCAGCGGTTCATTACCACCTTGATGCCCGCCGCCTCGGCGCGTGCGGCAGCCTCGTCATGACGCACGCCAAGCTGCATCCAGATGACTTTCGGCAACGGATCGAGCTGCAACACTTCGTCGACGATGCCGGGAACCGCCGCGGCATTGCGGAAAATGTCGACCATGTCGATCGGCTCCGGTATGTTGGCCAGCCTGGCATAGGTCATTCGGCCGAGGATTTCCTTGCCGGCCTGGCCGGGATTGATCGGGAACACCGAAAACCCCTTGGCCAGCAGGTATTTCAGCACGAAATAGCTCGGCCTGACGTCATTCGCCGACGCGCCGACCATGGCGATCGTCTTCACCGAATTGAGGATACCGCCGATATAGGCATTGTCGTAGCTGTCGTGATTCATGTCTCGTCCTCATACAACGCCTCAGCGAGAAAACCATCCGGGTCATTGCTGAAATCGCGCAGCATGCGGAAATGGTCCGTATCACGAAAGTCGGCGGGCTCGAGCCCGAAGCGGCTGATGCGGAACAGCCGCGCATCGGGACAGGCCATCAGCAGCGGCGAATGGGTCGCCATGATCACCTGCGCGGTGCCCGATTGATCCATGCGCCGCAGCATCTTCAGCAGTTCGATCTGGCGCGTCGGTGAAAGCGCGCTTTCGGGCTCGTCGAGAATATAGATGCCTTGCCTGCGGCAGCGCTCCTCGAAGAAGCGGATGAAGCCTTCGCCGTGCGACCAGGACAGGAAATCCGGCGGCGGTGGCTTGAACGGGTCCTCCTGCGCGGCCTGGTCGAGGTAGCGGGCCACCGAGTAGAAGGATTCGGCGCGAAAGAACCAGCCAGCGGTGACTTTTGGCAACCAGTGGCCACGGAATGTGTTCGCCAGCGCCGCTCCACTCTTGTCGATGGCACTGGAGTGGTCGACCGGTCGATAGCCCTTGCCGCCGCCGGCCTCGTCATAGCCGGCCAGCGCGCCGATTGCCTCGAGCAGCGTGGATTTACCGGTGCCGTTCTCGCCGACGATGATGGTGATGGGCGTGGTGAATTCGAGTTCGAACTCGTGGCCGCGAAACAGCGGCAGGTTCCAGGGATATTTTTCCCAGTCTGCCACGCGCTCGGGGTCGAGCAGGATGCGCTTGAGATACGGTGCCTTGAGCCGTGTCAGTTGCTTGCGATAAGCCATCAATCAGGCAGCGAAATCGTGCCGTCGTCCGCGATCGGGAAGGCCGGATTGTGCGCCACTTCCCAGACATGCCCATCCGCATCGGCGAAATAGCCGTACCAGCCGCCCCAGAAGGCGCGGCCGGCCGGCTTGACGATCCTTCCGCCGGCCTTTTCAGCCGTGGCGAGCACCTCGTCGACTTCGGCATCGGAGCGGGTGTTGTAGGCGAGATAGACGGCCGAGGGCGCCTTGGCGAAGGTGATGCCCGAATCCTCCTCGGCGCTGGCGCGCGGGAACAGACCGAGGATGGCGCCGCCCATCTGGAAGAAGGCGACACCGTCGGTGATCCCCGCGTGGCGCTTCAGACCCATCGCCTCATAGAAACGCACGGCACGATCCAGATTGTCCGTGGCGATGGTGATGATGGAGACGCGGGGTTCCATGATCCTCGTCCTATTCGTCCGTCCATTCCGGCTTGCGCTTGCCGATGAACGCGCCAATGCCCTCTTCCGCGTCTCGCGCCAGCATGTTCTCGACCATGACGCGGCCGGTATAGGCATAGGCATCCGCCAAGCCCATCTCGGCCTGCGCGTAAAAGGCTTCCTTGCCGGTCTTCACCACCAAGGAGGATTTTGAAGCAATGGTTTGCGCGTATTTGGTGACAATCTGATTCAGGTACTCGCGCGGCACGACGCGGTTGACGAGGCCGAATTCCTTCGCCGTTGCCGCGTCGATCGTCTCGCCGGTCAACAGCATCTCCATCGCCTGCTTGCGCGAGACGTTGCGCGACAGCGCCACCATCGGCGTCGAGCAGAACAGGCCGATGTTGATGCCCGGCGTACAGAAGGTCGCCTCATGCGACGCGATCGCAAGGTCGCAACTGGCGACCAGTTGCAGGCCGGCGGCTGTCGCCAGGCCGTCCACCTCGGCGATGACAGGCAAGGGATGGCGCACGATCGCCTGCATCAGCGTGGCGCAAGCGGCAAACGTCTCTTCGAAGAAGGCCTTGCCGCGATCGGCATCGGCGCGCCGCGCGGTCATTTCCTTGAGGTCGTGGCCGGCGCAGAACACCTTGCCGGCCGCCGACAGCACGATGACACGAACGGCCCTGTCGGCATTGGCGCGGTCGAGTTCCGCCGTCAGCGCCGCCATCACGGCCAGCGACAGGGCGTTGGCAGGCGGATTGGCGAGCGTCAGGCGCAGCACGCCCTTGTCGAGCCTTGCGACAACCGGACCGTCGGCGGCAGCAGGCTTGATGGCAAGGATTTCGGCCATGGCTAGGTCTCCGAGTTTCCGCTGGCAGAGTATCTAATATCGGATCGGGTTTCGTCCAACACCCATCGCTTGCGCCAGGGCGATGTATATGTTGCCAGAAACACCCGGCTGCGCCCATACAGGCTTGGCGCAGAACGAGAGACCGACATGCCCGCCCAGACCAACCTCAAGCCGGTGCTGACCGCAGCGCAGATCAACGTGTTGATGGAGACCGTCTTTCCGCAACTCAATGAGAACTCGGCCGCCTATGAGGCGATCGACGTGTTTCCTGGGGGCTGCATCGTGCGGCTCAATGCCGACGAGCGGCATTTGCGTCCCGGCGGCACAGTGTCGGGCCCTGCCCTGTTCACGCTGGCCGACATCGGTGGCTATGTCTGCGTGCTCAGCCATGCCGGGCCGGATGCGCTCTCGGTCACCACCAACCTCAACATCAACTTCGTGCGCAAGGCCGAAACCGGGCCGATCGACGGGTATTGCCGCATCCTGAAGCTCGGAAAGAGCCTGATGGTGTTCGACATCGACATCGTCGCCGGCCGGGATGGACACACGATCGCGCATGCCACGGGGACCTATTCGATCCCGCCGCAGCGCTCTGTCGATGTGGTAAAATAATACCTTTAGACCAACATATTGTTTCTACAGCATTTTCTACGCGGCAGGACTTTCCCGCTGCCTTGACGCGGTCACTCGGCTCGCCTATAAGCCCTCACGAAGCAGCGGCCCGCAAAGGCCGCCGTTTTGTTATTGGCAGGGGACAAGTGTCTTTAGCCAATTCAAGCAACAAGAAACGCCTTCCCCGTGAAGGTCAAAACCGAGAGCAGAAAACATGACAACCTTTTCGCAGAAGCCTGCGGATGTGGTGAAGAAGTGGATCCTGATCGACGCCGAGGGTCTCGTCGTCGGCCGTCTTGCCACTGTCATCGCCAATCATCTTCGCGGCAAGCACAAGCCGACCTTCACCCCGCATGTCGACGACGGCGACAATGTCATCGTCATCAATGCCGACAAGGTGGTGTTCACCGGCAAGAAATTCACCGACAAGGTCTATTACTGGCACACCGGCCACCCCGGCGGCATCAAGGAGCGCACCGCGCGCCAGCTGCTCGAGGGCCGTTTCCCCGAGCGTGTCGTCGAGAAGGCCGTTGAGCGCATGGTTCCGCGTGGTCCGCTCGGCCGTCGCCAGATGAAGAACCTGCGCGTCTATGCAGGCGCAGAGCATCCGCATGTCGCCCAGCAGCCAGAAGTCCTCGACGTGGCCAAGCTGAATTCCAAGAACAAGAAGGTCGCATAAGATGGCTGAGCTTTCCTCGCTCGCAGAACTGGGCGCCGCCACCGGCAACACCAACACGCAGGCCGCGGCGCCCGTCCACGTCCAGAAGCTCGACAAGTCGGGCCGCGCCTATGCCACCGGCAAGCGCAAGAACGCCATCGCGCGCGTCTGGGTGAAGCCGGGTTCCGGCAAGATCATCGTCAACGACAAGGAATTCGCGACCTATTTCGCGCGTCCGGTCCTGCAGATGATCCTCAACCAGCCGATTATCGCCTCCAACCGTTCGGGCCAGTACGACATCGTCGCCACGGTCGTCGGCGGCGGCCTCTCCGGCCAGGCCGGTGCCGTGCGTCACGGCATCTCCAAGGCGCTGACCTACTACGAGCCGGCGCTGCGCGCCGTGCTCAAGAAGGGTGGCTTCCTGACCCGCGACAGCCGCGTCGTCGAGCGCAAGAAGTACGGCAAGGCCAAGGCCCGTCGCTCCTTCCAGTTCTCGAAGCGCTAAGCGTTTCGAATTCCGATATCGAAGGCCGCCTCCGGGCGGCCTTTGCTTTTGGGACAGCGCCCTACCGGGCAACTCTCACGAGAGAGGAGATCGGCAGCCTCTGCCGGCACTCCTAATTGATGCTGGCTGTATGCGCCGGTTCTGTCGGCCGCTTCTCGTCGGCATAAGGCAAGCGATAGCCGTTTGCCGCCAGCCAGTCGATCGCCGCCTTAGGTTCGTCGGTCTGGATGATGGTGGCGCCGCGATCGGCCCAGAAACCCCAGGCTTCGCGCGGCAGGCTGGCCTGGACCGCCAGTTCGTCGCCACGGCCGCCGGCGAGGAAGCCGCCCGGCTTGTTGACGATGGCATAGGTGTCCGCCCAGATATGCCAGTCGCCCTTCACCGCCTCGGCGCGCATGCGGGTGCTGAACAGCGGCCCGCCGGTTTCGGTCAGTGTCTCGGCGCCAGCCCGCCAATTGATCAGCTCGATCGCACGCGGCGCGAAAGCGTGGTCGACCATCGAGGCGAAGCCGGCATCATGCACCGCGTCATCGGCGATGATCGGCATGAACTGGAAGCCACCGCCTGCCGCTGCCATGGCGGCTTTCACCGTGGTGATCCTGTTCTGGTTCCACAGGTTTTCCTTGACGATGACTTGCTCGGCCATGCCGAGGTCGCGCGCCACCGCGATCATGCCCGGGAGGTCGCCGACTTCGAGTTTGTTGTCGAGATTGATGAGGATTCTGTCCCTTGTCGTCATCAGCATCTCGCGCAACGTCGAGACAGGCTCGTTGGTGACGGCATGGGTGCCCTCGATCACCAGCCGGCATCTCTTCAGCTCGGCCAGCGTGTAACTGACGACCTCGCCCTTGCAGGTTGTCGTGCGGTCGAGCCAGCTGTCGTGCATGACGATGAACGCGCCGTCCTTCGAGCGCCGGATGTCGACCTCGACGATTTCGGCGCCGATCGCGATCGAGCCTTCCACGGCGGCCAGTGAACTTTCCGCATAGAGCGTCTTGCCGGCCTGCATGCTGCCGGCGCGATGGGCAGCCACCATGACATGGTCGCGCCACTGGTTGGCATGTTCGAAACGGTCGAGTATCTGGCTGGCGCGGGTTTCGCCGGCCAAGGCCTGGCCGGAGGCGGCCGCCAGCGCGGTGGAAAGCAGAAGGCTCAGCCAGATCGTCCGCATCGAGAATCGCTCCTTGCCGGATCGAGCCGGGGATAGGCGACATCAGTGACATCCAGGTGAACGAAGCCGGCTAAAGCGCGTCGCGTCGAAACGGATTCAGGCACCCCCTAGGGGCGCACTCCAAACCGAGGTCACCTTTGGGCGACATGCATCAGCGGTTGGCCGGCTATGTCGGTCAGATGCGCTTCGACAGTCGGCGGAACCACGCCATTGCGGGCATTTCGACCAGGCGCCATGTGGCCCAAGACACGGCGATGGTGGCGGCGAGCATGACGACGATCGCCACAGTCCCAGTCCAGCCGGCGCCAAAGCCGGTGGCGGGATCGCCACGCAGTACGATGTCGCCAATCAAGCCGAGGCCGAGTTTGCGCTCGACGAGCCCGGCGACATTGATCAGGCGCACCTGGACGAAGATGTGGACCATGTAGATCGAATAGGACAGCGCGCCGAGCGTCAGCATGAACGGTGTCCTGAGCAACGCGCTGATCCAGCCGCCTTCATGGGCGAAGAGGAACAGCGCCAGGGCGAACACCAGAGGCGCGGCAATGCCGGCGTCGTTGTCGCCCGCCAGCGAGACAAAAAGACCGATGACGGCCACCATGACGATTTCGGCAAGAGTCCAGCTCATCCGCGGGCCGTTTGCGAGCAGAACCTGTCGCGCCCCTGCAATGGAATCATGCTGAAACCAGGCCAACAGGGCGCCGAGCGAGAAGCCGTAGAGGCAGCGGATGAAGCCGAAATCGTAGGACACATCCATATGACGCATGGAGAAGCCGAGCAGGAACAGCGGCGCGGTGAGGGCGGCGGCGACAAACCATATCCAGGCGCGCGCGCCGGCGATGAAGACCACGCCGGCAAACAGGAGATAGGCAAAAAACTCGGCCGAAATGCTCCAGCTTGGCGCGTTCCACGTCAACCGATCCTCGAAGCCGACACCTTGCAGCAAAAGGAGATTGG
Source organism: Mesorhizobium sp. B3-2-1 (assembly GCF_006439515.1). Classification (NCBI taxonomy): domain Bacteria; kingdom Pseudomonadati; phylum Pseudomonadota; class Alphaproteobacteria; order Hyphomicrobiales; family Phyllobacteriaceae; genus Mesorhizobium; species Mesorhizobium sp. B3-2-1. The sequence goes on along the minus strand of NZ_VFTI01000003.1, from coordinate 233,254 downwards.
CAGCCAAGCTCCTGAAGTCGAAGCCGCCGGTGAAGGGAGCGGCCCCCGTGCCATGCAATTGCGGCAGCACCAGCCGCAACAGCTCGAAGGCGGCAAGGGCGGCAAGCATGACCAGATGCAGCGGGTAGATGCGGCCGAAACGGACCAGCGCAAAGCGGGCGACCTCTTCCGGTCGGCCCAGCCGATTGGCATAGCTGGAGGCGATGACGAAGCCGGAAAGGACGAAGAAGAAGTCGACGAAAAGATAGGCCGAGCCGACAAAGCTGCTCTGCGAGATCGCCGAGGCGGTCGGAAAATGAAACAGCGCCACCAGCAACGCGCAGATGCCGCGCCACGAATCGAGAACCTGGAAGCGATCGCCGGCGATCGTGCCGGCGTGGGTCGACACCACGGCATCCGACGGATTAAGAAACGCGGTCTGCGTCATGATGATACAAATCCTGTCTTGCCGCGGCACCCGGGCGGCGCCGTTTCGTCTCCCCAGGCCGTGACTGGCATCTTCCATGCCGGTTCTGTAGTTGTTGCACCCCGATGAAAACGAGGACCAGTAATGGCGACCAAGAACATCGACCATGCCTTCACCGCCCGCTCCAAAACGGGTGGCGCCCTCGAGCCGACCTATTCCGGCGCGCTGTCTTTCATGCGGCGCAAATACACCAAGGACGTGAAGGGCGCGGATGCGGTGGTGTGGGGCATTCCCTTCGACGCCGCCGTCACCAACCGGCCGGGCGCCCGGTTTGGGCCGCAGGCGATCCGCCGCGCCTCCGCGATCCTCGATAACGACCCGCAATACCCGTTCTCGCGCGATCTGTTCGAGCACCTCGCCGTGGTCGATTACGGCGACTGCCTGCTCGACTCGGGCAACCATCAGAAGACGCCCGGCACGATCGAGCGCGAAGCGGCCAAGATCCTGAAATCGGGCGCTTTCCTGCTGACGCTCGGCGGCGACCATTTCGTCACCTGGCCGCTGCTCAAGGCGCATGCCGCCATCCACGGGCCGCTCGCCTTGGTGCAGTTCGACGCCCACCAGGACACATGGCCCGATGACGGCAAGCGCATCGACCATGGGTCCTTCGTCGGCCGCGCGGTCAAGGAAGGCATCATCGATCCCGATCGCTCGATCCAGATCGGCATCCGCACCCATGCGCCCGACACGTTCGGCATCAAGATCCTGCATGGTTATGAAATCGAGGAAATGCGCGCCTCCGATATCGCCTATGCCATCGTCGACCGCACCGGGGGCAAGAAGACCTATCTGACCTTCGACATCGACTGCCTCGATCCGGCCTATGCCCCGGGAACCGGCACGCCGGTTTCGGGGGGACCGTCCTCGGCGAAGATCCTGTCGACGCTGCGTCAGCTCAACCAGGTCGATATTGTCGGCGCCGATGTCGTGGAGGTTGCGCCGGCCTACGATCACGCCGATATAACGGCGATCGCCGGTTCGATGGTCGCCATGCAGTATCTCGGCCTGCTGGCGGAACGAAAGGCGCGGCTCGAGGAGCTGAACAACGGCAACCACAATGGCGCCGCGGTCAATCAGGGCAACGGCATATAGTTTTGAGATATCAGGGAATTTGATCAGGCAATGAAACCGAAAATCTTCATCGACGGCGAACACGGCACCACCGGTCTCCAGATCCGGGCGCTGCTTGCCGAGCGCGGCGATCTGGAGATCATTTCCATTCCGATCGAGCGCCGCAAGGAAACGGCCGCGCGCGCCGAATTCCTCAACGCCGCCGACATCGCGATCCTGTGCTTGCCCGACGATGCAGCCAAGGAAAGCGTCTCGCTGATCACCAACGACACCACCAAGGTCATCGATGCGTCGACCGCGCATCGCGTGGCCGAAGGCTGGGAATATGGCTTCGCCGAGCTGGACAAGGAGCAGGCCAAGAAGATCGCCACGGCCAGGCGCGTCGCCAATCCCGGCTGCTGGCCGCAGGGGCCGATCGCGACGCTCAGGCCACTGGTCACCGCAGGTCTGCTGCCGGCCAATTTCCCGATCGCGGTCAACGGCATTACGGGGTATTCGGGCGGCGGGCGCCCGATGATCGAAGACTACGTCGCCAAGGGCGAGGACGCCTCGGAGTTCCTGCCTTATGGCCTGACCCTGCAGCACAAGCACGTGCCGGAATTAAAGGCGTATGCGAAGTTGTCGCATGATCCGATCATGCAGCCGGCGGTGGGCAATTTCGCGCAAGGCATGATCACGGTTGTGCCGTTGCAACTCGGTGGCCTCGACCGCGTACCGACGGGTGCCGAACTTCACGCCGCCATTGCGGACCATTTCGCCGCGATCGAGGGCGGTGTGGTCGAGGTGGCGCCTTACGCGCATCTGGAGCGTGTGCCGGACATCGATCCGGAGATCTACAACGGCACCAACCGCATGAAGGTCTATGTCTTCGCCAACGACAGCAGAGCCCAGGCGCTGCTGCTGGCGGTCTACGACAATCTCGGCAAAGGCGCCTCGGGGGCAGCCGTCCAGAACATGGACCTGATGCTCGGTCTGTGATGGACGCGCCGGCCTTCCCAGCGCGCTGGAGGGTCAGCGAACCCGAACTCATTGCCGAGACCTTTTCGAGCCGCATCTGGAAGGTGCGGCTCGAGGACGGCTCACCGGCCATCGTGAAGGCGCTGAAGCCGTTCGACGACGTTGCCGACGAGTTGCGCGGCGAGCATTTCCTTGCCTGGCGGCGCGGCGAAGGCGCGGTGCGGCTTCTCGGCCGCGACGGGCATTCCATGCTGCTCGAATATGGCGGGGACACACTTCTGTCGCAGGTTCTCGACGAGCAAGGCGACGATGCAGCGACCGCCATCGCGGCGGGTGTGATGGCGAAATTGTTTTCACCATCCGAGCACCCCTACCCGCCCGAGCTTCAGCCGCTCAGGGAACGGTTCACCAGCCTTTTCAAGAAAGCCGCAACCGATCGCGGCATCGGCAATGACAGCCTCTATGTCGAGGCCGGCGCCATCGCGGATCGATTGCTTGCCAATCCGCATGACATCAGGCCGCTGCATGGCGACCTGCATCACGAAAACATCCTGCGGGGAGCGCGCGGCTGGCTGGTGATCGATCCGAAAGGCGTGCTCGGTGATCCCGGCTTCGACGCCGCCAACATGTTCTACAACCCGCTCGATCGCGACGCACTTTGCCTCGCCCCGGAGCGGATCGCGCAGATGGCCGAGGTCTTTGCCCGGACGCTGGGGCAATCACCGGCAGCTATACTGGACCATGCCATTGCCTATGGTTGCCTGTCGGCGGCCTGGCACCATGAGGACGACAATGCGGTCGAGGAGAACCGCGAGCTGTCGATTGCCGCGGCGATCCGGGAAGTGCGGGCGCGTTTGTGATCCCGGGGAAGAGCTGAAGTAACGGCTTGTTCACCATGATCGGCTACAGACCGTGTCCTGGCTCCCTCCTCAAGGATTGTCATGGTCGGCGCGATCTCGGGTTCCTCCCAGGCAACCCAATATTCCTCGTCCGGTTCCTCGAGCAATGCAGCCCAGGAGGCAGCGCTCGAAAAGCAGATCCAGGACCTGGAAGACCAGGCCAAGGCGATCAAGGATCAGGTTCAAGCCGCCCAGGTGCAGCAGGATATCGCCACCGCCCAGGCCAAGCTCGACGCACTGAGAGCCTTGGACGCCGACAAAGCTGCCAAGGCCGCTCAGAGCCAGTCGACGCCATCCGCCGCCGCATTGCGTCAGGCTGAATTCGATGGCGAGAAGACGACGCAGTCGAACGAATTCTGGATGTGATCGGCCGCACTCAGCGTCCGACGGCAATCTCGTTGGGCAAGGGATAGGCGCCCTTGGTGCCGCGCCAATGCGCGGCGGCAAAGCCCAGCACGACAAGCGCAAAAGCCTGATGGGTCAGCGCCATATGCAGGGGCACCTGCATCACCAGCGTACCGATACCGATCGAAGCCTGCACCAGCACCAGAACGAACAACAGTGTCGCGCGTCGCGCATGCGTCGAGCCGGGCAGCCGCCGACGCGTGGCGATCATGTGCCAGAGCGCGACGGCGAAGACCGTATAGGCACCGAGCCGATGGACGAACTGCACCGTCTTCGGATTCTCGAAGAAGTTGCGCCATGCAGGCTCGAGGATGAGCAGATCGCCGGGGATGATCCTGCCGTCCATCAGCGGCCAGGTGTTGTAGCTCATGCCGGCGTCGAGACCGGCGACCAGACCGCCGAGATAGATCTGGATCAGCGCCAGAAGCACGATGAAGCCGGCCAATCTCTGCGTCGAGCGATCGGCCGCAGGCTCGGAGTGAGGAGCGAGACCCCGCGCGACGACCATGGTTGCGGTGAAGATCAGTGCCGCCAGCGTCAGGTGCGTGGCGAGCCTGTACTGGCTCACCGACACGCGGTCGACCAGGCCGGAGGCCACCATCCACCAGCCGATGGCGCCCTGGAGGCCGCCGAGAAGCAGAATGCCGACCAGTTTCGGCCCAAGGCCGCGCTCGATGCGGCGCGTCGCCCAGAAGACCAGCAGCGGCAAGGCAAAGACCAGGCCGACGCTGCGCGCCAGCAGGCGATGCGCCCATTCCCACCAGAAGATCGACTTGAACGCTTCGATGCTCATGCCCTTGTTGAGTTCGGTGTATTGCGGGATCTGCTGATAGCGCTGGAATTCCTCCTGCCACTCGGCGTCGTTGAGCGGCGGGATGACGCCATGGATCGGCTGCCATTCGGTGATCGACAGGCCGGATTCGGTCAACCGCGTGGCGCCACCAACCAGCACCAGCGCGAACAGCACCACGAGCACGGCGTACAGCCAGCCGCGCACGAGAGCCCGGTTGTGCAGATCGCGGTCGCGGGCCTGATAGGGCGCGGCGGCAGTGATGGCGGCCATGAATATATCCCGACGGGTTGAATGTCGCGGATTGGTGAACCATCGCACTCCTGCTGGCAAGACCGGGCAGCGCGGCACGCCGTCGCGCCCGATGTCGTGGGTTGCGCGCGTCCCGCGTTCGGCCTAAGCGGTAGCCATCAACGAGACCGTACCATGCCCATTCGCCTGAAAAAGCTGATCGGAATGTTCCTGCTGTTGGCGCTGGTCATCATCTACGCGCTGGTCGCTTCGATCTTCGCGGTCGCCCGGTTGTCGGAATCGGGCGCGCTGGTGCAATTCCTGTTCTTCCTGCTCAGCGGTCTGCTCTGGGTGCTGCCGGCGATGGGCATCATCAAGTGGCTGATGCTGGAGCCACGGGCCAAGCGCTGAAACGCCCGGTCAGCCGTACGTCAGACGGTGACGAGCATCTTGCCGGCATTGGCGAGTGGCGTCGTCACGCCCGACAGCATGGTGCGGATATGGGCGAGGCTCTGGTAGCGGCCATTGACCGAAATGCGCGGCAAGGCATGCAGGAAGCCGGCATGTTCGGCGCGCAGCACGCCGTGGCGGGTGGTCACCGCGGAGGCATAGCCGGCGTCGCGCGCAAAGCCCACTTCGCGGCAGCCAACGGCGCTGGCGTAACCGTAGGGATAGGCGAAATGGCGCGGCTCCTCGCCTAGCCCGGTCCGAAGCATGTCCTTGACGGCGCCGATCTCGCGCCGCGCGTCGGCCTCGGAAAGCCGTTTCAGATTGCTGTGGTTGATCGTATGGGCGCCGATCGTCACCAGCGGGTGCGCGGCGACGGTGCGGATCTCATCCCAGTTCATCAACGTGTGCAGGCGCGGGGCGTCCGCGTCGACGCCGTTCGAAGCAGCCAGATCGCGCAGCACGGTCCGCAGGTCTTGCTCGCGGACCTCGGTGGTGAAATAGGCGTGCAGACGGGCGATGGCCTGATGTTTGCTTGCCAGGGTCGCGCAATCGATCACCGTCGGGCCGTTCGATGCCGCCAGGGTCAGCTGATCGCAGGCATTGACGATGTCCTCGACCACATCCCACCAAAGGTGGGCGGTACCATCGATCAGCCCGGGAGCGACATAGATGGCGAGCGGCGCGCCATGCTTCTCCAGCACCGGCAGAGCCTCCGTCATGTTGTCGCGATAGGCATCGTCGGCGGTGATGGTGGCGAACCGGCCGCCCTTGCCACCTGCCTTGATGCGCTCCACGGCTTCGTCCATCGAGACGAAGGCATAACCGTCCGCTCTCATGTCGGCGATCACGGCATCGAGGAATCTGGGCGCGATGTTGAGGTGCCGGTTGACGCTGTCGGGCTTTTCAGGTGTCGCCGTCACACGGTGCAGCATCAGGATGGCGCCGATGCCGCCGACAAAGGGCCTGGCCAGCGGTGCGAGGCCGGTATAGCGGGCGACGTTGAGCGCCAGTTTCCGGATTGCCTCCCCACCGTCGATCATTCATTCACCTTTTGCGCCTAGGCTATCCAAGCACGGAATACGCCCGAGCGCCCCCCAAATCGGGATCAGTACGCCCTAAGGATTGAGGTATGGTTGACGCAACCGCGTCATTTGATGGCAAGCGGCTCGCAGCGACCTCGCCACGCGCACTGCCTGGGAATGCCGTGGGGCTGTCGGTTTCCGTTGCCGCCGCCGAAGGGCTCGCGGCATATGCGGCGTTCTGTCGTTCGGCGCTCTGTGCGCCGGCGCAAAGTGCGGCATGGGTCTTGAACTGGGCCATCGAGGTCAAGCCCGATCTGCTCATTGCCACACTTGAACTGGAGGACAAGCCGGCCTTCGCACTGGCGTTGGAGGTGGTCAAGCGCGGTCCGTTCCGGGTCGCCCAGTTCATGGGCGGCCGCCACGCCAATGGCAATTTCTGCGCCGCCGAACCGCAGTGGCTAGCCAGCGGCGACCTCACAGCCATCCGGTCGATGCTCGCGGCGATCGGCAGATCCCGGCCCGATGTCGATGTCATCGCGCTGGAAAGATTGCTGCCCGATCTCGACGGCATCGCCAATCCATTGGCATCGCTCGATCATTTCGCCAGTCCCAATCTTTCGCTGGCCGTCGACCTCAGCGGCGGGTTCGATGCGCTGTTGCTGCGTGCCAGCGGCAAGCGCAAACGCAAGAAGCATCGTTGGCAGACGCGCAAGTTCGAGGCCGTCGGCAGCCACCGCCGCATCGAGGCGCGCAGCGCCGACGAGGTGGAGAGGCTGCTCGATGCGTTCTTCGAGATGAAGGAACAGCGTTTCCGCAAGATGGGCGTTACCAACGTCTTCGGTGACGGCCGGACACGCGCCTTCTTCCGGCGGCTGTTCACGCAAGCAGTTGCCGAGGACGAGCCTTGCTTCGTGCTGCACGGGCTGGAGGTCGCCGGCAAGCTGCGCGCCGTCACCGGATCGAGCCGGTCGGGCAGCCGCCTGATCTGCGAGTTCGGAGCGATCGCCGAGGATGATCTCGCCAATACCAGCCCGGGCGACTTCCTGTTCTTCGACAACATCCAGCATGCCTGCCAGAGCGGGTTCGCGGTTTACGATTTCTCCGTCGGAGACGAAGCCTACAAGCGGCTATGGTGTGATATCGAAACGCAGCATTTCGAGGTCCTGGTCCCGCTGACGCTCAAGGGCCGTGGGCTGGCACAGGTACTTCGCCAGGGCGCGGGGCTGAAGGCCTTGGTCAAGAACAACCCGACGATCTGGAAGCTCGCCAAGATGCTGCGCCGCAAGGCAGCCGGACAGACAGCCCCCCTGCCCACGGAAGACGAAAACTAGCCGTCAGAAATTGAGAGCCTCGCGGAGCGCCGGACCTGCCCTGACGCGCAGATCGAGATCCGCCTCGATGTGGTCGATATGATGCAGCATCAAGCGGCTCACCAGCCCGGAATCGCGGCTCTCCAGCGCACCGACGATAGCCGTGTGCTCACCGTGGCCGCAGGCCGACACGCCGGACCGTCCGTAAAGTGCAATGACAAGCGACGAGCGCGCAACCAGTTCCTCCATGAAGCGCTGCAGGATGGCATTGCCCGCGACCGAAGCGAGCAGCAGATGGAAATCGCCGGACGCCTTGATTTCAGAACGCCGCGCCGTCGGACCGCGCTCGGCGATGAAGCGGCCCTCCTCGTCGAGTTGCGCCCTGAAGGCGACAATGTCGGCTGCTGTGACCCGTTCGCAGGCGGCAGTGGCAATGCCCGGCTCGATCAGCCGGCGCGAGGCGAACACCTGGCGCGCTTCCTCGGGTGATGGATTGGCGACGAAGGCACCGCGATTGCGCTCGGTGCGCACCAGCCCTTCGAAGGACAGCATCTGCAGCGCCGCGCGCGCGACGGTGCGAGACACGTCGAACAGCGTGCCGACCTCGCCTTCCGAGAGCTTGGTGCCCGGCGCAAGCCTCCGGTCGACAATGGCGTCGCGCAGATTGTCGCGGATCGCCTGGGCGCGATCCTGATTGGCGCTATCGGCGGCGGAATGGATCTGATCGGTGATGTTCATGGCGATGAGGGTTCCCGCCCTCTTCTAGCGCGACTCGTCGTCTGTTCACGAGAGGCAAAGTGAACACGAAGTCGAAAAAGATTGCATACGATTTTTGTGCAAATTGCGCTCAATAGCCCATAATTTGTGCAACGCACAAAGCAGCCTCGGAGACAGGCAGCGACAAGAATCCTGATCTTTCAGACAATTCAAGCGCTTGGCCGGTCATCCCCGGATTGGCACGCCTGATGCTTTGTTTAGTGCGACCAAACGGGGAAGCCTGAATGTCCAAAGCAGCAGAGATCGACATCGTGTCCGTTTCGAAAGTCTATGGAACGACGACCGCCGTCGAGGACATCAGCCTGAAGATACCGGCAGGCGCCTATTGCTGCCTGCTCGGCCCCTCCGGCTGCGGCAAGACCTCGACGTTGCGCATGATCGCTGGTCACGAAAGCATCTCGTCCGGTGACGTTCGCCTCGGCAACACCGTCGTCACCGACCTGCCGCCGGCCAAACGCGGCACGGCAATGATGTTCCAGTCCTATGCGCTGTTCCCGCATCTCGACCTCATCGACAATGTCGCCTTCAGCCTGAAGATGAAGGGCGTCGACAAGGAGCAGCGCCGCGCCAAGGCGCTCGACATGCTGAAGCTGATGCAGATGGAAGCCTATGCGACGCGCCGGCCCGCGCAGCTTTCCGGCGGCCAGCAGCAGCGCGTGGCGCTGGCGCGAGCGCTGATCACCGATCCGGAAGCGCTGCTGCTTGACGAGCCGCTGTCGGCGCTCGACCCGTTCCTGAAGATCCGCATGCGCGCCGAACTGAAAAAACTGCAGGCTTCGCTCGGCATCACCTTCGTCCACGTCACCCACAGCCAGGAGGAGGCCATGGCCTTGGCGGACCTGATCGTGGTGATGAATGACGGCCGCATCGAACAGGCGGCACCTCCGCGCGAGGTGTTCGAACGGCCGGCCACGGCCTTCGTCGCGCGCTTCATGGGTGACCACAATGTCATCTCCGGCCGGGTCACCGGCGCACGTGATGGCATGGTCGTCTTCGACGTCGTTGGCGGCGGCTCGCTCGCCGCCCGCGGGCAGGGCCGGGAGCCGGGTGCGCCGATCGACATCGCCATCCGTACGGACCATGTGCGCATTGGCGACGCGCCCGCGCCCGGCCTCGGCTTCACCGGCATTGTCTCCAACATCGAATACCGCGGCGCCACGGTGAAACTGTCGGTCACCGGCGCCGGCATAGACGACTTCACCGTGATTGTCGACGATTCCGACTTCTTCGCCCGGCCCGTCGCCATTGGCGACGCCGTTCCGCTCGCCTGGGATTCGCAGGATGCGATCATCCTCGGCCATCTTCATTCATGAATTCAACGAAGCAAAACAAGACAGGGGAATACGCATGACAAACACATCGAAAACCAAGACAGGCATTTCGCGCCGCTCGCTGCTCAAGACAGGTGCCGCCGCCGTCGGCTTTGCCGCCGGCTCGGGCGTCATAACGGGCTTTCCGACCATCTGGGCGCAGTCCAACATCACGCTGCGCCAGTTCGGCACCGGCGTGTCGAATCTCAACGCCATCGCCGACAGGTGCAAGGCCGATCTCGGCATCACCCTGGAGATGACGGCAACCGATTCCGACGCCGCCGCCCAGCGCGCCGTGACGCAGCCAGACAGTTACGATATCGCCGACATCGAATACTGGATATGCAAGAAGGTATTCCCCACCGGCGTGCTGCAGCCGATGGATGTCAGCAAGCTGAAATATTACGACGAACTGGTGCCGCTGTTCAAAACCGGCAAGCTCACACCCGACAGCGTGATTGCCCAGGGGACCGCGCCGCACACCGTTGGCTACGTCGAGGCGCAGGATAGCAAGACCTTCGCCAAGGCACCGACCAACTGGTTCACCATGGTGCCGACCATCTACAACGCCGACACGCTTGGCATCCGCCCCGACCTCGTCGGCCGTGACATCACCACCTGGGCCGACATCATGGACCCGGCCTTCAAGGGCAAGACCGCGATCCTCAACATCCCGTCCATCGGCATCATGGACGCGGCGATGATCATGGAAGCGACCGGCAACATCAAATATGCCGACAAGGGTAACATGACCAAGGACGAGATCGACAAGACGATCGACTTCCTGATCAAGGCCAAGCAAGCCGGCCAGTTCCGCGCCTTCTGGAAATCCTTCGACGAGAGCGTCAACCTGATGGCATCGGGCGAAGTCGTCATCCAGTCGATGTGGTCGCCGGCCGTCGCCGCCGTGCGCTCCAAGGGCATCGCCTGCCGCTTCCAGCCGCTCAAGGAAGGCTACCGCTCATGGGGCGGCGGTCTTGGCCTCGCGGCCCATCTCAAGGGCGCCGAGCTCGACGCGGCTTATGAATACATCAACTGGTACACGTCGGGCTGGGTCGGCGGATACCTCAACCGCCAAGGCTACTATTCGGCCAACATGGTCTCGGCCAAGAAGTTCATGTCCGACGACGAGTGGGGCTACTGGATCGAGGGCAAGCCGGCCAAGGGCGAGATCAAGGCGCCGGACGGCACCGTCATGGAGAAGGCCGGCGCCGTACGCGACGGCGGCTCCTTCGAAGAGCGCATGGGCAAGGTCGCCTGCTGGAATTCGGTCATGGACGAGGACCGCTACATGGTGAAGCGCTGGAACGAGTTCATCGCGGCGTAAGTGAAACAACAAGCACCTCCTCTGCCCCTTCTCCCCTTGCGGGAGAAGGGAAAGCGGCTCAGGCCGCGTCGCCAAGAACCGAGAGCATTGATGACAGTCGCGCTCGAACGCCCCGCAATCGCCGCCGCGAAACCAGCCCGACGACGACGCTTGTCAATCGGCGTCGTCACGCCCTATCTCCAGTCGGCGCCTCTGGCGCTGATCCTCGGCTCGTTCCTGCTCCTGCCCATCATCATGATCGTCGTCGTGTCCTTCTGGGACTACGACTTCGCCTCCATGTATCCGGACTTCCTGACCACGAACTATTCCGATGTGCTGGGCTCGTGGGTCACGTGGAAAACTTATCTCAACACCATCAAATTCGCTGTTGTCGTCTGGGCGCTGACCTTGTTCATCGGCTTCTGGGTTGCCTATTTCCTCGCCTTCCATATCCGCACCACGGCCATGCAGATGGTGCTGTTCCTGGTCTGCACCGTGCCGTTCCTGACCTCCAACATCATCCGCATGATCTCGTGGATCCCGGTGCTCGGCCGCAACGGGCTGATCAATTCGACCCTGGTGCATCTGGGCCTGGTGCCCAAACCCATCGAATGGCTGCTCTACTCTGAATTCGCGGTCGTGTTGGCCATGGTACATCTCTACACGCTGTTCATGGTGACGCCGATCTTCAACACGCTGATGCGCATCGACCGCTCGCTGGTCGAGGCCGCGCGGGATGCCGGCGCGTCCGGCTGGCAAGTGCTGTGGAACGTCATCATCCCGCTGGCCAAGCCCGGCATGGCGATCGGCACCATCTTCGTGGTCACGCTGGTAATGGCCGATTTCTCCACCGTGCAGGTGATGTCGGGCGGCCAGAGCGCATCCGTCGCGCTCATGATGAAGAACCAGATGTCGCTGCTGCAATATCCGGCGGCCGCCGCAAACGCCGTAGTGCTTTTGGTGCTCGTGCTCCTGATGGTCGCCGGCATCCTGCGCATCGTCGACATCCGGAGGGAACTGTGACGTGAGCCACGAAAAACGCACCCTCGAATTCTACGCGCTGGCGGTGTTCTTCGCGCTGTTCGTACTGTTCCTCTATGGGCCGCTGTCGGCGATCCTGATCCTCTCCTTCCAGGGCGAGACCGGCGGCCTCACCTTCCCGCTCAACGGCGTGTCGCTGCATTGGTTCGCCAATCTGTTCGAGCGCCAGGCGGTCGGCGATTTCGGCGGCAGCTTCAAGCGCTCGCTGGTTCTCGGCCTCATGGTGATGATCGTCACCGTCGTCGTCTCGCTGCTGGCCGGGCTGGCCTTCCGCCAGAAATTTCGCGGTGCCACCGCCTTGTTCTACTTGGCGGTCGCCAGCCTCGTCGTACCCTCGATCATCATTTCGCTGGGCATCGGCGTCGTCTTCCAGCAGGTCGGCTTCCGTCCGGCCTGGTATACGTCGGCCTTCGGCGCGCATCTGACCTGGACCTTGCCGTTTGGCGTGCTCATCATGTTCGCCGTCTTCAACCGCTTCTCGCCTGCCTATGAGGAAGCCGCGCGCGACCTTGGCGCCTCATCCTGGCAGACCTTCGCCCATGTCGTGCTGCCGATGATCGCGCCAAGCCTGATCGGCGTCGGCCTGTTCGGCTTCACGCTGTCCTATGATGAGTTCGCCCGCACACTGATGACCTCGGGAACCTTCAACACTCTGCCGCTCGAGATCTACGGCATGACCACCAATGTCACCACGCCGGTGCTCTACGCGCTGGGCACGGTGACCACCGTGTTTTCCTTCCTAGTGATCCTGGCGACGCTAGGCGCCATCCTCTATGTCGGCCGCCGCCGGACCAGAGCGTGACAGTGCAGATACTGGTGGTAAATCCCAACACGACGGCGAGCATGACCGAGACGATCGCGGCAGCCGCGCGCAGTGTCGCCGGTGCCTGGACCGAAATCGTCGCCGTCACCTCGTCCATGGGACCGGCCTCGATCGAGGGCTATTATGACGAGGCACTGGCCGTGCCCGGCCTGCTCACGGAGATCGCCGCCGGCGAACGTGCCGGGGCGCAGGCCGCGATCATCGCCTGCTTCGACGACACCGGCCTCGATGCCGCCAGAGCCATGGCCGCCATTCCCGTCATCGGCATCTGCGAGGCAGCACTCAGCACGGCCTGCTTCATTGCCCAGCGGTTCACTGTCGTAACCACCACCGAACGCTCGCGTGTTCCGGTCGAGGGGCTGGTGCAACGCTACGGCATGTCCGCTCGGGCGCGCGTGCGGGCCGCCGAGATTCCGGTACTGGCACTTGAGGACCCGGCTTCAGGAGCGGTTGGCAAGCTCCGCGACGAGATCGCCCGGGCCGTGGAGGAGGATCGCGCCGAGGCCATCGTGCTTGGCTGCGCCGGCATGGCGGATCTTGCCCACAGGTTGCAGAGCGAGTTCGGTCTGCCTGTCGTTGACGGCGTCGGAGCCGCTTTGAAGCAAGCCGAGGCCCTGGTGGCTCTTGGCCTCTCGACATCGAAGCGCGGTGCTTATGCGAACCCGCTCGCCAAGCCCTATCGTGGTATGCTGAAATCGTTCTCCCCAGGAGCAGTCGCTGCTGAGTAAGCACCATGAAACCGATCATCCGCACGCTGTCGCTGGCAGAATTGGCCGATCTCGTCGACTGGGCGGCCGCGGAGGGTTGGAACCCCGGCCTTGACGATGCGGCAATGTTTCAGGCAGCGGATCCCAGGGGTTTCATCGGTGCCTTTGCCGGCAGCGAAATGGTTGCCGGGATATCGGCGGCAGCCTATGGGCGCGATTTTGGTTTCATCGGCCTCTACATCTGCCGGCCGGACATGCGCGGCAAGGGCTATGGCAAGGCGGTATGGACCGCGGGCATGACAAGGCTGGCCGGGCGCACCATCGGCCTCGATGGCGTCGAAGAGCAACAGGCCAATTACGAGAGCAAAGGGTTCAGGCCGCTCTACGAGACCATTCGTTACAGCGGGCGCCCTGCAACCTTGACCATCGGCGCCGAACGGCCTCGCACGGTGACCGCGCAATTGGTGCCAGACATCATCAGGTATGACGCACTCTGCTTTCCCGCGTCCCGCCATTCCTTCCTGCAGCGATGGCTGCAGCCGCCGCATCGCGCGCTGGCAGCAATCACGCCGCGGGGGACGGCCGGTTACGCGGTAGCGCGATCCTGCCGCAGCGGCTTCAAGATCGGCCCGCTCTTCGCCGACGATACACGGACCGCACTGGATTTGCTCGACGACCTGGCGAGCGCCTGCGAAGGTGGCGACCTTCACATCGACGTTCCGGCCAGCAAGGTGGATTTCATCGCGGCGCTCGTGGCGGCAGGCTTCTCATCGACCTTCACCACCACGCGCATGTACAAAGGCCCGCCGCCGAGGCTCGACGCCAACAGAATATTCGGCGTGACGACCCTGGAACTGGGATAGGCCTGACGTGCCTTCGAGTGGCAGCTCTTTCAGGCTGCTGAACGCCGCCCCGGCACCGGGTTGCCTGGCGGCTCGTGGCCGAGCGGCGTCACCAGCGTCAGGTCGGGATAGCCGCTCTCGATCAACTTGACCGCGGCCTGCGTCACCTCGTCGTCGGCCTCCAGCATGGACAAGAATACCTCGGTGGCCTCGCCGCCCAGACGGCTGATGCCTTGTGCGTCGGCCGGGCCGCATTCGACCACCACCAGGTCATAGGCTGTTGTCAGCGACTGCATGATGATCGGCAGCCTATCGGCGGCGCGCATGGCACGGACCGGATCGGCGGTGCCTACCGGGATGACATGGCAGTCGGAATAGAGGTCGGCATGGATCACGTCGCTGAACTGCGCCTGCGACGCCAGCAGATTGGTGATGCCGGGGAAAAGCCCGCTGTCCAGCATCGGCCGCGAAGCAGCACCGGAGGCAGTGAGGTCGAGCAGCAGGACGCGCAGACCGGCGTCGGAAACCTCGCGCGCCACCAGGATCGCCGACGCCGCCGCCTCGTCGCCCTCGGGGGAAACGAATATGGCACGCGCGGCCCCGCTGGCGATCAGCTTCTCGGCAGCCTTCTCGACGTCGATCTCGCCGAGCACGGAACGCGGCCGCCGAACCTCCACGACGGGCTCCGGCGGCTCAGTCATGGGCTCAGGCTCGGCAACGGGTTCAGATTTGGCCAAGGATTCAGGTTCGGCGACAGGCTTCTCTTTGGCGACAGGCTCGACCTCGGCGGCAGGCCGCGGCTGCGTCGGTGCAGCCGCTTCGGGCCATGACGGCTCGGCGGCGCGATTGGCGAACTCGTTGGCGACTACCGGCTCCGAGCGGGTGAATGGCTCCTGATAAGCGGCTGGCGGCATCGCCACCTCGTCGATCGGTTCAAACCGCGCTCCGCTGGCCGGGCGCATGGCGCGGCCCGAGAAGAGCTCCCGAAGCAGCGTGAACACCGCCGCCAGCAGAAGGGAAGCCGCGGCGGCAGCACCGACGATCGGCCCGATCTTGGGGAAGTACGGCTCGGAGGGAACGGAAGCCGGCGAGGCGATGCGAGCGTCGACCGGAACATAGTTGCGATCCTGACGCGACGCCGCCTCGCGATAATTGGTCAGGTAAAGTTCGAGCTGCTGGCGCTTGGCGGCGGCATCGCGCTGCAGCGCGTCGAGCCCGACCTGCTGCTCGCCGGCCTGCGCCGAAGCAGCCTTGAGCGTGTTGACGTCGGCGACAAGCTGGCTTTCGCGCGCCTTGGCGGCATCGGCCTGCATCGCCAGCCCCTTCATGATCTTCTGGGCTTCGCTGCGAATCTGCGCATCGAGATCGGCCAGTTGTGATTTGGCGGCGCGAATACGCGGATGATTGTCGAGCAGCGTCGTCGACAGATCGGCGATGTTGGCACGCAGTTCGACCTGCCGCTCCCGCAAACGCTGGATCAGATCGGAAGACAGCACTTCCGGCAGTGAATCCAGCGATCCGCCATTCTGCAGTGCCTTGCGCACGCTCTCGGCCGTGCCTTCGGCAGCGGCGCGGTTGGCCCGCACCCGCGACAACTCGGTCGACAACTCGGCCAATTGCTGGGTGGCCAGGGTGGAATTGTTACCGCCCATCAGAAGGTCCGACTGGGCGCGGTAAGCCGCGACCTTGGCTTCGGCATCCCTGACCTGCTTGGACAGGTCGGCGATCTCGGGCGCCAGGAAGTCCGCGGCGGCGGTGTTCGATTCGCTCTTGGCCGCGCCTTGCCCAGCTATGTAAGCGGCGGCAATGGCATCGGGGATGGAGGCGGCAAGCTTGGGATCTTCCGAAGAGAACTCGATGGCAATGATGCGAGTCTTTTCAACGCCGTAGACGTTGAGCTTCTCGCGCATCTTCTTCAGCACGCGCTCGTCGGTTGGAACGTCCATCGGGTCGCTTTTCAATCCAAGCAGGATCAGACCGCGGCTCAGGGACGACATGTTGATCGTTTCGTCGAACTCAGGCAGTCGTGACAGGCCGAGTTTCTGCGCCACCTGTTTGAGGATTTCGTTGGACGAAATTATCTGGACCTGGGTAGCAACGCCCTGCTCGTCGAGGATCGGCTTGTCGCCGTCATTGTTGCTGCCGGCCGGACGGGTGTAGACGGATTCACGTGGAGCGATCTCCACCTGCGTCTCGGCCTTGTAATACCGGGTCGCGAACGACGCGGCCGCGAAGGCAAGTCCCGTCACGACGAGAACGAAGACCAGGATCCGCAGCCAGTTCCGCCCCAGGCTGGCAAAGAGCTGCCTGAGATCAACATCGACGTCTGCGGCCGCGGATTGAACGGACATGCATCCCTACTCCGAAACTGGGTCGGGATGCACCGTAAACAACTATGGTAACTCAGCCGTTAAGATCACGGTAAGCTTCCATTAGGGTTTACTGGCGGGTGACAGCAAAAAATCGATAAAATCGCAAAACCTTGTCTGCTGATCGCTATTGGCGGGGCTCCTTTACCGGCCATTAACCCTAACAGGATGATAACGGGCGCGATCCCAGATGTTTGCTGCGACGCCGCAGCGGCCAGTCGAAGGTACCTGTCCGATCATGAAAAGCACTGCTTCCCTCTTTCGCGCACTGCTTGCCGTGTCGATGCTCGCGGGCTGCTCCAGCTACCGGCCGACTCCGGCCGCCTTTCACGAGGTCCTCGACCAGCCCTATCGTCTCGGCGCGGGCGACCGTGTCCGCGTCACCGTGTTCGAGCAGGACGGCCTGACCAATAGCTACAGCGTCGACCAGTCCGGCTACATCTCCTTCCCGCTCGTCGGCGCCATACCGGCACGTGGCCACACCGCGCAACAGATGGAGAAGGAGATCGCCGACAAACTGCGGCAAGGCTATTTGCGCGACCCCGACGTCTCGGTCGAGATCGATCGTTACCGGCCGATCTTCGTCATGGGCGAAGTGGGCGCCGCCGGCCAATATTCCTACGTGCCCGGCCTGACCGTGCAGAAGGCCATCGCCATCGCCGGAGGCTTCACGCCACGCGCCAACCAGGAGAGCGTCGACATCACCCGCGACATCAACGGCAAGGTGCTAACCGGCCGCGTGGTCACCTCCGATCCGCTGCTGCCGGGAGATACCGTCTACGTCCGCGAACGCCTGTTCTGAACAGACACCTCGTGGCGGGCAAGCTCAGGATCGTCCACTGCTTTCGCTCACCCGTCGGAGGAATTTTCCGGCACGTGCGCGACCTGACGGAAGCGCAGGTCGCCGCCGGCCACATGGTCGGCATCGTCTGCGACTCGACCACCGGCGGCGAATTCGAGGAGCGTCTGTTCGAGCAGATGAGGGACATGCTGGCGCTCGGCATCCATCGCACGCCAATGCAGCG
This sequence comes from Mesorhizobium sp. B3-2-1, assembly GCF_006439515.1. NCBI lineage: Bacteria > Pseudomonadati > Pseudomonadota > Alphaproteobacteria > Hyphomicrobiales > Phyllobacteriaceae > Mesorhizobium > Mesorhizobium sp. B3-2-1. Next base: position 215,453 of record NZ_VFTI01000003.1, on the reverse strand, counting down.
CCATGTCGGCCCGGGCGACCTGACCTCGGCCCGGCGCACCTACAGGATCATCAAGGAATTGCGGCCGGACGTGCTGCACGGGCACGGCGCCAAGGGTGGCGCCTATGCCCGTCTGTTCGGCTCATTGTTGCGGGTATCAAGGTCTCGCGTAGCCCGCCTCTATTCGCCGCATGGCGGCTCTCTCCACTATGACGAGAACACAGCCACAGGAAAGCTGTTCTTCGCGCTCGAGTATCTCATGGCACGCTTCACCGATAGCCTGCTGTTCGTGTCCGACTACGAGCGGCGGACCTATCGCAGGAAGGTGGGCGAGCCGCCGATCCCGAACACGCTGGTCTACAATGGACTTCGCGCCACCGAATTCGAGCCGGTGACCGCCAGGGCCGACGCGGCCGATTTTCTCTATATCGGCATGATGAGGGACCTCAAGGGCCCCGACATCTTCATCGATGCCCTGGCCGCCGCCGCTCCCCGGCTCGGGCGCGCGCCGAATGCGGTGATGGTCGGCGACGGCGACGACCTGCCCCGCTACCACGCGCAGGTGAAGCGCCTGGGGCTTGAAGGCAATGTCCGCTTCCTGCCGCCGATGCCGGCCCGGGAGGCCTTTGTGCTGGCGGCGCTCGTCGTCGTTCCCTCGCGCGCCGAAGCCATGCCCTATACCGTGCTGGAGGCACTTGCCGCGGCAAGGCCAATGATCGCGACCTCGGTCGGCGGCATACCGGAGATTTTCGGTTCGGGCTCCCCTGCCCTGATCCGGCCGGATCCGACTGAGCTCGCCGAGAAGATGAGCCAGGCGCTGGGCGACCTTGCCGCCTATCGCAAACTCATGCCCGATGACTCCACGCTCAGGGCGCGCTTCGGCGCCGACGTCATGGCCGCCGAAATCGAGAAGGCCTACTTCGCCGCGCTCGAAAAGTAGTTCAGGCTCTTCCAAAGCCACAGGTTGTTTCAAGGGTTTCTTAGCTCTCTTTTGCTAATCACCCAGGGAAAGCTTGCGGACAGTTCCATGAACGAAATCGACCCCGCGAACCGCTTTTCATCAGAAGCGGTGCGTCAATTCGACGGCCCTGCCGACGGCGACAAGCCCGGCGGCATGAACGACGTTGCCCGGCAGGTCGCGTCGCAATACCGGCGCGATACGATGTCGCCGATCATGGTCAGCGGCGTGCTGCGCATGGTCGAATTCGCGGTGCTGCTGGTCTCGGGGCTCTGCGTCTATTTCTACTACGTCGGATTCTTCAATTACCTCGCCTGGCAATATCCGCTGACGATCGCCGCCGCGTCGTTCCTCGCCGTGGTTCTGCTCGATGTCACCGATTGCTACCAGGTCGTGTCCCTGATGCGGCCGATCGCCAATTTTGGGCGCATCCTGTTGGTCTGGGCCGGGACCTTCGCCATGATGGCGTTGACGGCGTTCACCATGAAGATGTCGCAAGACTATTCGCGCCTGCTGTTCGGCACCTGGTTCGTCGTTGCCTTCGTCTGCCTTTTCGGTCTCAGGCTGGTGATGTCGAAGCTGATCCGGCGCTGGGCGCGCGATGGCAGCATGGAACGGCGCGCGGTCATCGTTGGCGGCGGCAAGGCGGCGGAAGTGCTCATCCGCTCGGTGGAAAAGCAGCCTTACAACGACATCCGCATCTGCGGCATCTTCGATGATCGCAACGACAAGCGTTCGCCAGCCCTCGTCGCCGGCTATCCCAAGCTCGGCACCATTTCGGAACTGATCGAATTCGCCCGCATCGCCCGCATCGACATGCTGATCGTGTCGTTGCCGCTGACCGCCGAATCGCGCGTGCTGCAATTGCTGAAGAAACTGTGGGTGCTGCCGGTCGACATCCGGCTGTCGGCGCATTCCAATGCGCTGCAGTTCCGTCCACGCGCCTATTCCTACATCGGCTCGGTGCCGATGCTCGATATCTTCGACAAGCCGATCAACGACTGGGACTCGGTCGCCAAACGCGCCTTCGACATCATCTTCAGTCTCGTCGGAATCGTCGTCTTCTTGCCGGTGATGCTTGGCACGGCAATCGCCATCAAGCTCGACAGCAAGGGGCCGGTTCTGTTCAAGCAGAAGCGGCATGGCTTCAACAACGAGGTGATCGAAGTCTACAAGTTCCGTTCCATGTACACCGACAGGTCGGACCCGACCGCCAAGCAGACCGTGACCAAGAACGATCCGCGCGTCACCCGTGTCGGCCGCTTCATCCGCAAGACCTCGATCGACGAACTGCCGCAGTTCTTCAACTCGCTGCTCGGCTCGCTCTCGCTCATCGGTCCGCGCCCGCACGCCATTGCCGCGCAGTCGCACAACCTGCTCTACAATGAGGTGGTCGATGGCTATTTCGCGCGCCACAAGGTCAAGCCAGGAGTTACCGGCTGGGCACAGATCAATGGTTGGCGCGGCGAAATGGACACCAACGAGAAGATCCGCATGCGGACCGAATACGACCTCTATTACATCGAGAACTGGTCGCTGCTGTTCGATCTGCGGATCCTGTTCCTGACGCCGATCCGCCTGCTCAATACGGAAAACGCCTATTGAGCGCGATCAGCCATGATCTGCCGCGCGCGGCGGTCAACGCCAAGCTGATCACGCTGATCTCCTCGAGCGCGGTCGTGCTCGGCATTCTTCTGTCGGGGTTCGTCATCAGCGAGCCGGCGCCTTACGAAATCTACATGGCCGGGCTGATCGCCATCTGGGCTCTGTTCGGCCTGAGGATTTCGCGCGCGGCCATGCCGCTGCTGGTGCTGCTTGTGACGATGAATATCGGCGGCATGATCTCCATGACGCAGATGGCGAACCTCGCCAACACGCCGCTCTACCTCGCCGTGTCGCTGTTCCTCGCCTTCAGCGCCGTGTTCTTCGCATCGGTCACCGCCACGCAGCCGAATCTCTACCGGCTGATCTTCAACGCCTATGTCGTCTCGGCGGTAGCGACGTCGCTGCTTGGCATAGCGGGCTATTTCCATGCCTTCCCGAGCGCGGAGATGTTCACCAAATACGACCGCGCCGCCGGCGCTTTCCAGGACCCGAACGTGTTCGGGCCGTTCCTGGTGCTGCCCGGCATCTACCTGCTCTATCTGCTACTGACCGGACCGGTCACGCGCATGCCGCTGCTGGCTATGCCGCTGCTTGTCATCAGCGCCGGCATCTTTTTCTCCTTCTCGCGCGGCGCCTGGGGCATGTTCGCGGTTTCGGCCGTCCTGCTCACCGGCTGCCTGTTCCTGCAGAGCGCCAGCGGCATGTTCCGGCTGCGCGTGGTGATCATGACCATTGCCGCGCTATCGCTGCTGGCCGTCGCCATCATCGTCATATTGCAGTTGCCTGGAGTGGCGGAGATGTTCTCCAACCGCGCCCATCTCGAACAGAGCTACGACACCGCCCGTCTCGGCCGCTTCGCGCGCTACACGATCGGTTTCCAGATGGCGATGGAGCATCCGTTCGGCATCGGGCCGCTGGTCTTCGGCACGATCTACGGCGAGGACACGCACGATATCTGGCTGAAGATGCTGATGGATTATGGCTGGCTCGGCTTCGTCTCGTTCCTGACGCTGATCGTCTGGACGATATCGGCGGGGTTCCGCATCCTGCTGCGCGACCGGCCCTGGCAGCCCTACCTCCTGTGCGCCTACGTCGCCTTCATCGGCAATATCGGGCTCGGCACCTTCATCGACATCGACCACTGGCGCCACATGTATCTGCTGCTTGGCTTGATCTGGGGAGCCATCGCCCTGGAATACCGCCACCAGCGGGAGTTGAGGCCGGTATTGCGGGCCTCGTTCAAGCCCGCGGTCGCGGCAAGACAATTATCGCGGAAATCGGTTGACCCGAGCCGGGTTATCACGATACATCGCGACCGGTCCGGAGTGTAGCGCAGCCCGGTAGCGCACTTGACTGGGGGTCAAGGGGTCGTCGGTTCGAATCCGGCCACTCCGACCAAAACAAAATCAAGGACTTATCCCCAAAGTCCGATTTTCAGATTTCCACCGAAAAAGCACCAAGGGTAACAAAAGGCCCGGAAGCCGAAGCCGCCGGGCTACATTCCAGCAAATGAGGGAAAGTCAGAGACCGCCGTAGCGCTCGTCCTCCGGCATGTCGCCGGCGTCCTGCTCGCCGTCTTCCAGCGCCCCAGCCGCCCGGCCACGTAATGGCGTGGTCTTGGTTCATGGCCATTGTCCAGCCAAGCGACGGCTCGCCCGTGCAGTCCTCGTTCATGCCGTCCTGATCGCCGAAGTCGCTGTCTTCCTGCTCTGTGTGCCGGCAAGTCTATAGTGGTCTGGAAGAAGGCGCAGGACGGCAACTGGCTGCTCTATCGCCATATCTGGAACGACGATCCTGCGAAATAGGCACTGCTCCGAACTCTGGGTGTACCCCGCCCGCCCGTCGCCGAGCACGGATGTACTGCCGGCGGCGGGAAACCTGATGTTGGCAGCGTCTGAACCCTGAAACTCGTGGGAGCCATCACCAGATTCGCATCCAGCTCAACGACGGGCTCTTGAAAACGATGGAAGAATTTCGAGATGTCCATGGATGGCATAAGAACTATTTACAGGGCGACGCTCGTCGTTGTGTTTAACACAATTTCGATAGGATAGCCGTGGTAATAGCTGGCTTCATAATTGCGTTGTGCGTTGCAGCGGACAATATGTCCCGCTTAGGATGGGGGTATCCGTGGTGGAGCCTCCTATTTTGCATTGTGTATATAGGAATAGCTATCGCGATTAATAGATCGATACCTGGCTTGCCGGGTACATAGAAGGTCTTAGGAAGGGCCATGGAAAGGGCGACGGGTCAGTTTGATCTCGCCCTCCGAAATTGCGGCCGCACCCGCGACCTATCGAGCGAGGAACACTCTCAGCCAATACGCCTGAAGCAGATTGACTATCCCAAACCGTCGATCTGGCACTCTATATCGAACACGACATCGCGGCGCTGGACACCAGCCTTCCGCCGAGTTGGTCCGGGACCCAAGCCTGATCACCGGAGCCACCGTCGCGCGTCCCGTCAAGCGCTGGCGCGCGCAGTCCGCAAGGGTTTGAGCGGAGCGTCCCTTGCGGACGAGCACGATTGCGCTAGGGACAAAGCAGCGTCGGCGGCTCCGGAGACCTCAGGCGGGCTGATCCCTGGTGAGTCCCGAGCGTTGTCTTCACGTTGGAGTCGGATCGCCTAGTGAATCCGAGCGACACTGCTCGTCGACCCGCCTCGCTGCACTTAAAGGCTCGGCGTTCCCTTTTTCTACATCGTGTCGGCTGGCGCGAAGAAACAGTTTTCGTCTTCTTCGGTGGGATGCAGGCAGATGTGGAAGTTATCATCTCCCGAAGGAATCACGACATCATAAGGAACGAAATAACGGTTCTGGTGAGTGACCTTCTGATGATCGCCCGGACGCAAGATGATGATATAGCCGTCCGGTCGCGGCGTCACCGTGCTGGCGGGAATCTTTCCGCATTCACCGGTGACTGTATCGCCGTGACAACAGGCAGGGGGATACGTCCAACTTCGACTGGCGCAGTGTGCTGAGGCAATACCGCTCTCAAGGGCTGCAACCGTGACCACCACGCTTGCCAGCCCTGCGCGTTGTCGCGCGCTGACCGTATGCATCGAAGGGCCCCCTTGCAGTGACCGCAGTCGTAATCACCCAAACTCGCGGACTCGCTAGGTGGCCCGCTGGACTTATGCCTGGCGTCATCTCCTAGATTAGCACTCCCTAATATGTTACACAAATGTCCGAGCCCATCCATAAGACAGCCACAGAGGAGGAATCGATATGACGCGCGACCGGATGATAGCTCACCGGCTCGCGGCAGATGCTGTTGCCAGCGACGCCGCCGAAAAATGGCCTTGGACGACATCAGCCACCGCCTGGGGACCATTCGGTGCATGCGGTCGGAGAACGATACTTGGTTGGCCTGGCAGGCGTAATCGTCACGGCTGCGGCACTGGTGTTTTTGAAACGTGATCGTCATGGGCCGAGGATGGTTGGCCCGCGGGGAGGTGAAATTATGGGTCGGTTCACTCTTTTGCTGACTGGACTTGCATTGTGGCTTGTGGCGTTTGTTACGCCTTCAAATGCTGAAGACTATACCAAGCCCGGACCGTTTGCGGTTGGCCTCCAGAAGTTTACGTTCTCCGACACGTCCGGCAAACGTTCAATGGCAGCCATGATCTGGTATCCTGCCGCCGGTCCCGCGCCAGACCCCCAACGCGGTTCTAGATGAATCGATTGATGCGCCTGCAGCGACAAGTGGTCCCTATCCGCTGGTGGTCGTGATCCATGGGCTTTCAGGCCTCGGCTACATGTTCGGTTCGGTGGGCCGGCACCTCGCATCCCATGGTTTCGTCGTCGCTGCTGCCGATTATGATACCGGACCCTTGGATTACGGAGTTTCCTGGGAAGATCGACAGGCGGTCTGGCTGCTCTACAATCGCCCGGCCAATGTGGTGCGGGTGATTGGGTACGCTGATATGTTGGGCGCCCCAGGTGGAAAGCTCGCCGGGGTCATCGACACCTCTCGCATCGGCGTCTGGGGATTGTCGACAGGTGGTACCACCGCGTTCCAGGCGGCGGGCGCACAAATTGATCTAAAGGCGCTGGATGCTTGGTGCGCTGCAAACAAAGACGACTCCAAAGCTTATGAAACGTGCCAATTCGTCGGCCACGAGCAAGCCATCGCAACGCACTATGGCGCTTCTGATCCGTTTGCGGCGCCAATGCCGCCCATCTGGGACAAGCGCGTGGCGGCTCTCGTCGCCGCAGCTCCGGGCGGCGAACTGCATGCGTTTGGCGACAAAGGCATTGCGGCGGTCAAGCTGCCGACACTGATAATGTTCGCTTCCGACGACACCGTTGTCTCGCCTAAATTCAACGCTTTGTGGGCGTATGACGGCATTGGTAGTCCAGATAAAGCGTTGGCCACGTTTGATCATGGCGGGCATACGTTTTTCATGAATTCATCGACGCCCAACTTCCATGAGGCGACAGCACTGGCTACCGCGTTCTTTCTCGCTGTCCTCAAAGGCAACCCCGCCGACAGGGCATCGTCGATGCGTGATGTGGCGTCGTTTCCAGACCTAAGCTATCGAACGACACTACACTAGACTGGGTAAGTTGACGTCTAAATGAAGCTTTGAATTGGGCTGCCGCCGATCTGGGGATCAACATAGATTTTGGTGGCGATTCGATTTCAGTGCCGAAGCAATCTACACTCTCAGTGGACACTCGGACTCCGGATAAGGTTCGAATCCGGCCACTCCGACCATTTTAAAGCAGGGACTTGCCCCCACAAGTCCGCCCCTCATTCTCGAATTGCCCATCCTGCCCGGCTCAACTCAGGATTGGATCCGGCACTAGGCCTGGCACACATCCACCCATTCCGCGCCAACCAGTTCGACCATCCTCTGCGGTGCAATCCGCACCGCGGCGTTGGTGGCGCCGGCGGCGGGTACGACCTCGGCGAATTCGTGCAGCGAGACGTCGCAATAGACCGGCAGCGGCGCCGGCAGGCCGAACGGGCAGACACCGCCCACCGGATGGCTCGTGGCAGCGACAACCTCTTGTGCGTCCAGCATACGCGGCTTGCCGCCGAACTGGTCCTTGAACTTGCGGTTGTCCAGCCTGGCGATGCCGCTGGTCACGACCAGCATGGTGCGCTCGCCGACGCGAAGGCAGATCGTCTTGGCGATCTGCGCCGGCAGGACGCCATGCGCTTCCGCCGCCAGCGTCACCGTCGCCGAACTCGATTGCGTGACAATGACCTCGATATCAGGCGCGTGAGCCGTGAAGAAGGCACCAACGGAGTCCAGGCTCATATCGAAAAACTCACGGTTCAGGCCCGATGCATGGCAGATGCGATCGGCGCGGATTTGGGGGCCGCACGTATGAACACGTGCGATCTGCAAATCGGCAAGCCCGGCTTGCCGGAGAATGCCATCGCGTCAACAAGAAACCCGCCAAGCGGGCCTTGGCGGGTTTCTTGGGCATGCCTGTCGCCGATCTATGCCTGAGGCCGGCCTTGTGCGGCCAGTGTCGGTGCGGCGGAAGCAATGGGAGCGTCCTGGGGCAAACGAAGCGCGGACGCGATACGACGCAGCTTCGCCGGGTCGGCCGCCCGGCCGCTTTCGATGTCCTCGATCTCGTCGACCGAGAGGCCGCAGGTCAGGGAAAGCGCTTCGAGGCTGTATCCGCGCGTTTCCCGCATTGCCCTGAGGGTGTTGTAATCTGGCCCGATCTCGTTGGCTAATGGTTCGGAAAGGGCGTGGTTTTTTGCATTGTTGGGCATTGGCAACTCCGTTGACTGAAAGCATTTGATCAAAATGGATGTTGCCTGAGACGAGCAGGAAGATGCCCTCTCGCCAGCGATTTGCCAAGCGCTGCCACGCCCTGCCCCGATCAAGTTGTTTTGAACGCCCGACCGGCTTTTTGCCCAGCAGTTTCGCCCCACCCGTTCGTTATCTCGACGTCGCTGGCGTGAAACCATCGCTTTCCGCCAGCCTTTCCCAAAAGGATACCCCCATGAACCTCAAGACATCCCTCTTCGTGCTCGGCACGATTTCCATGCTTTCCGGCGTCGGCGTGGCCAGCGCGCAGGCAGCTGACGCAGTGCGCGTGCGCGGCACGGTGGTCAGTTTCGAGCCCTCGCTGCTCGCCGTGAAAACCCGTCAGGGCGATGCCGCCGCGGTCAAACTGAAAGACGGCTGGAAGATTTCAGGCGTTGCCAACGCGTCGGTAAAGGACATCAAGCAGGGCGATTTCCTCGGCATCGCCTCTGTCTCCAAGGCCGACGGCGGCAGCGGCGCTCTGGAAGTGGTGATCTTTCCCGCAGCCCTGAAAGGCACTGGCGAGGGGGACCGCCCCTGGGACCTGGAGCCGAACAGCCGCATGACCAACGGCACCGTCGCCGACGTCACCGACATAAACGGGCGGGCCGTGACGCTGACCTATGACAATGGGCAGACGAAGAAGATCTCCATACCCGACGGCACGCCCGTCGTCACCTTCGCGCCGGCCGCGCCGACCGATCTCAAGCCAAGCGCGACGGTCTTCGTTCCCGCGCATCGCGAGGCTGACGGCACGCTCAGCGCCAGCCGCGTCGTTGTGGGCAACAATGGCGTGATCCCGCCGATGTAAGCCAAACAGCCGGCTTTCGACCCTGGCGATAACGGAGCAGGAAGCCGGTTTCCTCCGAAACAGTTCAGAAACAAGATTCTACAATCGAGAAATACTGACGAAAAAATTCAGGAGCGTAATTCCATTCGCGGCGGTCGGGATATCGGCCCGATTGATACCTGCCTGCGAAGAAAGGAAACGATCCATGAAGAAGTCCCTCCTCTCGGCCATCGGGCTTGCAGTTGCCCTCGTTTTCACGGCGCCGGTCATCGGTGCGACGAGCGCGGATGCGGCCATGATGGCAAAGCATCATCATCGCCACCACCATCATCGCTACCATCACCGCTACCACCATCGCCATCATCACCATCACATGAAGAAGGTTGTGAAGAAGGCATACTGAGCGTACCAGACTGCCAACGAGAAGACCGCCTTGGCTCATTGTTCAGGGCTGGTCTTCTCTTGGTCGTACAATGCCAAGCCGACATGAATGGGACCTATCGATTTTCGCCGAATGACAGCGCGGGCGGGATTTCTGGCGCCAATTGCCGATACCGCGACGACAGACGAAATCTTTCACGCGACGCCAAATCGCGATACGGCAAGGATATTTCCGAGCGGCATGCTGCGCCGGATCAGGCTTCGCCAACAGGCCAGGTATCCCCGATGACGGCCAAGGCCTATCTTTCCCGGACAGACCGCGTTGTCCTGTCGGTCGCGCGATTGTGGCTGACGCTGCGCCACCCTGTCCTCGTCGTACGATTTGTCATGAAACTGGGCTATCTGCCCAATACCGCCGTACCCAGCCGCTACCATGAGCTGTTGCTCTGGCGAAAAATCCTCGATCGCAACCCGCTGTTCGTGACGCTGACCGACAAGCTCGCGGCCAAGGTCCATATCCGGGACGCCTGTCCCGAGATCGCAATGCCAAAGACGCTTTGGTCCGGGCGCGACGCCACGGACATCCCACCGGGCCTGCTCGTTGGAGACGTCATGGTCAAGGCAAACCATGGCTGCGCAATGAACATATTCGTCTCCGACGGAGAACCAGATCGCACTGCCATCGTGCGCAAGGCGAGCCGCTGGCTCAAAAAGCGTTACGGCCGGCGCAATGGCGAATGGGCCTATTGGCCTGTCGTACCGACTGTTTTCGTGGAGGAGCGGCTGGCGCTCAGCAGCGGGACGATCGCCACTGACATCAAGGTCCATGTCTGCAGCGGGGTGATATGCCATGTCTGGGTGGAGGACAAGCACGCCAAGCGTTCGCTGCTGTTCGACCGGGAAGCCAATCCGTTGCCCGGCCGCGATCCGGACTATCCCGGCGAGGATCAGGTCTTGCCTGTCAATGCGCGGCTCATCGCCCATGTCCGCCAGGCGATCTCGATCGCGCCCGCCATAGCCGGCGACCTCGATTATGTCAGGATCGATTTCCTGGTCACCGACGAGCGTCTCCATGCCGGCGAGATCACCGTCTACTCGGCCGCCGGATATGGCACATGGACAAACCCGACGATCGCCGCGGAAATCGAGCGGCTGTGGCGGCTCGATCAATCCGCCTTCCTGCGCCGGCCGCACGCCGGTGTCGTGCGCCTCTATGCCGACGCGCTTCGTGCCAGATGCCGACGCGGCACGACAAATCGCTGATATGAATGGGAATGGCGGCCGGCCTGGAAAAGCGAGCCGCCATTTCTCTCTAGATTTGTCCTGGAGTAGCAGTCAGCGCCGGCCGAGCAGCAGGCTGGCGACTAGGCCGAGCACGACAAGGCCGACCGCGGCGGCCGCGGCCGGATGGTCGCGTGCCGATTTCTCGATCACCCTGCCCTGTTTGCGGATTGCCGGCATGGCATCGCGCAGGCGCTCCGCAAGATCCGAATACGCATCAAGAGCGGCATCACGGCCGTCTTCATAATAAGCGCCACCTCGCTTTGACACTGCCTTGCGCAACGCCGCGAGTTCCCTCGAGAGAGCCGCGACCTGCTTTTCCAGGTCGATGTCCGAAAGGGTCGAATATGATACCATCATCCGTTTCCTTGCTTCGCAGAAGGAAACGTAACGCCTCACCCGACCGCCGGTTCCGGTTTTCGGGACGTCGAAGCCACTCGCGGTCAGCGCACCTGGTCAAGCAGGCGCTTGCATTCCAGGAGGTCGAACAACGCCTCCTGCAGCAGCGCGCGATTGTCACGCGAGAGTTTCGACGCATCCGGCGCAACCGGACCTTCCTCGTCGCTCTTGCCCAGGCCGAAAAAGCGGCGGCTGGGCTTGACCCTTGGCTGGCCAACCAGTTCGTCATCTCCCCCGCGCGGCTGGGCTGCCGGCGTCAGCGGCACCTGATCGGCCTGCTTGCGCTGCGAAATCGCCTCGACGGCGGCCATGTCGCCATTGCCGATGGCGACCAGGAAATGATTGCCGTTTTCGCGCAGCAGCTTCTGCACGCCCTTGATGGTGTAGCCCTGGTCATAGAGCATATGGCGGATGCCCTTGATCAGTTCGACATCCTGCGGCCGGTAGTAGCGACGGCCGCCGCCGCGCTTCATCGGCTTGATCTGATTGAAGCGCGTCTCCCAGAAACGCAGCACATGCTGTGGCAGGTCGAGGTCTTCCGCGACCTCGCTGATGGTGCGGAAGGCGTCAGGGCTCTTGTCCATGGGCGAAATCCTCACGCTGGAGCGTGGCCAGGAACGGTCTTCAGACGAGATCAGGCTCAACGAAGAGAAGAGCTTGTTCCGCCAGCGCGGAATCGATCATACGCCAGAACACCAATCCGGCCATACCGCCGAATCGGATCTTATTTCAGCGGTTTGTGAAGCAATATTCAAGCCCGCCGTCATCGCGGCACCGGTTTTCAACCGTGCAATGAGGACTATTTGCCGCCCTTGGCCTTGCTGTTCTGGTGAGAACGCAAGATTCGGCTCTTCAACACGTTGGACGATTTGAAGGTCATCACCCGACGCGGCAGGATCGGCACTTCCTCGCCGGTCTTGGGATTGCGCCCGATCCGCTCATTCTTGGAGCGGACATGAAACGTCGCGAAGGACGACAGCTTCACCGTCTCGCCGCGCACGATCGCTTCACAGATTTCGTCCAGTACCGCCTCGACGAGTTCGGCGGATTCAGTGCGCGACAGACCGACCTTCCGGTAGACGGCCTCGGCCAGGTCGGCGCGCGTAAGTGTTTTTCCCCCCATGCGACCGTCCCATCAGTTCAAACACAAAATCGGCACAACAACAGCAGAGCCTAAGTAATTGATCCGGCAAGGTCAAGGACCGAAACCGGACCGTTCTCCACTTACCAGCGAACAAGAACCGCGCCCCAGGTGAAGCCGCCGCCCATCGCCTCCAGGAGCACCAGGTCACCCTTCTTGATGCGGCCATCGGCGACGGCCACCGACAGCGCCAGCGGTACGGAAGCAGCCGAGGTGTTACCGTGCAAATCGACGGTGACCACCACCTTTTGCTCCGCTATCCCGAGCTTTTTTGCTGAAGCGTCAATAATCCGTTTATTGGCCTGGTGTGGCACGAACCAGTCAAGATCGTCGGCGGTAATGCCAGCGGCCGAGAAGGTCGTCTCGATGACATCGGTGATCATGCCGACCGCGTGCTTGAAGACCTCGCGGCCTTCCATGCGCAGATGGCCGACCGTTCCCGTCGTCGACGGCCCGCCGTCGACGAAAAGCTTCTCCCTGTGCGCGCCGTCGGAACGCAGGCTGGCCCCCAGGACGCCTCGGTCGGCGATCGTGCCGGCCCCCTCGCCCGCTTCCAGAACGACCGCGCCGGCGCCGTCGCCAAACAGCACGCAGGTCGAGCGATCACTCCAGTCGAGGATGCGCGAAAAGGTCTCCGAGCCGATCACCAGCACCCGCTTTGCCAGGCCACCGCGGATATAGAGGTCGGCTGTCGTCACCGCATAGACGAAGCCTGAGCATACCGCCTGCAAGTCGAAGGCAAAACCGTGCTGCATGCCGAGCCGGTTCTGGATCTCGACGGCCGTGGCGGGGAACGTGTTGTTGGGCGTCGAGGTCGCCAGCACGATCAGATCGATATCGTCTGGGGTCAATCCGGCATCGGCAAGCGCGGCGCGCGCCGCGGCCTCGCCCAGGGAGGCCGTCGTCTCGTCATCGGCCGCGATATGGCGCTGGCGGATTCCGGTGCGCTGGGCGATCCACTCGTCGGAGGTCTCGACCATGCCTTCAAAATCGGCATTCTTCATGATGCGGCGGGGCAGCGCGGCGCCCGTGCCGCGCACAACTGATCTGATCAAAATTCTTTCCTATTCCTTTGCGTCGGTAACGACGTCGGATTTCCTAGCTGTCAGGGCATGCGGGTTGCGCGCATGAAACAGATCGAGGTCGGCCTCGATGCGGTCGAGCAGATTGTTGCGCACCATATCGTAGCCGAGTTCGATCGCCGCGGCGAAACCGTCCGAATCGGCGCCGCCGTGGCTTTTGACGACGATGCCGTTCAGCCCCAGGAACACGCCGCCGTTGGAGCGGCCGACATCCATCTTTTCGCGCAGGCGGTCGAAGGCGCCCTTGGCGAAGACATAGCCGATCTTGGCCATCAGGGTGCGGCTCATCGCGGCGCGCAGATAGCCAGCTATCTGACGCGCGGTGCCTTCCGCCGTCTTCAGCGCGATGTTGCCGGCGAAGCCTTCCGTCACCACGACGTCGACCGTGCCCTTGCCGATGTCGTCGCCTTCGACAAAGCCATGGTAGTTCATCGAGGCCATGTTGGCCTCGCGCAACATGCGTCCCGCTTCCTTGACCTCTTCCTGGCCCTTGATCTCTTCCACGCCGACATTGAGCAGGCCGACCGTGGGCCGGGCGACGCCGAATACGGAACGCGCCATGCCGGTGCCGAGAATGGCAAAATCGATGAGCTGGTGCGCGTCGGCGCCAATGGTGGCGCCCACGTCCAGAACCACACTCTCGCCACGCAATGTCGGCCACAATGCCGCAATCGCCGGACGTTCGATCGTGGCCATGGTGCGCAGGCAGAATTTCGACATCGCCATCAGCGCGCCGGTGTTGCCTGCGGAGATGCATGCATCCGCGGCGCCCGACTTGACCGCCTCGACCGCCTTCCACATCGACGACTTCCAGCGGCCATGGCGCAGCGCCTGGCTCGGTTTGTCGTCCATCCTGACCGCGATCTCGCAGTGGAAGAACTCGCTGACCTCGGCCAATTTGGGAAACTTGGCCAGTTCCGGGCGCACCAGTTCCTCACGTCCGTAGACGACGAAGCGGATGTCGGGACGGCGGGTCGCGACCGTCATGAGCGCTGGAATGACCACGGTTGGTCCGTGATCGCCGCCCATAGCATCGATGGAAATCCTGATCACGCGGTATTCATCTCACGGTTAGGCGGCAAGTCGTTTTAGCGATCGCAAAGGTTCGGCGAAAATAGCGGTTTTAGGCTGTCGCACAACCGACTTTTCCGTCGCGGGCGAGGTTTTCAGGATTTTCCCAGCAAGGATCGCAGTTTTTGCTGAAATTCATTCTCGGCCGATCCGGTGTCGTCACCGGCACCAAGCGACGCGCCTGGCTTGCGTGGATAGGGGTCGATCGCCAATCCGAAGAACTGTTCGGCAAGCGCCCCGACATCGATGATGTCGCCCGAAAATGTCTCGGGACTGTCGGGCCCGTCCGCGTCGAGCAGGATCTCGCCGCCGCCTTCGAATCCCTGCCGCCCGAGCTTGGAATCCTCGGGCAAGAGCAGTGCCTCGACCGGCTCATCGATATGCGCCTGGACGGGGTCGAGCGTGACGATGCAGGCCTGGGTTATGTCCGCCTCGACACGGCCGCTGACCTTGACGCCATTGCGCTTCCACGACGCTACGAGCAGTTCGGCGCGATAGGCTTCGACCGACAGCAGCCCGTGCGCCTCGGCGAGTGCCGCGCGCTGGGCAGCGTCAGCCTCGATCACCACGGGCAGCCCCTTCTGCGGCAGCCGGGCGACATTGGCGAAAAAGGATACCGGACTTTGCATATCGGCGTGTTTCATCGATCAGCCTCCGTTGGCTTCTGGAAATGCCACAGTGCCGGCAACGATCGATTCGGTCGGCTGCGCGCTCAGTTGCCGGCTGGCGCCGGCGACATACCTGGCCAAACGCGACGCTTCCGGCCAGGCGTCGGCGTCGGGACGGACGTTACGGGCAAGTGCCGCAGTCAGACCGTCATGATCGTCTCGTTCCAGCGCATCATCATAGGCGGCGGTGCGGCCATAGAACATCTTCGCCAGTTTCTTCATGCGTTTTGGCACGCCGACATCGCCAATGCCCAGTTCCCGCAAGGAATGATCGACGTCGAGGAAGAACTCGTCGATCAGCACCTGCGCGATCTCCTGCGCTACACCGTCCTCGCCGCGCATGCGGTGCTGGACCAGGAACATGTGCAGCGAAAGCATCTCGAAACGGCCAAGTGGCGTGTCCGGCACATTCCAGTGGGAATAAAAAACAGTCTGCCGCGCCGCCGCCACGATTTGTGCGTAAAGCGCCTCGGTGATGGCGCGGTTGGCGTGGCGTTCGCGGCCAAAAAGGCGCTGGAACATGGGGATGGTCTCCGGGGACCGTTTGTTGAATTGGCCTTGTTGCATCGGCAAGCAAGCTGGTTTACCGGTTTTGCGGCCCAGCGCAAGTTGCGGCGATGGAATGGAGAATTGTTGTTGCGCGCGCTGAATTTCAAGTCGACTTTCATTTCGAGGCCTGCCGGTGCGATCTCTTTGCTGGCTATCGTGGCGGCGCTGTCTGCCTGCCACACCAATAAGATGATCGGCGACCTCAATCCGAGCGAGACGTTCACGCAAGGCTATGTCCTCGATCAGCAGGCGATCGATTCGGTGCCGGTCGGTTCCAGCCGAGAGCAGGTGCTTCTGGCGCTCGGCACGCCGTCGACCACGGCGACTTTCGACAACGAGGCGTTTTACTATATCTCGCAGACGCGCAAGCGCTACGTCGCCTTCGACAAGCCGAGGCTGGTCGACCAGAAGGTGCTGGCGGTCTATTTCGGCCCGGACAGCCGCGTCACCCAGATCGCCAATTACGGATTGAAGGACGGCAAGATTTTCGACTTCATTTCGCGCACCACACCGACCGGCGGCAAGGACCAGAACTTCCTCAGCCAGATCATCAACGGTGCCAGCAAGCTGGCGCCCGGCATTCCCGGCGGCGGCACCCCGTAATCGCCAGGATTCCTGCTTCCCTAGATCCTGCTTCCCCGACTTGGGGAACAGAAATGTCTCAGGCGACCGAAAACCCGCGAGGATCGCTCCTCGCGGGTTTTTGATTTTAAGTGCTGGTCTCAGCCGTGCGCGAGCACGGCCAGCAGCAGCAAGGCCACGATGTTGGTGATCTTGATCGCCGGGTTGACTGCCGGGCCGGCGGTGTCCTTGTAGGGATCGCCGACCGTATCGCCGGTCACCGAAGCCTTGTGCGCCTCGGAACCCTTCAGGTGCTTGGCGCCGTCCTTGTCGGTGAAACCGTCCTCGAACGACTTCTTGGCGTTGTCCCAGGCGCCACCGCCCGAGGTCATCGAAATCGCGACGAACAGGCCATTGACGATGACGCCGAGGAGCGAGGCGCCAAGCGCGGCAAAGGCGGACGCCTTCGACCCCGAGATCAGCAGCACGCCGAAATAGACGACGAGCGGCGCCAGCACCGGCAGCAGCGACGGGATGATCATCTCCCGGATTGCCGCCCTGGTCAGGAGGTCGACGGCACGCGCATAGTTCGGCTTCGAGGTGCCGGCCATGATGCCCGGATCCTCGCGGAACTGCTTACGCACTTCCTCGACGATGGCGCCCGCCGCGCGGCCGACGGCCGTCATGGCGATGCCGCCGAACAGGTAGGGTATGAGGCCGCCGAAGATCAGGCCGGCGACGACGTAAGGGTTGGAGAGATCGAACGAGATTTCGCCCATGCCCTGGAAGTAGGGATATTTGTCGCCATTGGCGGCAAAGAACTTCAGGTCGTTCGAATAGGCCGCGAACAGCACCAGCGCGCCGAGGCCGGCCGAACCGATGGCGTAACCCTTGGTCACCGCCTTGGTGGTGTTGCCGACCGCGTCGAGCGCGTCGGTGGAGTGACGCACTTCCTTGGGCAGGCCCGCCATCTCGGCTATGCCCCCGGCATTGTCGGTGACCGGGCCGAAGGCGTCGAGCGCCACGATCATGCCGGCTAGGCCGAGCATGGTGGTGACGGCGATCGCCGTGCCGAACAAGCCGCCGAGCTGGTAGGTGGCGATGATGCCGCCGACGATGACGATTGCCGGAAGCGCCGTCGATTCCAGCGAGACGGCGAGGCCTTGGATGACGTTGGTGCCGTGGCCGGTCACCGATGCCTGGGCGATCGAGTTGACGGGGCGCTTGTTGGTGCCGGTATAGTATTCGGTGATGACGACGATGAGACCGGTCACCACAAGGCCGATAAGGCCGCAGATGAACAGGTTCTTGCCGGTGATGGTGATGCCGGCGACGGTGCCGACCTCGCCCCAGCCGAGCGTGGCCGAAGTGGCGACACCGAGGCCAACGACCGACAGCAAGCCGGTCACGATCAGGCCCTTGTAGAGCGCGCCCATGATCGAGCCGTTGGAGCCGAGCTTGACGAAGAAGGTGCCGACGATCGAGGTCAAGATGCAAGCGCCGCAGATGGCGAGCGGATACAGCATCGCCGCACCGAGGACACCGGTGCCGCCGAAGAAGATGGCGGCGAGTACCATGGTGGCGACGACCGTCACCGCATAGGTTTCGAACAGGTCGGCGGCCATGCCGGCGCAGTCGCCGACATTGTCGCCGACATTGTCGGCGATGGTGGCCGGGTTGCGTGGATCATCCTCCGGAATACCGGCTTCGACCTTGCCGACCAGATCGCCGCCGACATCGGCCCCCTTGGTGAAAATGCCGCCGCCGAGGCGGGCGAAGATCGAGATCAGCGAAGCACCGAAGCCGAGCGAGACCAGCGAGTCGATGACGATGCGGTCGTTAGGCTGGAGACCGAGGAAATGAGTGAGGATGAGGTAGTAGATCGAAACGCCAAGCAGGGCCAGGCCGGCAACCAGCATGCCAGTGATGGCGCCCGACTTGAAGGCGATGTCGAGGCCGGCGGCGAGGCTGTTGGAAGCCGCTTGTGCGGTGCGCACATTGGCTCGCACCGAAACATGCATGCCGATGAAGCCGGCGGCGCCCGACAGAACGGCACCGATCAGGAAGCCGACGGCGGCGGTGATCGACAGCAGCCACCAGGCGAGCAGGAGCACGACCACGCCGACGATGGCGATGGTGCTGTACTGGCGCGCCAGATAGGCCTGCGCGCCTTCGCGAATGGCGGCGGAGATTTCCTGCATGCGTGCGTTGCCCTGGTCGGCCGCAAGGACCGAACGTGTCGCCCATATGGCGTAAAGGACAGAAAGCAAGCCGCAGGCGATGACGGCGGAAATTATGGTCATTGCCGGGTTTTCCTCGATTGTTGGCCCAAAAGAACCCCTCCCTGGGCCGTTGAGACAAAGACGGAATCCCGTGCATGGAATCCCCCTCTTCGCATCGGTGTATGCGAAACAGGGCTGCGAACGTCAAGATATTGTTCGGTTTTTGCCCGGCTTTCGCCGCATTGCTTCGTGCAAACCGATTAAATTCGGATCACAACCCGTGCCCGACATAGAACGGCTTGCCGCCGCCCTGAAAGCGCTGGCGCTCGGTACCCAGCCACAACGCCACCTCATCGTCCGTCGGCGCGGTCAAATCAGGCGGAGTGCCCCTGAACACCACCGTCTTGTCAAACTTCGACGCCTTGAACAGCTTGGGAGTGGAGTGTTCGCCGTGCATGCCGATGTAGCGGGCGTGACAGGCGAAGGTGGTAACCCGCACCGCGCCACGTTCGGCGCACGCTATCCAGCGGGCGGCATCTTGACTGGTGATCTCATTCTTCCAGCCGCGTCCGGAATAGAAAGCCTTGATCGCTTCGTGATCGCGCCTGGAATAGTCGCAATCGCCGACCAGTTCGAGATATTGCTTGCGAAAAGGCCGCTCGGCCAGCCAGGCGGATCGGGTGAGCGCGGCGCCCCAGTTCTCGTGCATCGGGATGAGGTCGTGTGCTCGGCGCCGCTGGCTGCGCCGGCCGGCCCAGAGATCGCCATAGGCCGCGACATAGGCGATGCGCTGGTCTTGCTCGGCGAGATCGAGGAGTTGCCCGACAACGCCGAGATAGTTGGGCGAAAGCAGCAGATCATCCTCGAGAAACAGCGCCTTCTCCGCCCGCGAATCCTCGAACAGGTAACGCTCGGCGCGCTCATAATTCAGCGCGATGCCGAGGTTTTCCGGCGCCTCGACTACCTCCCCCCACGGGATGATCCGGCGAAAGGCGGCAACGCACTGAGCAATCAGTTCGGCATTGCCCTTCTGGCGGCCGCTCCAGCGGTTCCAGCCGCCATCCTGAAACAGCACCACCCTGTCCCGCTCTGCGATCTGCGGGCGAAGGCTGTAGAGCACCTGGCGCAGATAGCCCGGCCTGTCGAACGACAAGATCGCAATCGGGAAGCCGACTGGCCGCGCCGGCCTTGCCTCACCGGAGCGCCAAAGCCTGCGACCGAGGCCTGATAGCCAATCCATCTTCCTGCCTCACCTGGTGCCGTTGAGCCTGCGCCTTGCACTCACCTTGGTTGAACAAGCGTTGCGATTTTCAAGACAATGGCAAGAGCCTTGAGAAGTCGGCGCCCCCCTGGCGGCAATTCTCGACCACTTTGCCCTGCCAACGCGCGTTGACAGCTATTCCGCCTCACGCCCCATCCGGCGCGCCGCGTAGCGCTCGACCGCGGATAGTCCGTCATAGATCAGCACGGCAAGTGCCGCGACGATCAAACCGCCCTGCAAAATGAAGGCCAGATTGTTCGACAGCAGCCCAGCGATGATCACCTCGCCGAGCGTCCTGGCGGCCACCGTGGAGCCGATGGTGGCGGTGGCCAGGCTGATCACCACCGACAGCCTGATGCCGCCAAGGATGATCGGCGCGCTAAGCGGCAGTTCGACCTTGGTGAGCCTTTGCCAGCCGGTCATGCCGGCGCCGCGCGCCGCCTCGACGACATTGGCCGGCAGCGTCGTCAGTCCGGTGAGCGCGTTCTCGAAGATCGGCAGCAGGCCGTAGAGAAACAGTGCGATCAGCGTCGGCTTCTCGCCGAAGCCGACCGCCGGCACGGCGAGCGCCA
Organism: Mesorhizobium sp. B3-2-1; assembly: GCF_006439515.1. Taxonomy (NCBI): domain Bacteria; kingdom Pseudomonadati; phylum Pseudomonadota; class Alphaproteobacteria; order Hyphomicrobiales; family Phyllobacteriaceae; genus Mesorhizobium; species Mesorhizobium sp. B3-2-1. The sequence continues at coordinate 195,158 of NZ_VFTI01000003.1, read as the reverse complement.
GCACCGCCACCGGCGGAAACGTCTGGCCGATATTGACCAGGCTGCGCGACAGCGGCAGGAATTCAGCGCCGGCCGGCCGGGTGACGAGGATGGCGAGCGCCACCGCGACGATGGTGGCCGCGACGGTCGCGACCAACACGGTGCGCAGATGCAGCAGCGTCAGCGTCAGCAGGCTGCCTTGGTTGTAGATCGCGGGAGCGTTGTTTTCGGTCAGCGGCTTCAGCAACGGCTCGAACCAACCCGGGCTGGTGATGAAGGCAACAAGCAACACCACCAGCGCAAGCCTGAGCAACAGAGGCAGCCAGGCTTTCATGCCGGCCTCGCCGCCCGCCTGACCAGGCCATCCACGGTGACACGACCGATCGGCTTGCCGTCGGCGCCCTTCACCGGCAGCGCCGGCCTGCCGGACCAGAGAAGTTCCGCAAGCGCGTCACGCTGGCTGGCGTCGCCGGGGATCGCTTCGCCTTCGGCTCCGCCCTGCTCCACGGCGTCACGCACCCGACCGAGCGACAACAGCCTGAATGGCCTTTCGCTGGCGCCGACCAACGTCTCGACAAAGGCGTTGGCCGGCTTCGCCAGGACCTCCGCCGGCCTTGCATATTGGACGAGCTTGCCGGCATCCATCACCGCGATCCTGTCGCCCATGTGCACGGCCTCCTCCATGTCATGGGTGACGAGGATGATGGTGGTGCCGAAGCGCTTCTGGATCGCCAGCAAATCCTCCTGCGCCTTGGTGCGGATGATCGGGTCGAGCGCGCCGAACGGCTCATCCATCAAAAGCACGTTGGGTTCGGCGGCAAGCGCGCGGGCCACGCCGACGCGCTGCTGCTGGCCGCCGGAGAGTTCGTGCGGGTAGCGCGGCCCGAATTCCAGGGGATCGAGCTGGTAGAGCGTCATCAGTTCATCGACGCGGGCCTTGATGCGACCCTTGTCCCAGCCAAGCAGCACCGGCACGGTGGCGATGTTCTGCGCCACGGTGCGATGCGGAAACAGGCCGTGGCCCTGGATGGCGTAGCCGATGCTGCGGCGCAGTTCGTAACCGGGCACCGATCGATTGTCGGCGCCGTCGAGCTTGACGGTGCCTGATGTCGGTTCGACCAGCCGGTTGATCATGCGCAGCAGCGTCGTCTTGCCGGAGCCCGAGGTGCCGACAATGACGGCGATGGTCCGCGGCTCGATGATCATCGAAACGTTGTCGACGACTGTCGTCGCGTCATAGCGCTTGGTGATACCTTCGATCTCGATCATGCCGTTTCAACCCTGCGCTTGGTGGCGGTCATTTCGATCACCGCGTCGAGGATGATGGCGGCGGCGAAAGCCAGCGCCACGGTCGGCACGGCGCCGAGCAGCACCAGGTCCATCGCCGTCTGGCCGACGCCCTGGAACACGAACACGCCAAAACCACCACCGCCGATCAGCGCGGCGATGGTCGCAAGGCCGATGTTCTGCACCAGGACGATGCGGATGCCGGTGAGGATCACCGGAAAGGCCAGCGGAAACTCGACACCGAACAGGCGCTCGCGGTCGGTCATGCCCATTCCCCGCGCCGCATCGTTGGCGGCACGCGGCACGCCGGCAAGGCCGACCACGGTGTTGGCCACCACCGGCAGCAGCGAATAGAGGAACAGAGCGACGAAGGCGGGTGCCGTGCCGATGCCCCTGATGCCGAGCGCGGCGGCTCCCGGCACATGGGTTGCGACCCAGCCGAGCGGCGCGATCAGCAGGCCGAACAGCGCGATCGAAGGAATGGTCTGGATGATGTTCAAGACGTTGAGGACGCCGGCCCGCAGGCTCTCGACGCGGTGGCACAGGATGCCGAGCGGCAAGCCGACGATCACGGCGGCAAGCAGCGAGCCGAGCGCCAGGGTCACGTGTTTGGAGCCTTCGGCCCAAAAACTGTCGGCGCGGTTGAAATACTCCTTGAGGATCGAGAGGCTGTCCCAGCGTCCCGAAATCAGCAGCAAGCCGATGGCCAGCGCCGCAACGACAAGCACGCCGACGCGCGCCCAAGGCGACAGGTTGAGCCGGGTCAATACGTCGGCGAGCAAAAGCGTGAAGGCGAAGATGAGAATCCAGAAGCCGGAGGCTGGCGAGACCCGGGCAAAGCTATTGCCGGCCGGAGTGAGGAACGTGCCGGCGACACCGATGAGCAGCGCAAGCGCGACAAGCGCGATCGCGCTGGCTGCAAGGCGCAAGATGAGCGGCGTCTTGAACAGCGCGACGAGCACTGCAACGACAATGATGGCAAGCAGGAACGGTCCTATCATTGCCGGCAGCGCTTCGAGGATCGAACGCGCCTGGCCGGGGACGATGCGGTTGGCCCGCAACGTGGCGAACGGCGCCGCGAAAGCCGCATAGGCAGCAATCACGGCGATGACTACGCCGAGCTTGTCGAAACGCAGGGTCATAAGGCGCGTTTGCGCGAGGCGCCCCCCTCTGTCCTGCCAGACATCTCCCCCTCAAGGGGGGAGATCGGATGTCGTGACGGCCTTCGCCAATCTTCGGCGCTGTAAAAAGAAGCGAGGCGCACAAACTGCCAATCTCCCCCCTTGAGGGGGAGATGGCCGGCAGGCCAGAGGGGGGCGCCTCGCACCGGTGTCACTTATCGACGCGTAGCTATTTCAAAAACCCGTTCTTCTTCAAAAAGTCCTCGGCGACGCCCTTGGCCGGCTCGCCGCCGACCTGCACGCGCCCATTGAGCTCCTGCAGCGTGACGAGGTCGAGCTTGGCGAAGACCGGCTTCAGCAGCGTCTCGATCTCCGGGTGCTCCTTCAGCACGGATTCGCGGATGATCGGCGCCGGCTGGTAGACCGGCTGCACGCCCTTGTCGTCGGTCAACACGACGAGGCCCGATGGCGCGATGCCGCCATCGGTGCCGTAGACCATGGCGGCGTTGGCGCCGCTGGTCTGGTTGGCGGCCGCGGCGATGGTCGCTGCCGTATCGCCACCCGAAAGGGTGATCAGCTGGTCCGGCTTCAGCGTGAAGCCATAAGTGGTCTGGAAGGCCGGCAGGGCTGCGGCCGAATTGACGAACTCGGCCGAGGCCGCCAGCACAATCTTGCCGCCGCCGGCGACATATTTGCCGAAATCGGACAGCGTGGCGAGCTTGTTGGTTTCGGCGACTTCCTTGCGCAGGGCGATCGCCCAGGTGTTGTTGGCCGGCGCCGGCGACAGCCAGACGATCTTGTTGGCGTCGTAGTCGAGCTTCTTGGCCGTCTCATAGGCCTTGGCCGCATCCTTCCAAACGGGGTCATCGGCCTTCTCGAAGAAGAAGGCCGCATTACCGGTGTATTCGGGATAGATGTCGATCTCGCCGGCGATGATCGCCTTGCGCACTACCGGCGTGCCGCCGAGTTGGATGCGGTCCGTGGTCTTGATGTTGTTGGCGTTGAGGACGAGCTGGATGATGTTGCCGAGCACGCCACCCTCGGTGTCGATCTTCGAGGAAACGACGACCTGAGCACTCGCGGAAACGGCTGACAGGCTCAGCGCGACAGCGGCGCCGACCAGATGCTTGATCGAAAACATTGTGAAATCCCTTGCTGTGAACCGGAATGCGGTGGGCGCATATGAGCATGGCTTCAACGGCCAGTCGGGGCATACGGTTTCATAAGAAAGGGGATCAGCGCAATATTTTTGTTCCAGACGCGCCGATTTCGGCGCGGCGGCAACAGCGGGCTGGCGATCGGCCGCCTTCCGGCGGATAATGCCCCGAGGGTGCGGGCGGCAAACACGGAGAGCGTGTCATGGCCATACACAAGGTCGGTTATCTCATCGGCAGCCTTGCCCGGGAATCCATCAATCGCAAGCTCGCGAAGGCGCTCGTTCAACTTGCCCCTCCAGAACTCGAAATGACGGAAATCGGCTTCAAGGATCTGCCGCTCTACAGCTACGACTATGACGCCAATTTCCCACCAGCCGCCCAAGCTTTCAAAAAGGCGATCGCCTCCGTTCAGGCCGTGCTGTTCGTCACCCCGGAATATAACCGCTCGATCCCCGGCGGACTGAAGAACGCAATCGACTGGGCCAGTCGCCCCTACGGCAAGAATTCATTCGCGCGCAAACCGTCCGCCGTCATCGGAACATCGCCGGGGGCCATCGCGACCGCCGTCGCCCAACAAAGCCTGCGCAGCGTTCTGGGTTTCTGCAACTCGCCGCAGATGAATGCGCCCGAAGCCTATATCCAGTTTACACCGGGGCTGATCACGGATGAGGGCGAGGTGACAGTTGAATCCACCGAGGACTTCCTGCGCAACTATATGGCCGAGTTCCATATGTTCATAGCGCGGGTGCTTCAGGTCCTGCCGCCGGACGCATAATTTTCAAATCGGCGTCAAGCCGGTCGCAAGCTCGTTATCTTCAGCGCGCCGAGTGCCACGAAGCAGAGGGCGGCGACCGGAAAGATCATCCAGTTCAGCATCGTCCAGCCCCAGGCGTTGTAGACCATGCCCGACATCAGCGACGCGCAGGCGACGGAGCCGAACAGGACGAAGTCGTGGAAGCCCTGCACCTTGCCCTTTTCGGAAGGGTGGTAGCTGGCCGCCACCATGGCGGTGGCGCCGATGAAGGCGAAATTCCAGCCGAGGCCGAGCAGGATAAGCGCTGCCCAGAATTGCCACAGCGCCAGGCCCGACAGTGCAACGACGGCACAGCCGGTCAGCAACAGCAGGCCGATGGCGACAATGCGCTCGGCGCCGAAGCGATGGATCAGCGAGCCGGTGAAGAAGCTTGGCCCGAACATCGCCATGACATGCCAGGAGATGCCCAGCGTCGCATCGTCCTCGGACAGGCCGCAGCCGACCATGGCGAGCGGCGCGCCGGTCATGACGAAACTCATCAGCGCGTAGCTGCCGACGGCGCAGAAGAGCGCCGCGACGAAACGCGGCTTTGTGACGATTTCGGAAAGGGGTCTGGCATCGCCGTCGGCAACGTCCACCACCTTGCTCGCGGCCTTCGCCGGCAAGCGCAGGAACGACAGGATGATGGCGCCGGCCGCCGCCAGCGGCAGGATCGAGGCGAAAGAACCGGCAAACATGACAGGCGCGAACAATTCGCGGGTGAAGATGACGATCTGAGGCCCGAGAATGGCGGTGATGATGCCGCCGGCGAGCACGAAGGAAATGGCGCGCGCCTTGAACGCCGGCGGTGCGTTGTCGGCAGCGGCAAAACGGAACTGCTGGACGAAGGCGCCGCCGACGCCGATGACGAGCAATGCGAACGCGAACAGCCAGAAGCTGCCGTGGAACAATGCCAGGGTGGCGACCAGCCCGCCGAGCGCGGTGACGACGGTTCCGGTCATGAAGCCGCCCCGCTGGCCGAGCCATCGGATGATGGCCGCAGCCGGCAAGGCGCCGAGCGCCACGCCGAGATTGAAGCCAGTGATGGGCGCCGTCGCCAGGGATTTGTCGGCGCCGAGCAGATACTGCCCAGCCAGCGCGCCCATGGAGATGGCTATGGGAGCCGCCGAGCCGATGATCGCCTGCGAGGCGGCGAGGATCAGCGCGGTCCGCCGCGCCTCCTTGCCCGCCTCGACGGCGATGGCGGTCACGAAGCGTCCTTGCCGCGGCCCTCGCCACGCACACGGCGTGACACACGGTCGAGCACGGCGTTGACCAGCTTCGGCTCGTCTTCCTCGTAGAAGGCCTTGGCGATATCGACATATTCGGTGACGATGACCGCGACAGGCACGTCCTCGCGCTTCATCAGCTCATAGACGCCCGCGCGCAGAATGGCACGCAGCGTGGAATCGAGGCGCGACAGCGGCCAGTCGTCGGTCAGCGCCTGGCGGATGATCGGATCAATGGTCTTCTGGTTCTCGACGACGCCCGTCAGGATGGCGCGAAACCACTGCGCGTCCGCCTCGCGATAGAGCGCACCGTCGACTTCCTTGCCGAGACGGAACGCCTCGTACTCGGCGGTGATCTCGAACACGCCGCTGCCGGCCACATCCATCTGGTAGAGCGCCTGCACGGCGGCCAGACGGGCAGCACCGCGCTTGTTGGCATGGCGCACCGCGGGCTGTCCTGGCGAAGCGGGTTCGCTCACGATCGCGCTCCCAACTGTTCCTTCAGCGCGATCATGGTCAGCGCCGCACGCGCGGCAAAGCCGCCCTTGTCGCCTTCCGAGCGCTTGGCTCGTGTCCACGCCTGCGCATCGTTCTCGGTGGTCAGGATGCCGTTGCCGATGCAGACCGAGTCCTGCACGGACAGGTCCATGAGCGCACGGCTGGATTCATTGGCGACGATGTCGAAATGATAGGTATCGCCACGGATAATGGTGCCGAGCGCGACAAAACCGTCATAGCCCGTTCCGCCTTCGGCCATGCCGTCGAGCGCGAAGGTTATCACCGCGGGAATTTCGAGCGAACCGGGAACCGTGACGACGTCGTAAGTCGCGCCCGCTTCATCGAGCGCGCTTGTCGCGCCATCGAGCAGCGCGTCGGCAAGGTCGTCGTGAAAGCGCGCCTCGATGATAAGCAAGTGCGCCTTCGTCTTGGGACGGATGAACGCCTTGCCGTGTTGGGATGTGCCAGCCATAGATGTCTCCGGGGTCGCCGGTGACTTAGGCCGAAGCCGGATTGATCGCAAGCGGAAGATTGCCCGTGGGCTAGTCGTCCTATCGATCCTCTCGCGTGTGCCACGGGCGCAGCAACAGAATCGTGGCGTTCGCTATCTCATAGCGAATCTCGTAGTTGCCGACCAAAATGCGGCGGACTTCGCGCAGCTCGAACTCTTCCAGCTTCTCCCCGATACGCGGATACTCGATTAGCCGTGCTGGGGCGGCAACCAGCGACTGCACCGCACGGGCTGCCGCCTGATTGTTCACTGGTGCAAGAAAGTCATGAAGCCTGACCAGATCGGACAAAGCCTTGCTGGTCCACTTCAGCTCCATCAACGTGGTGCCGGCAGTGGCTTTTCAGTACCAAGACTCTCGGCCCATGCCTGAACGGCCTGGTGGTCTATAACCCGACCAGCGTCGACATCGGCCAGCGCTTCAAGCGTGAGCCGTCGACGTTCCTCCTCCAAATCGACCCAAGCGGAAAGGGCTTGTTTGACGATCCACCCGCGCGGACGCTCAAGTCGAGCAGCCAGTTGGTCCACTTTCTCCGCAAGCGGTAGCGGAACATGAGCGGTGATAACTTTTGTGTCCATTCAAGCCTCGCAATCAAGTTTAATCATAGCGATTAAAGTTGATTAAGTCGAGGTGAGATTGGGGCTGTGCCTACAGCCCCTCTTTCGCCGCCTCCGCCAGCCGCGCCGCGTAGCGGGCCATGGTGTCGATCTCAAGATTGACGCGGTCGCCGGCCTTGCGCTCGCCCCAGGTGGTGACGGTCAGCGAATGATGGATCAACAGCACGTCGAAGCGGGTGCCCTCGACCCTGTTGACGGTGAGCGAGGTGCCGTCGAGCGCGACGGAGCCTTTCGGCGCAATGAATTTCGCCAGGTGGCGCGGTGCCTCCAGCGTAAAGCGCACCGCATCGCCCTCATCCCTGCGCTCGACGATCTCGGCGGTGCCGTCGACATGGCCCGAAACGATGTGGCCGCCGAGTTCGTCGCCGATCTTCAGCGCCCGCTCCAGATTGATCCTGGTGCCCGATTTCCAGCCCGCCGCCGTCGTCAGCCTGAGCGCCTCCTCCCAGGCCTCGACCTCGAACCAGCGCGCATTCGAGCCGCTGTCGGGCAATGCCGTGACCGTCAGGCAGACGCCACCGCAGGAAATCGAGGCGCCGATGGCGATGGTCTCGGGATGATAGGCGGTGTCGATGCGCAGTCCCACCCCTTCCCGCAGCGGCTTGATGGCGGCCACGGTGCCGATATCGGTGACAATCCCGGTAAACATCGATCGCTATCCCTGAAAATCCCTGATCCATTCGGCGTAACCGTCTTCGCCGAACCGCATTTCGCGCAGCTTGCGAAAACCTGCCGGGATATGGTCGGCGTCGACAGGCGATGCAATGCCGTCTTCGCCGATCGCTTCCGGTCCCTGGAACAGCACGATGCGGTCGACCAGTCCGTCGGCCAGGAAAGCGCTCGCCACCTTGGCACCGCCCTCGACCAGCACGCTTGCCATGCCGAGCGCCGCCAGATCCTCAAGCAGTTCCGGCAATGCGACGCCGCCCTCGTGCGTCTCCGTGCCGATGAAGCGTACGCCGGCGCGCTCGAGTGCCGCCCGGCGCTGCGGATCGGCCTCCAGGCAAGCCGCGACGTAAAGCGGTACGCGATCGACGCCCGACACAAGCTTCGAGCCCTCGGGCAGCCTGATCTGGCGGTCGAGCACGATGCGTGCCGGTGAACGGTTCTCCAGCCCGGGCAAACGCACCGTCAGCGCCGGATCATCTTCCAGCGCCGTGCCGATGCCGACCAGGATGGCGTCCGCCTCGGCGCGCATCAGGTAGACTTCGCGACGCGCCATGTCGCCTGTTATCGCGACCTGGCCGGCGCCTTCCATGCCGATCTTGCCGTCGCTGGAAAGCGCAAGCTTCAGGATAACTTCCGGGCGTTTTCTCAGAGAGCGAATCAAATAGCCCGCCATCTGTTCGGCAGCTTCGGTGGCCATGACCTTTTCCACCACTTCGACACCGGCGTCGCGCAGGATGGCATAGCCCTTGCCGGAGACCCGCGAATCCGGATCGCTGGCCGCGCCCACGACGCGCGCGATGCCGGCGTTGACCAGCGCGTTGGCGCAAGGCGGCGTGCGGCCGTGATGGGCGCAAGGCTCGAGCGTGACATAGGCGGTGGCGCCCCGCGCGAGTTCGCCGGCCTCGGCCAGCGCCTCGGTCTCGGCGTGCGGCCGACCGCCAATCGCGGTGACGCCGGTGCCGACGATCATCGGGCCTGAACCGTCGTCACGCACGATGATCGTGCCGACGGACGGATTGGTCGAGGTGCGACCGGCGTTCTTGCGCGACAGCCGCAAGGCCGCAGCCATGAAACGGCGGTCAAGGGCCGCTTGTTCGGCCTCGCTGCGTTGCGGTCCTGCCATCCTCAGCCGGCGTCCTCTTCGCTCTTTTCCTCGTCCCCCTTCAGCTCGCCGAGCAACTCATGGAAATCCTTGGCCTCACGGAAATTGCGATAGACCGAGGCGAAGCGCACATAGGCGACATCGTCGAGCGACTTCAATGCATCCATGACCAGCCGGCCGACCTCGCCGGAAGCCACTTCCGTTTCGCCGGAGCTTTCGAGCTGGCGCACGATGCCGGTCACCGCGCGGTCGATGCGTTCGGGGTCGACATTGCGCTTGCGCACCGCGATCTCGACCGAGCGCAACAGCTTGTCGCGGTCGAAAGGTACTTTTCGCCCTGATTTCTTGACCACGACGAGGTCGCGCAACTGCACGCGCTCGAACGTGGTGAAACGGCCGCCGCAATCGGGGCAGACACGCCGCCGGCGGATCGCCGCGCCGTCCTCGGCGGGGCGCGAATCCTTCACCTGCGTATCTTCGGACTGGCAATAGGGACAGCGCATGGAGAGCCTTGGGTTCGCGAATCTGGTGAGGTGAAAGGATTAGAGCCTTTCCGGTGCGGATTGAAGCAGTTCCGTTTCTTCGACGGCCTGCCGCGCCTCAGAGATAGCGAGGCGCGAGGAAGATTGCCAGCGCGGCAAGCAGCCAGACGGCAATGCCCCTTTCCAGAGAATGTCCATAGCCCCCTGCCCGCCAAGCCGTTAAGGCGCAACGTCCTTGGTTGGGAAGCCGCAAGATGTGCCGAGATTGCGATAGGCCTTCGTGAAACCGTCCATCGGAATGCTGGCGACGGCCTGCTTGCCGAAGGTGACGTCGAGCGATGTGACTTTTCGCATGGCCCGCAGCAGCGCGAGACTTGTCTTGGCCTGGTTGTCGATCGTCCAGCTGGGACGGCCATTGACGGCATCGTTGGAGTAGACCGTCGCGGAAACCTTGACGCCGGGATCGCCGAAAATGGCCGCGATCTTCTTGTCGGTCGGCAGGGTCCGGTTGTCGATGGTGATCATGACGGCCGGATAAGCATCGGGCGGCAGCGCATCGCCCGTCGAGATCGACAATGTCAGCGTGCCCGAATTGCCACCCGCGTCGAAGAACGCCCTGGAGGCGGCGCAGGTCTTGTGCGCGTCCTGGCCGGTGTCGAGCGTATCGACCATGGTGGTCCAGCGGCCGAAAGTGCTGGTGGCTGGCATGTCCGGGGCGGGCTGCGTCTGCGCCAAGACAGGCCCGCAAGCAGCCAGCCAGCCGAAGGCGCCGAGTGAGGCAAGACAAAAAATGCGCATCATCAATTCTCCAGTTCCATGCGTCACCCGATCATGGGTGACGCACCGCCGGTGGATAAAAGATGACGCTTCGCGCCCGGTCAACCGAGATAGGATGGTCAACCGGGATAAGGATGGTCAACCGAGATAGGGATAGAGCGGGAACCGATCGGTCAATGCAACGACCTTGGCCTTGACCGCAGCCTCGACCGCGGCATTGCCTTCGTCGGAATTGGCGACCTTGAGCCCATCCAGCACCTCGGCGATCAGCTTGCCGATCTCACGGAATTCGGCCTGGCCGAAGCCGCGCGTGGTGCCGGCCGGCGTGCCCAGCCGTACGCCCGAAGTGACGAAGGGCTTTTCCGGATCGAAGGGGATGCCGTTCTTGTTGCAGGTGATGTTGGCGCGACTAAGGGCCGCCTCGGCGCGCTTGCCGGTGGCGTTCTTGGGCCTGAGGTCGACCAGCATCAGGTGGTTGTCGGTGCCGCCGGAAACGATGTCCAGTCCAGTTTCCTTTAGGCTGGAGGCCAGCGCCTTGGCATTGGCGGCGACGCTTTCGGCATAGACCTTGAAGCTCGGCTTCAACGCTTCGCCGAAGGCCACCGCCTTGGCGGCGATGACATGCATCAGCGGGCCGCCCTGCAGGCCGGGGAACACCGCCGAGTTCATTTTCTTGGCGATATCCTCGTCATTGCACAGGATCATGCCGCCGCGCGGGCCGCGCAGCGATTTGTGCGTGGTGGTCGTCACTACATGGGCGTGCGGCAGGGGCGAGGGATGCACGCCGCCAGCGACGAGGCCCGCGATGTGCGCCATATCGACCATCAGATAGGCGCCGACCGCGTCCGCGATCTCGCGAAAGCGCTTCCAGTCCCAGATGCGCGAATAGGCTGTGCCGCCGGCCAGGATCAGCTTCGGCTTGGTCTCGTGCGCGGTCTTTTCGATGGCGTCCATGTCGAGCAGATGGTCTTCCTTGCGCACGCCATAGGAGACGACCTTGAACCACTTGCCGCTCATGTTGACCGGCGAGCCGTGTGTGAGATGCCCGCCGGAATTGAGGTCGAGGCCCATGAAGGTGTCGCCGGGCTGCAGCAGCGCCAGGAACACCGCCTGGTTCATCTGGCTGCCGGAATTCGGCTGGACGTTGGCGAAGTTGCAGCCGAACAGCTTTTTCGCGCGCTCGATGGCCAGTTCCTCGGCCACGTCGACGAATTGACAGCCGCCATAGTACCGTTTGCCCGGATAGCCCTCTGCATATTTGTTGGTCATGATCGACCCCTGCGCTTCGAGCACGGCGCGAGAGACGATGTTCTCCGAAGCGATCAGCTCGATCTCGTGGCGCTGGCGACCGAGTTCGTTGCGGATGGCGCCGAAGATCTCCGGATCGGCATCTTCCAAAGTGGTTTCGAAGAAGGATTCGAATTTGTTGGACGCCGCCGCTGCTGTTGCCATGGCCTGAGTTCCCCGGGGTTGGAAGGGTAAATTCTTGGATGCCGTCGTCCCAAACCACTGGACGGTTCTGGGCGACATGCATTGCGTTCGCCGGCCATTAACACAGTTGTTTTGGGCTCGCCACGTTTGCGGCGCGAAATTTGCTGGCCGGTTTGCGGCAAAGGACCGGCAGACCGCTATTTCCTGTCCCGCCGCTGCTTCAGCAAGGCCTCGGTCAAGGTGATTTCGGAAAACAGGGCGCGCATCGTGTGATCATTGATCTCTTGGCTGCGGAACATATCGCGTAGCGCGGCGCGCTCGGCTTCGATGGCCGCCGCCCTGAGTTCCAGTTCCAGCCTGCCGGCTTCGCGAGCCTCGGCGCGGGCCTCGTCGGCTTCGTCGGAAGCCGCGATGCGCCTGCGGTAACCTGCCACGATGCTGTCGGCGACGGCCAGCCGCGCCTCGACCGCCTCGCCCTCGCCTGCCTCGTTGGCGATGCTCTCGATCCTGGCGATCGCCGCATTGGCGGCGCCGACGCGCGCCCGGCGCTCCTCCGCCGCGGCCGGATCCTCGCCCGGCTCGACCAGTCCCCGCGCGATCCTGGGCAAGGCAAAGCTGGCAATCACGAGCGAGCAGATGATGACGCCGGCGGCAAGGAAGATCACGACATCGCGTGCCGGAAATGGCGAGCCATCCTGCAAAGCCAGCGGCAATGACAGGATGCCCGCCAATGTGATGGCGCCGCGCACGCCGGCTACGGAGCCGGCGAGCCGGACGCGAAACCCGAACGGCTCGGCCTTGCGCTTGCCGAGACGCGCCGCGATCGCCTGGGCGATGTCGCCGACCCAGATCCACAGGAAGCGCAGCCCGATCAGGCAGAGCGTCAGGATCAGCACCGTCGCCACCGGCTCGATCAGCCAATGCCGGCTGGACAATTCCGGCGGGACCTTGCGGATGATGTCGGGAAGCTGCAGGCCGAGCAGAATGAAGAGAGCGCCATTGAAGACGAAAGTGAGCGTCCCCCACAGAGACAGGGTCTGCATGCGCGCCGACACGCCGAGGAAACGGAACATGCCGGTGACCCCGGTCAGGAGGCCGGCGGTCACCGCCGCCAGGACACCCGAGGCTCCGACATGCTCGGCGCCGAGATAGGCGACGAAAGGCAGCAGGATCATGACGAGAACCTGCGCCTCGGCCGGCACGCCGCCGATGCGGTTGAGCAGTTGCAGCGCCCTGGCGGCGATGAACAGGGCCGCGACACCGGCCAGGATGCCGGCGGCGACGGCGTAGAGAAAGCTGAGCGAGGCTCCCGCGAAGGAGAAGCTGCCGGTCAATGCCGCCGCCACCGCAAAGCGGAACATGACCAGGCCCGAAGCGTCGTTGAGTAGCGACTCGCCCTCCAATATGTGCATCAGCCGGGACGGGACCACATTCCTGTCGACGATCGAGGACACCGCCACGGCGTCGGTCGGCGACAGCACGGCGGCCAGCGCGAAAGCGACGACGAGCGGAATGCTCGGCACCAGCCAGTGCAAGGCATAGCCGAAGCCGACGATGGTGAAGAAGACGAGCCCGATGGCGAGATCGAGTATGGGTCCGCGCAAGGCGACGAGTTCGCGTTTGGGCGCCGCGAAGGCGTCACCGAACAGAAGCGGCGGGATGAACACCAGCAGGAAAAGTTCGGGATCGATCTCGACATGCAGGCCCTTGGCGGGCCAGGCCAGGGCCGCGCCGATGGCGATCTGCAGCACCGGCAGCGGCACCCGAACCAGCCGGACGAGCGCGCCGGACAGAGCCACGAAGACGAGCACGACGAGAATGAAAATGGCGACGTCCATGGCACGAATCCGGCTGTTTGCCGACCATCGCCAATCGCCGGAGCTTCGTCCAGCCGGCCGAATGACTGGATCTGGCGGCGTCCGCAACGAAAAAGCCGCCCTGAGGGCGGCTTTTTTGCAAAAATATCAGCCTGTTACAGCGAAGACGTGATCTGCAGCTCGCTGGCGCCGTCGAGCGCGTAGACGTCGTCGCGGAACTGGACGACGCCGGGTCCTGTCGACCAAGCCGAGAGATAGAGGAAATGCACCGGCACCGGGTTGGTGACCTGGATCGGCGTGTTCTGGCCGGTCTTGATAGCCGCCTCGAAATGCTGGCGATCCCAGCCGGGCGTGTCGCGCAGGATCCAGGTGACGAGGTCGCGCACGTTCTGGACGCGCACGCAGCCCGACGAATCGAAGCGCATCATCTTGCCGAACAGGCTCTGCTGCGGCGTGTCGTGCATGTAGACGCCGTCGGGGCTCGGGAAATTGATCTTGACCGACGCCATGGCGTTTTCCGAACCGGGATCCTGACGAAAGCGGTACTTGGCGGCATCGTCGGTCGACCAGTCCACATTCATCGGATCGACTTCGCTGCCATCGGGCGCGAACAGGCGGATATGGCTGTTCTTGAGATAGTCGGGATCCTTCCGCATCAGCGGAATGATGTCCTTGCGCACGATCGAGACCGGTGCGTTCCAGTACGGGTTGACGATGATCTCGTTGATCTTGGAATTGACGATCGGCGTCTGGCGATCGATCTTGCCGACAATCGCGGTGTGGCGAAGCACGACGCGGTCGTTCTCGACCGCTTCGACCTGCGCCGCCGGAATGTCGACCAGCACATAGCGGCTGCCCAGCGTGCCGGCCTTCTCCTTCAGCCGCTGCAGGTTGGTCTGCAGCTGGCCGAGCCTGATCTGCGCCGACACGTTCATCGCGGCGTAGGTGTACTTGCCCATCGAGCCGTCAGCCGGCAGGCCATGGCGCAACTGGAAGCGCTTGACCGCCGAGTCGACATAGGAATCGAAAGCCGTCGAAATGCCGGCGCTCTGCGACAGGTCGCCCGCAATCATCAGGCGCTTGCGCAGCGGCACTACATCCGGATCGTCGACGCCGAGCTCGAGCTTCTTGGTCGCGGGAACGTCTGTCCAGCCACCCTGCCCGACAATATTCTGATACTGCGCGACCGCCTGCTCGGTGAAGGCGACGGTCTGCGGGCTGAAGATCGGCAGCGTCGAGGCCACCTTGCCGCCTTCGCTGGCGCGCGCGTCGAACTGATCATCCCAGTTGCCGCGCGCCGAGGATTTCAGGATATCCCCGATCACATCCTGCGCATTCGCACGACCGGCCACTACGGCGGCGGCGAGCGCGGAGGCTCCGGAAAGGAAAAGGCGGCGGCTGGTTCTCATGGACGTTCCAGACATTCTTGTAGCGTTCGATCACTTGCTGCGTCGATCATCGCGCGATCTCGCCCGCACTCTAAAATCGGCAATCTTAACAATTAGCCAACCATGGTCCGTATCACATTGGCGACAAAGCCAAGAGGCGCGATGCGGTTGCGGGTGGACGCATGGTCTTCACCACAGCATCACTGCCACTCTCGGTTCCATTGGAATATGGCGGCAACGTGGCCTTGGCCCGTAATTTGCTTTGGCCGGATGCAAGAAAGAAAAGACCGGTGCTTTTCGGCACCGGCCCTGACTGGAGGTCGCTGTCATGGCTACGCTTCTGCGGCGCGGCTCAGTTTCCTGGATGGTCTTACATCCGGTAGGCGATGGTGTCGTTCCAGAAGCGGTCGAGCCGCTGCAGGGCGCGGTTCATCTGCTTGAACTCGTCGGTGTTGATGCCACCGACCTGTTCGATCGAGCCGACATGACGCTCATAGAGGCCGGCGACCACATCAGCCACTTCATTGCCCTTCGGCGTGAGCGAGACGCGGACCGAACGGCGGTCGATGCGCGAGCGCTGGTGGTTGATGAAGCCGAGATCGACCAGCTTCTTCAGATTGTAGGAGACGTTCGAGCCGAGATAGTAGCCACGCGAGCGCAGTTCGCCGGCGGTCAGCTCGGAATTGCCGATATTGAAGAGCAGCAACGCCTGGATGGCATTGATGTCGGAACGGCCGTTGCGGTCGAATTCGTCCTTGATGACATCGAGCAGACGGCGGTGCAAACGCTCGACCAGCTGCAGCGATTCCATGTACAGGGAACGGATAGCCTCGCGGCGATCGTCGGAAACGTTGGCGGTCTTCGCCGCCGGACGCGAATTGATCATTGTCTTTGCCTCTCGTTTGTCGCCCTGGTGATTTTTTGTTTTTCACCTTGATCGCGACACTATCGAATACTCATAAAATTCGACTTAAACGCTAGGGCTAACAAGAGCTTACCGGTAAGAGGTTTCGCAAGACGCTTAACGAACGGTCACCCGAGCAAGGATGATTAACCTAAAGATTTAGGCAATGATCGCCGGCGCGGATTCGAGCGATCGCCAGCTCATCAATGCGTACAGTGGCTTACAGCATGTCGCAGCGAATAGGATTCGCCCGACCTGCTGTAAGCTTCTGATTTTATGCATGTCGTTATCCCGGAACCGAAAACACTTCCGGGCGACATGCACTAGTGCCGTGCCGGGCGTTTCTGCAGGTAGATGACGACGCGAAAGACGATGTAGAGCAGCGCCACGCAGGCATGCGAGACGATGATCAGGGGACGATGGCCGAAAAGCTCGGGAAAGCCGGCATACATGACGATCTCGGTGACCGCGCATATGAACCAGATCACCGGACCCCAGGATGCCAGCATCCACAGCCCGGCCGCGGCGAAGGGAAAGAACACGGCGAGCATCACCGCCGCCACCTGCCAATGCACCGGCATGAGGTCGAAGCGCCACAGCGAGCCCGGATAGAATCCGATCAGCTTGATCCAGTACAGGACGCCGAACATCAGGCAGTAGCCCGCGATGACGCGCTGGAACCAGGCGAAGATCACCTCGACCGTCGAGGGCTGCAGGACCACGCGTCTCGATGTCACCTCGCTCACAGCCCAAGCTCCCGATCGCCGAGCGGGGCAAAATAGGCCTCTACATCCGCCTCGCTGACCGCATCGATCTTAGCCGGCCGCCATTGCGGCTTCGAGCCCTTGTCGATGATGGCGGCGCGGATGCCTTCGTAGAAATCGTGGCCGGCCAGCATGCGGTTCAGGATGCGGAACTCCATCCTCATGCAGTCGTCCATCGACAATGTCAGCCCGGCGCTGATCTGGCGCCAGGCGACGCGAAGGCTGGTCGGCGAGCGCATGCGGATCGTCGCCAGCGTACCGGCCGCGAATTCGTCCTTGCCCGCGCGATCCAGGCTGTCGATGAGATCCGGCAGCGACGGTTGGGCGAAATGGCGGGCGATCGCCTCCAGGATCGGCCTGTCGGTCTCCCGCTTGGCCGGAACAAAGAAACCGCGCAGCACCGATTCCGGATCGCCCGTCAGCGCTAGGCGGTCGAGGACGCTTGCCTGGTCTTCGGCCTTGATGGTGTGGGTGGCCAGCCCCGACCACAGCGCATCGCCATAGCGGATGCGATTGCCGGTCAGCGCCAGATACATGCCGAAGCAACCGCCAAGGTCGGGCAGCAGATGACTGGCGCCGACATCGGGGAAAAAGCCGATGCCGACCTCCGGCATGGCGAACTGCGCATTCTCGGTCATCACCCGGTGCGAACCGTGAAAGGAAATGCCGACCCCGCCGCCCATGACGATGCCGTCGACGAGCGCCACATAGGGTTTCTTGAAACGGGCGATGTAGGCGTTGAGCCGATACTCGTCGGCGAAGAACTCGACCGGCGGCTTTCCGGCCCGGCCGGCTTCGTAGATGTGCAGGATATCGCCTCCGGCCGAAAATGCCCTGCCCTCCGCCTTGACCACGACGACATCCACACCGTCGTCGCGCTCCCAGGACCGCAGAGCCTTGTCCAGCGCCTTGACCATGCGATGGGTAACGGCATTGAGCGCCTGCGGCCGCGTCAGCGTGACGACGCCGGCCCTGCCCAACCTTTCGAAGCGAATTTCGTCGCCTCCACCAAAATCCATCGCCAGAGAATCCTTGTCCCCGCGCCTGCGGGACTGAAGTGCTAAAGGCGGCGCATGGGTGCGTCAATGGCAGCGGCCTGTCGGCCGCGGTCTTGGCGGCAAGCGGTAGCCGATGCTAGATGTTGGCGGCCATTACGACAGGCCACGAGCGGGATAGTGAGCCATGCCGCAGTTTTTGCGCCTTGTCCTTGTTCTGACTTGCCTGTCTGCTTTGTGGGCAACCAATGTTCCCGTCACGGCAGCCGACGTTGGCGACCTTTACCAATCGCAGACCATCGTCACCGGCCAGGGTGAAGAAAACCGCCAGATCGGCTTCAGGATTTGCCTCGACAAAGTTCTGATCCGGGTTTCCGGCGATCAGCGGCTGCTTGCCAGACGCGAAATGGACGCGCTGCGCGACAAGGCCGGCAGCTTTGTCGACAGCTTTCGCTACCGCGACCGGCTGGAGGGCATTCCGATCCATGACGAGCAAGGCACGCATGACCGGCCGCATGATCTCACCTGCTTCTACAAACCTGATGTGATCGACAAGCTGCTGGCGTCGCTCGGCAGCAGGCCCTGGCTTGGCGAACGGCCGACGCTCACCGTCTTTCTCACGACTGAACAAGGCGCTCGGCATTTCGTTCTGACCGCCGAGGAAGGGCGTGGCGAGACAATGCGCGAATCTTTCGTCAATGCCACCGGTCCGATGCTGATGCATGTTGTCTTTCCGAAGGCCGCACAGCTGAGCGACCTGGGCGAAGAAGCGCTGCGGGCGGCCGACATGGCGAAACTGGATCGGCTGGCCAAACAAGCCGGAGGCGACCGAGCGCTCGCCGGCAGCATCGTATGGAGCGATGAGGAGCTAGGCTGGATCGCCGATTGGCGACTGGCCGATCACGGCAAGACCTATCGTTGGCAGGTGCGCGGTGTCAGCTTCGACGAGGCGTTTCGTGTGGCAATCGGAGGCGCGGCACAGATCCTTTCGGGCAATGGGCACCCCTGACCCAACAGGCGTGGAGGGACAGCGCTGTGGCAGCTTTCGACACTGGCACAAACGTGTCGCATTGGTCAGCACCAAGGGCTCGTGGTAAAAGCTGCCGATCCGGAGTTTTGGCCATGAACAAATTCACCCCAGCAAAACCTGCCGGCGCGCGCAGCGTCGACGACGTCACCGGCAGCCGCCGCCTGCGCCGCATGCGCAAGGCCGACTGGTCGCGCCGGCTCGTGCAGGAGAACAGGCTTTCGGTCGACGACCTGATCTGGCCGATCTTCGTCGTCGAGGGCAGGAATGTCCGCGAACCGATCGCCGCCATGCCCGGCGTCTTTCGCCTGTCGGTCGACCTTGCGGTCAAGGAGGCCGAACGCGCGGCCAAGCTCGGCATTCCGGCTCTTGCCACCTTCCCCAATGTCGATCTCGGCCTGCGCGACCAGACCGGTTCCCACATCCTCGACCCCGACAATGTCATCAACCGCGCCACCCGCGCGATAAAGGACGCGGTGCCCGAGATCGGCATCATCACCGACGCGGCGCTCGACCCATTCACCAGCCATGGCCATGACGGCATCCTGCGTGACGGCATCATCGTCAATGACGAAAGCGTGGAACAGGTCGCGGCGGCGGCCGTCATTCAGGCTGCCGCCGGCGCCGACATCATCGCGCCGTCCGACATGATGGACGGCCGTATCGGCGCCATCCGCGACGCACTCGACGCCAACGGTTTTCAGGACGTGGCGATCATGTCCTACGCCACCAAATTCGCCTCGGCCTTCTACGGCCCCTATCGCGAAGCGGTCGGCACCGCCGGCCTGCTCAAGGGCGACAAGAAGACCTACTATATCGATCACGCCAATTCGGACGAGGCGGTGCGCGAGGCCGAACAAGACATCGCCGAGGGCGCCGACATGCTGATGGTCAAGCCCGGCCTGCCCTACCTCGACATCATCCGCCGGCTGAAGGACGAATTCCAGATGCCCACCTTCGCCTACCAGGTGTCGGGCGAATATTCGATGATCAAGGCGGCCGGCGCCAATGGCTGGATCGACGGCGAGAAGGCGATGCTGGAATCGCTGCTCGCCTTCAAGCGTGCCGGCTGCGACGGCATCCTGACCTATTTCGCTCCCGAAGTGGCGAAAATGCTGAAAGGGTAGCCCCTACCCTTTCAGGCACCGGCAAGCGATTTTTGCCAGTTCTCTTCTCCGCTTCATGGAAATCTCCGATGATCGGGCGGCCGTGGCCGCCCAGGTCCAACTCCCGGTAGACGATCCGGATATCGTCTTGCGGCAATATCTGGCAGGAGCCTTCGTGTTCCTTGGAAATCCCGGTTGTATTCCGCAATCTGCTTGTTAAAATAAACTGCTTGCGAAATAAGATCAGCTATCGAGGAGCATCCAGTGTCCAAATTGCGCGTCAACGCATTCACCCTGTCCCTCGACGGCTACGGCGCCGGTCCCGAACAGAGCCTGGAAAATCCACTCGGTGTCGGCGGACCGGCCCTGCACAAATGGGCTTTCAGCACCCGCACCTTCCGCAAGATGTTTGGCGAGGAAGGTGGCGAGACGGGCGTCGACGAAGACTTTGCGGCGCGCAGCTTCGAGAACCTCGGCGCCTGGATCCTCGGCCGCAACATGTTCGGCCCAATCCGGGGCGAATGGCCTGACGACAAGTGGAAGGGCTGGTGGGGCGACAACCCGCCGTACCATGTGCCTGTTTTCGTACTGACCCACCACAAGCGGGCGCCCATAGCCATGGAAGGCGGCACGACCTTCCATTTCGTCACCGACGGCATCCATTCGGCGCTCGAGCAGGCGAAATCGGCGGCCGGCGGCAAGGACGTGCGGGTCGGCGGCGGCGTCTCCACCATCCGGCAATATCTGCAGGAGAAACTCATCGACGAGATGCACCTGGCGATCTCGCCGGTGCTGCTTGGCAGGGGCGAGAACCTTTTTGCCGGCCTCGACATGCCCAAGTTCGGCTATCAGTGCACGGAGCATGTGGCAACGGAACTTGCTGCGCACGTGGTCATCAAGAGGGCATAGGAAGCGAAAGACTTTAGAGCCCTTTCTCCCCGTCACTATACGGGGAGAAAGGGAATCTCTATTTCAATACTTCTCCGGCACGTAAAGTTCGCGCGGCAGAACCTGGCGTTCGTATTCGGGGTTGAAGACGCGTTCCGGCAGCGTGATCTCCTCGTGCGGCACGTCTTCGTACGGCAGCTGCTTCAGCAGATGATCGATGCAGTTCAGGCGCGCGCGCTTCTTGTCGTTGCCCTCGACGATGAACCAGGGCGCCTCGGGGATGTTGGTGCGGGCGAAGGTCTCCTCCTTGGCCTTGGTGTATTGTTCCCAGCGCACCCGCGACTGCAGGTCCATCGGCGACAGCTTCCACTGCTTCATCGGATCGTGGATGCGCATCAGGAAGCGCATCTGTTGTTCCTCGTCGGTGATCGAGAACCAGTATTTGACCACGGTGATACCCGAGCGCACCAGCATGCGCTCGAACTCCGGCACGTCATGGAAGAACTCCTCGACTTGCTCGGGGTTGGCAAAGCCCATCACCCGTTCGACGCCGGAGCGGTTGTACCAGGAGCGGTCGAGCAACACGATCTCGCCGCCTGCCGGCAAATGCGGGACATAGCGCTGGAAATACCATTGCGACTTCTCGCGTTCGGTCGGCGCCGGAAGCGCCACCACGCGGCAGATGCGCGGATTGAGCCGCTGGGTAATGCGCTTGATGACGCCACCCTTGCCGGCGGAGTCACGGCCTTCGAAAATCACCACTAGTTTCTTCCTGTGATAGGCGACCCAGGATTGCAGCTTGATCAATTCGGATTGGAGGCTGATCAGGTCGCGAAAATACTGCATCCGATCGATCGAAGGCGGATGCGAGTTCTTGTAGATCTTGGCGATCTCCATCGACAGCGCCGGCTCCGACAATTCGAGCTCATAATCTTCGTCGAGCGTGTCGGCGAGCTCGGCTTCGAGCCAGTCCTTGGCAGGGGAATTCTGTTTCAGCTCGGTCATATCAACTGCTCCGCTTGCAAGCCCTGTCGGTTACCACTGGGCGCCCCAATTGCTGGCCAGCGGCCTGGAATGGAAACACCTGAGCCGACTTCAATATAGGCCGGCAGTGACGGTTTTATTGCAGCCCGGGCGCGATTGCGGCCGTTGCAAATTCCGCGATGTATGATCCATCGACGTCATCGCACGGCGACAAGCCGAACGAATTGTCCTACAAATCCCCCGTCGCGTTCCAGGCCTGCTCCTTGGCGGCACGCCTCTTCAACAAAATCGTGAGGATCTGACATGGAATACCGCACCCTTGGCCGTTCGGGCCTGAAGGTTTCGACACTGACGCTTGGCACCATGACCTTCGGCGGCGCCGGGCCCTTCGCCGCGGTCGGCAACAGCGATCTCGCCGAAGCCAAGCGGATGATCGACATGTGCATCGACGCCGGCATCAACCTCATCGACACCGCGAATGTCTATTCGAACGGCCTGTCCGAAGAAATCATAGGCGAAGCGCTCGGCGGCAAACGCAAGAACGACGTGCTGATCGCGTCCAAGGCGCGGATGCGGATCGGCAAGGGCCCGAACGACGAGGGCCTGTCGCGCCATCATCTGATCCGCGAATGCGAGAAGAGCCTGAAGCGGTTGAAGACCGATGTCATCGACATCTATTTCGTCCACGAGTGGGACGGCCTCACCCCGCTCGAGGAAACCGTTGCGGCGCTCGACACTTTGGTCAGCCAGGGCAAGGTGCGCTACATCGGCTGCTCCAACTATTCCGGCTGGCAGGTGATGAAGGCACTTTCCGTCAGCGACAGCCGTCACCAGCAACGCTTCGTCACCCAGCAGATCCATTACACGCTGGAAGCGCGCGAGGCCGAGTACGAGCTGCTGCCGATCTCGGTCGACCAGGGGCTGGGCGTGCTGGTCTGGAGTCCGCTCGCCGGCGGCCTGCTGTCGGGCAAATACCGCCGCGACAGCCCGACCGCCCGCCAGCTCGCCGGCTGGTCCGAGCCGCCGATCCGCGACGAGGACCGGCTCTGGCGGATCGTCGATGTGCTGGTCGAGATCGGCAGGGATCGTGGAGTATCGGCGGCGCAAGTGGCCCTTGCCTGGCTGCTCGGCCGCCCTGCCGTCTCCTCGCTGGTGATCGGCGCCCGCAATGACGTCCAGCTCAAGGACAACCTCGCGGCCGCGGCCCTGGAGCTCGGCAGCGAGGAACGCCAGCGCCTCGACGCGGTCAGCCGGCCGCCCCTGCTCTACCCCTACTGGCACCAGCAACTGACGGCGAAGGATCGCTTCGGCCCCGCCGACATGGTTCTCGACCGCAGCGATATCTGATCGGTGTCAGGCCAAGAGCGAGAGCTAGCTGCCGATGAACCGCCAGAGCTCGGCATCGGGTTCGATCTGGCCGCTGAGCACGAAATATTTGTAGAGGGCGAGCAGGGAGATCGCCTGCTCGTCCTGTTCATTGGAGAATTTGCGGCAATAGGCATTGGCAGCGGCGATGATGCGCTCCGCCGCGGCCGGATGCTGCTCGAAATAATCTACCTTTTCACGGAGATCGGAGAAGTCCGGCTCGAGCGGCGCATAGTGGACACCGGCCTCGAGCTGGCTCTCGCCAAACCATGTTTCGTAGGTCGGCGGCGGCATCAGACAGAGCGAGTTGGAATTCATGATCCATTTGAGGTTGGTCGCCACGTCATTGCCCTCCAACGAGACGATGTAGCGATAGCGCAGGTGCTGGCTGATGCTGAGGAAGGGCTTGCTGTATTCAGCCGGCGCACTGCGCTTGTGCGAACCGGCGTCGCAGAACGGCAAGTCGCGCGCGACATCCAGGAACCGTGTCCTGATCGGATTGTTGAGGTCGCCGCGCCAGACCACGACCGGGCGTTTGTCGGCGAAGGCGACGGCGTCGGCGGGCATGTGGAAGTGGCGGAACTTGTTGAACTTCATAATGACAGCGCTGCCGTTGTCGGCGCGGATCGGCCGATCCTTGACGAGCGTCGGCACTTTTGGCACGCCTTTGACGTCGCCGAACTGCAGGTCGATGAGCAATGACGGATCGAAATAGCGGGCAAATTCCCTCAGGTCGTAATAGTACATGCTCGGTTCAAAAGGTATCTGGTCGATGCGCACCGCATCCGGGCCTGGCGTAAAAGGGTCCTGCAGCTTGTTGTAGTGATTCAGCCGTCGGCGCACGGCCTCGTCCGAGAGCCTGGCCTGTTCCAGGCGGCCCGCCAGCCGTCGTCGGAAGATCGCCTGGGGTGCGATATCGCGCATGACGTTTCGCGCATAGTAGAAGACCCTTGCCGTCGTTCGTTTTATGGTGGCCATCGTTCTCGTAATCTAAAACAAGCGCCACTAAACAGACAACAGCCGGGATGGTTCCGGCGGCATGATTGCGCATCGTTGGGCCACGCTTTCCGGCAGTGCCCGAACAGATGGCGCCGGCCTTGACGAGGCGCGCCGGGGGGATGCACCGGCAACTAGCCCGTTATGTAGCGCCACACCTCGGCATCAGGTTTGATCTGACCCGAGAGCACGAAATATTTGTAGAGCACCAGCAGGGAGATCGCCTGTTCGGCCCGCTCGTCGTCGAATGTGCGGCAATAGGCGTTCGCGGCGGCGACGATGCGCTCTGCCTTCGCCGGATTCCGTTCGAAATATGCGACGTGTTCGGCAAGATTGGAGAAGTCTGCTTCGAGCGGTACATAATGGACATTCGCCACGAGCTGCCGCTCGGCAAACCATGTCTCATAGGTCGGCGGCGGCATCATGCAGAGCGAGTTGGAATTCATGATCCATTTGAGGTTGGTCGCCACGTCATTGCCCTCGAGCGAGACGATGTAGCGATAGCGCTGGTGCTGGCTAATGCTGAGAAAGGGCTTGGCATATTCCGCCGGCGCGTTCGGCTTGTGCGACCCGGCATCGCAGAACGGCAGATCGCGCACAGCCTTGAGGAATCTTGTCCTGATCGGATTGTTGAGATCGCCGCGCCAGACCACGGCCGGCAGCTTGTCGGTGAACGAGATGGTGTCAGCCGGCATCTGGAAATGGCGAAACTTGTCGAGCTTCATGATGATCGCGTTCTTGTCGTCATCACGGATCGGCCGATCCTTGACGATCGTCGGCATCTTCGGCACGTTCCTGACATCGCCGAATTCGAGGTCGATGAACAAACCGGGATCGAAGTAGCGGGCGAATTCCTTCAGGTCGTAATAGTACATGGTCGGGGTGAACGGCAGTTTGCCGATGCGCACGGCATTGCCGCTTGGCGCGAACCCATCCTGCAGCTTGTTGTAGTAGTTCAGCCTGCGGCGCACCGCCTCACCGGAAAGCCTGGCCCTTTCGAGACGGCCGGCCAGCCTGGCGCGAAACAGCGCCTGCGGAGCGACATCGCGCGCGGCGTTTCTCGCATAGTAGAAAACTCTTGCTGCGGTCCGCGAAATTGTGGCCATCGGTCACTTGATCAAAATAAACAGGCAGCTCTCAATTCATTGGCGCCCCGCACTTCCTACATCATTGTGGCGCCCATCTGGCAAGCCCCCGCATCTCTTCGACACCAGCATCCACGCATTGTCGCTTCGGCTGTTGTGTTTGACGGCTAATGCTCCTAGGCAGGGTCAGGGCCGCAAGGCAGTGACAAAAGGAGCCGATATGGCGCGAGCACCAAACTACGATCAGGAACGCAAGGAGCGCGACCGCCAGAAAGCAGCCAAGAAGGCTGAAAAGCTGGCGGCCAAGGTTGCCGCGCGCGAACGTTCGAAGCCCAAGACCGAGACGGAGGCCGAAACCGAGGAGTAACGGCATGCGGCCCGCGAATGCGGGCCGTGCCTCAATGCGAATTGTCGGTGTCAGCCTATGTCAGACTGGCGCCTTGTCGCTGATGAAAACATCCACCTCCCGCGCCGCGGCGATGAAAGCGCGTCGGGCATTCATCGCCGGCTTGTCGCCGGCGAGCGCATCGTGGCAGGCCTGCAGCGCCGCGCGATGCTTGGCGCTGCGCTTCCCGGGCCAGCTGTTGAGAAGGTAATCGGAAGCCTCCCTTGCCGAACGCAAGAGCTGAGTGCTTCCCGCCGTGACGGATTTGACGGTCACGGGCGTTTCAAACCGATTGTTTTCCATCGCCGCTCTTACGCCATCGGCTTGCTTGAAGCGAGGCCGAAAGTGCGCTTCGCGTCAGACGCCGCCTGTTTTTCCGGCGAACGCTGCCGTGCATGGGCCGCACTACAGCATGTCGCGGCGAATAGAATTCGCCCGACCTGCTGTAAGCTTCTGACTTATGCATGTCGTTATCCCGGAACCGAGGACACTTCCGGGCGACATGCATTAAGCGGCGACGACGGCAAATCCCCTGGCGCGAAGGCCACGTCGGTCGCTGGCAAGCGACGTCACCAGCCGGTCACGGCTGCCGACGATGTGGGCCGACAGCAGCCGCGCGGCTTCATCGGCCTGACCAAGGCGTGTCGCCGCAAGGATGGCGCGATGTTCGAGCCAGGCACGGCCGAGGGCCGTTTCGTCACGCACTTCCAGCCAGCGGGCGCGCGACAGGCGCGTCATGGCGTCACGGACCGCCCGAAACAGGAATTCGTTGCCGGATAGCCGCGCCAGCTCGATGTGAAAATCCATGCCGACACGATGCCATTCCTCGCGCGGCGTGTTTTCGTCGCAGGAATCGAGCATCGCCTCGATGACATCGACAGCGCTCTTGTCGGCTTGCCCGCATGTCAGCCGCAGCGCCGCGACCTCGACCGCCTCGCGATAGACCGCGATCTGCTCGATCTCGGCGAGGTTAATGGGCGAGACCGTCCAGCCGCGTCCGTCCCTGCCGACCAGTCCCTCGGTCTCCAGCCGCAGCAGTGCCGCCCTGACCGGCGTACGCGAGGCGCCGAATTGGCCTTCGATCCAGCGTTCGGTCAGCCGCTCTCCCGGCCCGATCTCGAGCGCCAGGATCATCTCGCGAAGCTGCCGTTCGACATTCTGCATCTGCGACATCGCGCGTCCTTTCCGAAGCCGCATTGACAGCGACCGGCTTGAAGTTCATGACGGATACCACTTTGGTATCCCAAAACGGTATCCGCAACAAGCGCCGATACCGGGCAGGCAGGACATGGCACAGGAAGACACGCAGCAAAGCGGTTACAATATCCACTGGCGACGCAATCTCGCCGTCTGTTTCGCGGGCTCGTTCAGCACGCTCATCGCCATGACCCTGCTCTTGCCCTTCCTGCCGCTTTATGTCGAACAGCTCGGCGCACAGGGTCATGCCGCCATCGTACAGTGGTCCGGCATCGCCTATGGCGCCACCTTCTTCGCCGCGGCAATGGTCGCGCCGTTGTGGGGACGCCTGGGCGACCGCTATGGCCGCAAGGTGATGCTGGTACGCGCCTCCTTCGGCATGGCGATCTGCATGTCGCTGACGGGTATGGTCGAGACGGTCTGGCAGTTGGTTCTGCTGCGCCTGCTGATCGGCTTCGCCGGCGGCTACTCCTCGGGTTCGACCATATTGGTGGCCATGCAGACGCCGAAGGAGCGCTCCGGCTGGGCGCTCGGCGTCCTGTCGGCGGGCATCACGGCGGGCTCGCTGGTCGGTCCCTTGCTCGGCGGCGTGCTGCCGCCGGTGATCGGGATTCGTGCCACCTTCCTCTTGTCAGGCGGGGTGATCTTCCTCGCCTTCCTGGCGACGACCTTCCTCATCAAGGAGAACCCGCGCCCGAGGGCGGCCAAAGCCGCGCCGGCGGCAAAGCCGAAAAGCGGCTGGTCGCAGATCCCGGACAAGCGCCCGGTGGTGGCCATGCTGACCACCGGCATGCTGCTCGCCTTCGCCACGATGTCGATCGAGCCTATCATCACCGTCTATGTGCAGCAGCTCATCGAGGACCAGGGCCGGGTGACGCTCGTCGCCGGCGTTGTGATGTCGGCGGCCGCGCTCGGCACCATCCTGTCGGCGTCCTGGCTCGGCAAGCTCGCAGACCGGATCGGGCACTGGAACGTTGTCGTGGGAGCGCTGGCGGTCTCGGCGCTGCTGCTCATCCCGCAGGCTTTTGTCACCAACGGCTGGCAGCTCATCGGCCTGCGTTTCCTGATGGGCGTGGCGTTGGGCGGCCTCCTGCCCTGCATCACCAGTGTCATCAGGCACAACATCCCAGACGGCGTCGGCGGCAACGTGCTTGGCTTGGCGATCTCGGCGCAGTATGTCGGGCAGGTCGCGGGACCGCTGGCCGGCGGTTTTGTCGGCGGCCATTTCGGCATGCCGGCGGTGTTTCTCGGCACATCGGTGCTGATGGTGCTCGGTGCCGTCTACAACTGGATTGTCCAGTCGCGGCGGACGCGGCATATGGCACTGGAAGCGGACAAGCCCTGAGACTTACCCGACCCGCAGAAGGAGCACGCCGACCATGAACCTCGCCGACCCTAACGGCAACCGCCTCCTCGTGCTTGCCGGCGGCCTCGTCGGCGCGGCGGGGGTGGCGCTTTCGGCAGCGGCCGCGCATCGCGGCGGCGCCTTCACCGGCACGGCCGCGTCGTTCCTCCTGATGCATGCGCCGGTCTTTCTCGCCATTGGCCTTATCGGCGCAAACCGCTGGCTGCGCATCGCTAGCCTCGTTCTGCTCGCCGGGCTGCTGCTCTTCGCGGGCGATCTTCTCGCCCGCGATTTCCTGGGATCGAGACTGTTTCCGATGTCGGCGCCAATCGGAGGCACCTTGCTCATCGTCGGCTGGCTAGCGATAGCAATTTCTGCCCTGGCACCCCCACGTTCCTGAGGTTCAATCCAGTAGGAATCAGCGTCGACGTTCGGGGCGGATCAGCAGATCACGATTGCGCGCGGCCGGCTTCTTCAGGCGCCTTGCTTCTGGCCGCTCGGCGGCAGGCATGATGCCCCAGTAGTTGCGATAAATATCTTCGAACAGATGCTGGATGGGATGCACGTTTTTCTCCTTCCAATTGAATCGATCCAATCACAAGCACAAAAAGGAAAATGCCGGTCAGCTACGCTTGCGCCCTACGAGGAAGCGCAAGTCGCGGATCCACGGACTGGTTTTGTCGCGGCGCTTCCGGCTGCTGTTCGCCGACCCGATCCTCCAGTCGTTGCGATCGATGTCTTCGAACAGATAGTTGATGGGATGCATCATTCCCTCCGAGGTCACACAGTGGAACAAATCCGCATTTTGGATCGATTCAAAGATAGATATTCGACCCGCTCCGGTCAAGCAAAATTTGAATCGATCCAACGAAAATACTAGATGCGGCCCAGGAACGTGCTAAATGCATGTCAGGAGGCACGCGCAAATGGCGTCACTCACCGCAGGCAATCGACGACCCGTACGGCTGGCCGACATCGCCAAGGCCGCCGGTGTTTCCCACGGCACGGCGTCCAACGTATTCAGCCGACCCGAGATCGTACGCGAGGAAGTGCGCGAACGCGTTCGCGCGGCCGCCGAGGCGATGGGGTATGGCGGGCCCGATCCAAAGGGCCGGCTGCTGCGCGCCGGCAAGGTCAACGCCATTGGCGTTGCCACAGCCGAGCCCCTCTCCTATTTCTTCGACGATCCGTTCGCGCGCGTCATGATGGCGGGCATCTCGCAGGCCTGCGATGCTACGGGAGCCGGCATTTCCCTGGTCTCGGCCGCCAACAACGAGCAGCTTGCCTGGAACATCCAGAGCGCCCTTGTCGACGGCTTTATCGTCTTCTGCATCGAAGGCGGCTCGCGCCTGGTGGAGTTGGCACGCGAACGCAAGTTGCCCTTCGTCGCGCTCGACCTCGATTCCGAGGACGGGTCGGTCGCCGCGATCGGTGTCGACAACATCGCCGGCGCCGGCATGGCGGCCCGCCATCTCACCGATCTCGGACATCGCCGCTTCGCCGTCCTGGCGCTGCCCTTCGTCGACGACAGGACAGGCCTTGTTTCGGCCGAACAGGTCCGGGCCGCAACCTATGCAGGGACGCGCGACCGCCTCACCGGCTATCTCCGGGAGCTTTCGCGGGTTGGCATCGATACATCCAAAGTGCCCGTCTACGAGACCGCCAACGACGTGGCGAGCACGAAGGCGGGCCTCGAAACCATCTTCGCCTCCGACGCGCCGCCCACCGCCATCCTGGCCATGTCGGACAGAATAGCCCTGGTGGCGCTGGAATGGCTTAGCGCACGCGGGCTCAACGTGCCTGACGATATTTCCGTCGTCGGCTTCGACGGGGTTCCGGAAGCCGCAGTGTCCGAGCCGCCATTGACCACGATTGCCCAGCCGATCGCCGAGATGGGCCGCCTTGCCGTCAGGGCGATCCTGGAGAGCGACGGGCCGGTCAGCCGGCAGCAGCTGCCGGTCGAACTGATCGTGCGGGGCTCGTCGGGCCAGCCCCGCGGCTGAACCGCCCCCGAACCGCCTACCGATTGGCTCTTGCCACGGCAGAGAGGCCGAAAGGCGCAGCCGGCGCGGGATCCTTTTGGACCGTACGGGCCTTGCCCGAACCGCCGATGGTCGACAGCCATTCGAGATAGAAGGCGAGCGCGAACTGCATGGCAATGCCGGCCGATATCAGTAGGCTGTCATAGACGAATCCGCCTGGATTGATCACCTTCATCACCTGAGCGACCATGGCGATCACCGTGCCGGCAATGAAGACCGGCAGCGATCGTTTGCCCAGTATCGCCAGTGGATGGTCGGCGCTGGTGCGGAACAGGCTGGAGAGCACCGGCAGGGCGACGACGAGGTAGCTGACCGCCAGGATGTGCAACAGCCGCGGCAGCGACAGGAAGGTCTTGTCGAAGCCGCCGATCACCACCGGCAGGTTGAACCACGTTATATGTCCCCAGAGCGGGCTATGCACCCACACCAGCGCCGCCAGCACATAGGCGGTGGCCGCGCCGATCAGCCAGCGGTTGACCGGAATGACACCGCCGCGCCTGACATGCAGCATGGCGGCAAGGCCGATGTTGAACAGGAACTGCCAGGACAGCGGGTTGAGGAACCAGAAACCGGGCTCGGGGTAATTGGGCGGCGCGATCTGCCAGATTCCGGCCACGAGCCACAGCGTGCCGGATACGACGAGCGCCGCGACGGGCCTGTAGCTGACGAACAGGACGAATGCCGGCGCCATCAAAAGCAGCGCCGCATAGACCGGCAGGATGTTGTTGTAGCCGAGCTGGTGGCCGAGCGTAACAATGCCGACCAGCACTGGCGGCGTATTCTTCATCAGCGGCTCGATATTGATGAGTTTCAGCAGTTCCGGCCGCTTGGCAAACACCGCCACGGCGCAGAACAGGGCCATCACCACCATCGTAGTGACGATATGGGCGGCGTAGAGCACGCCCGCCCGCCGCCACATCTTCAAGGTCGCCAGAAGCCGGCCTCCCGGTCGGAATTTCGTGCCGTAGGCGAGCGCGACCGAGATGCCGGAAATCAGCACGAACGCTTCGGCCGCATCCGAAAAACCGAAATTCTTGTAGGTCAGGGCCTCGAAAGCCGTGCCCGGCACATGGTCGATGAAGATCGTGAGGAGGGCCAGCGCGCGCAATACATCGATACGCGTGTCGCGTTCGGGCGAAACAGGGGTGGTCATCGACAAAAGGCCTCAAAGCTGGTTGTTCATGTCCAGCAATGCGACCCCCGACGCACCGCTTCGATTCCTCCCGGATGGAGTGTATCGCCGCAGAAACGGGCCGGAATGCGCCTGGTTCAATCAACTTTCGCGGAGCATGAAAATATTGCGTTTTGAAGCCGGCAAATTGAGCGGAACCTCATATAATCAACGGGATGCGACATGACTGGCGACAATGCCGAAAACGGCACCCTAGTGCTGGACCTGGCCTTTCCGTATCGCCTCCTCGGCGCTGGCAAGGGTCGCCGCGAATCCCTGTTCCTGCTGCATGGATCGGGTGTCGACGAGACAAGCATGGTGGCGCTGGCGAGAAGCATGGCACCCGACGCCGTCCTGATCGCGGTGCGAGGCCGCATCCCCCAGGAGGACGGTTTTCGCTGGTTCGAGCGAATCACGCCGACCACTTTCGACCAGGAAAGCATACGTGTCGAAACCGCCGCGTTCGCGGCATTTGCAGCCGAAGGCGCCGCGCGCCATGGACTTGATCTCGGTCACGCAACATTCCTTGGCTATTCGAACGGCGCCAATCTGGTTTCGAGCCTGATGCTGCTGCATCCCGGCATCGTCCGCAGGGCGGCCCTGTTGAGGCCAATGCCGGTGCTCGACAAGGTACCGGCGACGGACCTTAGGGGAACACGGACGCTGATCATTGCCGGAGCCGCCGACGAGACCTACGGGCCTTTCGCGCCGGCGCTGGTGACGCTGCTCAGCCGACACGGCACGGAGATCGACGCCCGGATTGTTCCATCGGGCCACGAAATCGGTGACCCGGACGCAGCAATCATCAGGCACTGGCTAGCGGGATCGGCGGCGACCCAGCTAGGCTGATCGTCTTTCCGGACCGCTCGCTTCGCAGGTGCGCAGCGTGATCGACCAGCGACCGCTGAATAGCCGCCCCTACCCCCGCCCCATCCTGTTCCAGGCGTCGAGGCCGGCGATCTTGTAGGCCTCGGCAAGCGTTGGGTAGTTGAAGGTGTTGTTGACGAAGAAGTCGACCGTGCCGCCGAGATTGATCACCGCCTGGCCGATGTGGATGAGTTCGGTGGCGCCCTCGCCGACGATGTGCGCGCCGAGCAGTCGACGCGTCTCGATCGAGAACAACAGCTTCAGGAAGCCGGTATTGACACCCATGATGTGGCCGCGCGACGTCTCGCGGAAGCGCGCGACGCCGACCTCGTACGCGTCGCCGCTTTGGCGTACCTGTTCCTCTGACTGGCCCACCGTCGAGATCTCCGGCACCGCATAGATGCCGTAGGGAAAGGTCTCCGGCGGCGCCGGCAGGGTCACGCCAAAGGCATGACAGGCGGCCACCCTGCCCTGCTCCATCGAGGTGGAGGCGAGGCTCGGAAAGCCGATGACGTCGCCGGCGGCGTAGATATTGGGCACGCTGGTCTGGAAAGTCCGCGGATCGACCTTGATACGGCCCCTGGAGTCGGCCTCGATGCCGACAACGTCGAGGCCGAGGCTGCCGACATTGCCGGTGCGGCCGGCGGCGTAGAGCACGACCTCGGAGCGGATCGTGCGGCCATCGGCCAGTTCCACCTCGGCGGCTTCCGCCTTGGAGCGGATTTCCTTGACCGCGCTGCCCAGCCTTATCGTCATGCCGCGGTCGCGCATCTGGTGGATGAGATCGTCGACGATCTCCCTGTCGACGAAATCGAGGATGGAGTTGCGCGGCTCGACCAGCGTCACCGGCACGTCGAGCGCGGAAAAGATGGTGGCGTATTCGACGCCGATGACGCCGGCGCCGATCACCGTCAGCGTGCGCGGCAGGCGGTCGAGTTCAAGCATCTCGTCGCTGTCGAAGACACGGGTCTTGTCGAAGGGCACGTCGCGCGGCCGATGCGGCCTGGTGCCGACGGCGATCAGCGCATTGGCAAAGCCGACTTCGCTGTAGTCGCCATTGTCCGATGTCAGGCTGACCTTGTTGGGGCCGAGAAATTTCACCGCCGCGCGCGCACTTTTGACCGTGTTGCGCATGAATTGGTGTTGCAGCACCTCGACCTCGTGGTCGAGCGTCTTGTGCAGGCGCTCGATCAGGTCGCCGACCGAGATATCCTGCTTGACCCGGTAGCCGCGCCCATAGAAGCCGCGCTCGCGCCAGCCCGAGAGATTGAGCACCGTTTCGCGCAGCGTTTTCGAGGGAATGGTGCCGGTATGCACCGAGACGCCGCCAAGACGCCGGCCCCGGTCGACCACCAGCACCGATTTGCCGAGTTTGGCCGATTGCACCGCCGCGCGGCGGCCCGAGGGGCCGCTGCCGATGACCAGCATGTCGTAGTCCATATTGCCCGTCCCCTCGGCGTCTTGTTGCGCCGCAGCAAGCTAACGCCATCCACACTGCAAATTCAACCGGTTCAGACCGTCAGCCCATTCTGTCCCGCCCGGCGTGGCGGGAAAATGTCCCTATCTTGATTCCGCCATGAGCCTTCACCATTTTTGGTGAGGTGGGCGCAGGCTAAGCAGGCCCCGTTACGAGGAAATAACATGAACGCTCGCGTTCTCGACGGCGAAATCATCGACACCCGGCTCGACGATGTCAGGGCTTATGAAGGCGTGCGCACAAGGCGCATCCTGGCCTTCGTGCTCGACTATGTCATCGTCGCCCTGCTGACCATTCCGTTCGCGATCCTGGTGTTCTTCCTCGGGCTTTTGACCCTCGGCCTTGGCTGGATGCTGTTCGGCGTCCTGGTGCCGGCAGTCGCCATCCTCTACATCTGGAACACGCTGGGCAGCGCCGACCAGGCCACTACGGGCATGAAGATGATGGGCATCCGCCTCGACCGTCTCGATGGCAGGCCGATCGACGGCCTCACCGCGGTCGTCCATTCCGTGCTGTTCTGGGCCGGCAACGTCATCCTATCGCCGCTGGTCCTGCTGGTGACGCTGTTCTCCGACCGCAAGCGCACGCTGCACGATCTTTTGCTCGGCACTGTCGTCAGCCGTACCGGCCGTTAAAAACCGGCCCTCAAGAGAAACCACGGGCCCTTGAGCGCAAATGTGAAGGTGTTCAGTCAGCCACACCTTCACAATCCTGTTGAATTTTTCGCCGCCGGAGCCAAAGGTAGAGCGATTCGAAGGAGTGTTTCCAAGGCTCGATGACGCAGCACCCGACCCAGTCGCCGCAGTTTTTCCTGACCGCGCCGTCGCCGTGCCCCTATCTCGACGGCCAGTTCGAGCGCAAGGTGTTCACGCATCTGGTCGGCGACAAGGCCTCGGAGATGAACGACCTGCTTACGCAAGGCGGCTTCCGGCGCTCGCAGAACATAGCCTACAGGCCAGCCTGCGAGACCTGCCGCGCCTGTGTATCCGTGCGCATCCTGGCCCAGGAGTTTGCCGCCAGCCGCAACATGAAACGCGTGCTGCAGCACAATTCCGACCTCGTCGGCGCCATGCACAATGCCGAGCCCTCGACCGAACAATATTCGCTGTTTCGCGGCTATCTCGATGCCCGCCACCGCCGCGGCGGCATGTCCGACATGACGGTGCTCGACTACGCCATGATGGTCGAGGACACCCATGTCGACACCAAGGTGATCGAATATCGGCGGCGCGGACCCGATACCTTCATCACCGGTAAAGGTCAGGGTGAACTCATCGCGGTGGCGCTCACCGACAAGATGGCCGACGGCCTGTCGATGGTCTATTCCTATTTCAATCCCGATTTCGAAAGCCGCTCGCTCGGCACGTTCATGATCCTCGACCATATCGCCCGCGCCAAGGCGATGGGACTGCCCCATGTCTACCTTGGCTACTGGGTCAATGGTTCGCGCAAGATGAATTATAAGATGCGCTTCATGCCGCAGGAGCATCTCGGCCCAAAAGGCTGGGAGCGCTACACCAACGAAGCGGTCTGACGCTGAGTTTTCCCACGATCCACGCTTAAACTGTTTCAAGGCAGGGGATGCTGGTCTTTCAGCCGTCCGGCTGGAGAGAGTGCGCGATTGCGCCGATCGGCCGCCGCCTGCAATTCAATTGCGAAAGTTCCTGCATGTCCTCTCACCATGATCACCAGAAGGGCCTTCTGATAACCGCCATTGGCGGACTGATACTGACTGTCGACATACCGTTGATCCGCCTTGCGGATGGCGGCGCCTGGACGATCCTTCTGCTGCGAACCGGAACCACCTTCATCGCCGCGATGATCATCTGGTCGGTCTGGCGCGCTCTGAGCCGGAATGTCCCACCCCTGATCCCCGGCTGGTCCGGACTGATCGTGGCGATATGCTATGGGCTGACCTCGATCACCTTCGTTACCGCGGTCTTCCACACCTCGACCGCCGATCTGGTGTTCATCCTGGCCTTCAACACCGTATTCGCCGCACTCTTGTCCTGGATATTCCTGAGGGAAAGACCGCGGGCGGTGACGATCGTGGCGATGCTTGTCATGATCCTCGGCGTGCTGGTCATCGTTGGCGGTTCGGTCGGCACCGGCAAGCTGTTCGGCGATTTCATGGCGCTCTGCTCGGCTTTCTTCATCGCGGTCGCCATCACCATCTCGCGCGCCAGCGGCAAGGATATGGGATTCACCTCGCTCATCGGTGTCCTTCTGCCGCTTGGGTTGGCCGCCTTCATGTTGACGGGCGAAGGTTTTCACGTGAACGCGCCATGGTGGATCATCTTCAACGGCGCCGTCATCATGCCGATCTCGTTCTTCTGCCTCGCCGCCGGGCCGAAATACATTTCAGGACCGGAAGTAGCGATGTTCTACCTGCTCGAAACCGTGCTGGCGCCAATCTGGGTGTGGATGATCTTTGCCGAGACGCCGACCCGCAACAGCCTGATCGGCGGCGGCATCCTGATTGTCACCCTGGTCGCCCATTCACTCTGGCAGTTGCATGATGGACGCAGGCGCCGCGGTGACCTTGCGGTGCACCATCCGGCCTAGATTTTCCCGAAATCCGTATCAGGCGTTGGCCTTCTTCGCAGCGCCTGGTTCGGGCAGGGCCTCGATGCGCGGACCGGTCTCGATCTCGGCCGCCGATCCGGCGGCCGTCTCGTCGGCCAGTTCCACCTCGCGCAGCCACTCGCGCCAGATCGCGACCAGCAGCGCCATCAGCACCGGGCCGATGAACAGGCCGAGAAACCCCATGGTCTTGACGCCGCCGATCAGGCCGAAAAAGGTCGGCAGGAAGGGCAGTTTTATCGGTCCGCCGACGAGCTTGGGGCGCAGCGTCTTGTCGACGATGAACAGCTCGACCGTTCCCCATATGAACAGCGCCAGGCCGGCCATCGGCGAGCCGCTGGCGGCGAGGTAGATCGACACCAAGGTAAAGGACAGCGGCGCACCGCCGGGGATGAGCGCCATCACGCCGGTCAGCGCGCCCAGCGTCACAGGCGACGGCACCCCGGCCAGCCAGTAGGCGATGCCCAGCACCAGCCCCTCGCCGATGGCAATCACGGTCATGCCCGTCACGGTCGAGGAAATGGTCGCCGGCACGACGCGCGAGATCCGTTCCCAGCGGGTCGGCAGGATGCGTTCGCCGAGGCGGTCTATCTGGCCGGCGAAATTCT
Organism: Mesorhizobium sp. B3-2-1; assembly: GCF_006439515.1. Classification (NCBI taxonomy): domain Bacteria; kingdom Pseudomonadati; phylum Pseudomonadota; class Alphaproteobacteria; order Hyphomicrobiales; family Phyllobacteriaceae; genus Mesorhizobium; species Mesorhizobium sp. B3-2-1. The sequence continues at coordinate 158,513 of NZ_VFTI01000003.1, read as the reverse complement.
CGCCGTCGCGATAGGCGAAAAACAGGGCGATCATCATGAACAGCAGCGTCAGAAACAGGCTGAAGGCGCTGCCGCCGGCGGCGAGCGCGCCCCGGTAGATGCTGCCGATATTGGCGCCGCTGACCAGCTGGATCAGTTCACCGATGCCGCCGGGATGGCCGAGATTGGTGGTCCACTGCTCGTTCAACCACTCACCCACGACAGGCATGGTGGCGATCCAGTGCGGCGTCACCGCGCCGTGCCGATTGGTTTCTATCGCCCAGCTGACCCATTCGCGCACCTCGTTGATGGCATAGGTGCCGGCAAGCGCGATCGGGATCACCAGGAAGGCGAGGATGAACAGGATGGCCAAGGTGGCGGCGATGGTGCGGTTGCCGCCGGCGCCGACCAACAGCCGTCGGTAGAGCGGCCAGCTGGCGAAGGCGATGACGAGGGCGGCCAGCACCGGAAACAGGAAACCGTGGAAGAAATAGACGCCGGCGGCGACGATCAGCACCAGCAGCCAGCGTGCCGCCGACAGCGGCGGTATGACGGCCGACCGAAGCGGTGTGGACAGCCCGAAGAGGCGCTGCTGCCGTTCCGGTTTCTGGATCCTTGCTTCCTTCAAACGCCCTGTTCTCCCCGGCCCATCGGTCAGTTATGGACCGATATAGTGCAGCAATCGTGACGATAGTCCAAATCGTGATGGCGGAGCTCTTGCCTTCTCCCCTTGTGGAGAAGGTGGATCGGCGCGTCAGCGCCGAGACGGATGAGGGGGGTTCCAGCGGAGTGAGGCGTTGGTGTTCCCTGGAACACCCCTCATCCGACCAGGCAACGCGAGGCCACCGCCCTGGGCGAGTCACGGGCCTCGCCCGCCCTTCGGGCCCCACAAGGGGAGAAGGAAGAGGCGCACGTTACCCGAACTTGCCAGTCCTGGGGAATCCCTTCGGCACCATACGCCCTGCCGATGCCCTCGCGCCGATCCACTCGGCCAGTTCCTCGCGCGATCGGGTGAAAGTACGGTCGGCCGAATCCTGCCAGGAAAGACCGGTCGCCAATGTGAACGGCTTGAGGTCGAGAAGACCGCCGTCCTTGTATTTCTGCAGCCGCACGCCTTTGCCCCGACCCATCTCGGGAATTTCCGAGAGCGCGAACACCAGCATCTTGCGGTTCTCGCCGACGATGGCCAGATGATCGCCAGTGACCGGCACGCAGCGCTTGGCTTCGTCGGGGGCCTTGACGTTCATCACCTGCTTGCCCTTGCGGGTGTTGGCGACCACCTCTTCCTCCGGAACGATGAAGCCGTTGGCGTCGAAAGACGCGAGCAGCAGCTTGCGCTTGGGGTCATGGACGAAGGCGGTGACGATGTCCTGGTCATTGTCCATGTCGACGATGATGCGGATCGGCTCGCCATGGCCGCGGCCACCCGGCAGCCGGTCGGCGCCGATCGTGTAGAACTTGCCGCCGGTGGTGAAGACCAGCACCTTATCGGTCGTCTGGGCGTGGAAGGCTAGCTTGAGGCCATCGCCCTCCTTGAAGGTCAGCGTCGAGAGATCGGCAAGATGCCCCTTCATCGCCCGCAGCCAGCCTTTTTCCGAAACCACGACGGTTACCGGCTCGCGCTCGATCATGGCATGCGCGATGTCGGTCAGGTCGTGCTCGGGCGCATCGGCGAACTGGGTACGGCGCTTGCCGAGATCGGTCTCAGGGCCGAACTTGTCGCGAACCTGAGTGACTTCCCACTTGATCATCGACCACTGCTTTGCATCCGAAGCCAGCAGCGCCTCGATCTGCTTCTTCTCCGCGGTCAGGCCATCGAATTCCTTACGGATCTCGAATTCCTCCAGCTTGCGCAAAGCGCGCAACCGCATGTTGAGGATCGCTTCGGCCTGAGTGTCGGTGAGCGACCAGCGGGCCATCATGACCTGCTTGGGCTCATCCTCCTCGCGGATGATCTTGATCACCTCGTCGATGTTGAGATAGGCGATCAGGTAGCCGGCGAGGATTTCCAGCCGCCTCTCGATCTCGCCAAGGCGGTGTTTCGAGCGACGGATGAGGACGTCGCGGCGGTGATCCAGCCATTCCTGCAGCACGCCTTTCAGCGACAGCACGTTAGGCACCTTGCCGCGCGACAGCACATTCATGTTGAGCGGGAAACGGCTTTCGAGCTCGGTGAGCTTGAACAGCGATTCCATCAGGATGCCGGGGTCAACGGAACGGCTCTTGGGCACCAGCACGACGCGGATGTCCTCGGCACTTTCGTCCCTGATATCCTCGAGCAGCGGCAGCTTGCGGGCCATCAACAGCTCGGCGATCTTCTCGATCAGCCGCGCCTTCTGCACGCCATAGGGGATTTCGGTGACGACAATGCTCCAGGTGCCCCTGCCCTGGTCTTCCTGGTTCCACTTCGACCGAACGCGAAACCCGCCGCGGCCGGTCTCATAGGCTTCGAGGATGGAGGCGCGGCTGTCGACGATGATGCCGCCGGTCGGGAAATCCGGACCCTGGACGAAGTCCATCAGCTTCGCCACCGGCGCGTCGCGATGCTCGATCAGGTGCAGCGCGGCGTCGCAAAGCTCGGCCGCATTGTGCGGCGGGATCGATGTCGCCATGCCGACGGCGATGCCGGACGAGCCATTGGCGAGCAGGTTCGGGAAGGCGCCGGGCAGCACCACCGGCTCCTCGTCCTCTTCATTGTAGGTGGGGCGGAAATCGACGGCGTCCTCGGTGATGCCGGAAAGCAGATCGGCCGCCGCTTCGGCCATGCGCGCTTCGGTGTAGCGCATGGCGGCGGCGTTATCGCCGTCGATATTGCCGAAATTCCCTTGCCCGTCGACCAGCGGGTAACGCATCGAAAATTCCTGCGCCAACCTGACCAGCGCGTCATAGATCGACTGGTCGCCATGCGGATGAAACTTGCCCATCACATCGCCGACGATCGCGGCACATTTGGAAAAGCGCTGGCCGGGATCGAGACGGGCGAGCCGCATGGCGTGCAGGATGCGGCGATGCACCGGCTTCAACCCGTCGCGAACGTCGGGCAGAGCCCGGTGCATGATGGTCGACAGCGCATAGGCAAGATAGCGCTCTTCCAGCGCCTTCTTCAGATCGACCGGTTCGATATGATCGCCGCCGCCATTGTCAGGCGGCAAAAGCCTTTTTCCCATGGGTTGGACCTAGCCGAGCGGGTGATTCGCGGCAAGAGGCGCGCACCCGGCCGGTCGATTTGCACGCTATTCTGCAACTGGAAACCGCAACGTCGAGCTTGCCGACCAACATCAACCTGTTACATGCCACATCTATTGCGAAGCACGACACGCTGGCGGCCCGACCTTCATGCCAAATTCACCGCATCCTGCAATAGCGTTCGGATCGGGTTTGCCTTTCACCGCGATTTTCGACCATTGTGCCGGGACACGCCTTTTTCCCGTCCAGTTCGTCACGGAATGGTGATGGCGCAAAGAATTGAAAAATAATTTCAGGACACTCTCAGGGACCTTGCGATGACAATCAACCGCTCAACTCTCCGGAAATTCGCTCTTTCGACCTTCTTGCTCACACTGCCGATGAATGCGGCCCTTGCCCAGGACGCCGCGGTCGCGGACCGGCTGAAGGCAGCACTCGCGGCCCAGGGCGTCGACATCACCTGGACCGGCGTGACCGGCGACAACACCAGCATGGTGCTGCAGGGCGTGTCGGTGAAACCGGCCGCGGAAAAGGAAGCGCTGCCGATCGGCGACGTCAAGCTCGAGAACGTCACCGAAGCCAATGGCGGCTATGATATCGGCACCGTGTCGACCTCGGCCTTCGAACACAGCAAGGACGGCGTCACCCTCGATCTCAGCCCCTTCGTCATCCACGACATGACGGTGCCGGCCGACGGCTCCACCGGCCCGCTGGGTTCGCTGATGATGTACAAATCCGCTGAACTGTCGAACATGACGGTCAAGGTCGCCGACAAGACCGCCTTCTCGATGGACGGCCTTGCCATCGAGATCACGCCGCCCGCCGACGGCAAGGCGATGGAGTTCACCGCCAACACGGAGAAGTTCACGGCCGATCTCTCGCTGGTCGACGATCCCAAGTCCAAGGAGGTCATCAACGCGCTCGGTTACCAGAACATCTCGGGCAATCTCGAAATGGCCGGCACCTGGCAGCCATCGGACGGCAAGATGGAACTGTCGAAATACGACATCTCCGTCGAGAATGCCGGCACGCTCGGCATGACCTTCGACCTCGGCGGCTACACGATCGACTTCATCAAGTCGCTGCAGGAAATGCAGAAGAAGATGGCCGCACAGCCGGAAGGCGCCGACAATTCGGCGCAAGGCATGGCCATGCTCGGCCTGTTGCAGCAGCTTTCGTTCAACAGCGCCTCGATCCGCTTCGACGACGATTCGCTGACCGGCAAGGTGCTGGACTATGTCGGCAAGCAGCAAGGCATGTCGGCCAAGGACATCGCCAACCAGGCCAAGGCGATCGTGCCGTTCGGCATGGCGCAGCTCAACAATCCTGAGTTGACGGCCCAGGTGACCGCGGCGGTCAGCAAATATCTCGACGATCCGAAGAGCCTCGAAATCTCGGCCGAGCCGCCGGCATCGGTGCCGTTCGCGCTGATCATGGCCGGCGCCATGTCCAACCCGCTGGACCTGCCGAAGACGCTCGGCGTCAGCGTCAAGGCCAACGAGGACTGATCGAATTAGCTGGCTTCTCCCCGTCACTATACGGGGAGAAGGTGCCGGCAGGCGGATGAGGGGCAGCGCTGAAGCTTGCGAATATGAAATTCGATGCTGAACCGATTGCCTGTCAGAAGGCTTCAATTGCTACGACCGCTCGCAAATCGCCAGCACCCGCGCCGCCCCTCATTGTCCTGCCGGACATTTCTCCCCGTATAGTGACGGGGAGAAAGGGCAGTTGCAACGCTGCCGTCAGTCCTTCTTCGCAACCGCGACGCGCAGCGCCAAATCGCGAAGCTGCTGCGGGCTCGCTTCCGACGGCGCGTTCATCAACAGGTCATAGGCCTGTTGGTTCATCGGGAACATGGTGATCTCGCGCAGGTTCTTGGCGCCGACCAGAAGCATGACGACGCGGTCGACACCGGCGGCCATGCCGCCATGCGGGGGCGCGCCATACTGGAAGGCGCGGTAGAGGCCGCCAAAGCGCTCCTCGACAGTGGCGCGGTCCAGCCCGACGGTCTCGAACGCCTTGACCATGGTTTCGGGCAAATGGTTGCGGATACCGCCGCTGGCGATCTCGAAACCGTTGCAGACCATGTCGTACTGGAACGCCTTGATGCCGAGCAGATCGTCGCCGTTCAGCGCGTCGATGCCACCCTGCGGCATCGAGAACGGGTTGTGGGCGAAATCGATCTTCTTCTCCTCCTCGTTCCATTCGAAGAACGGGAAGTCGACGATCCAGCACAGTTCGAAGCGTTCTCGGTCGACAAGATTGAGTTCCTCGCCGGCACGGGCGCGCGCAGCGCCCGCGAAAGAAACGAATTTCTTCGGGTCGCCGGCGACGAAGAAGGCAGCGTCGCCGTCGGCAAGGCCGAGTTGCAGGCGGATCGCTTCGGTGCGTTCCTCGCCGATATTCTTGGCGAGCGGGCCGGCGCCTTCGAGCTTGTCGCCCTCCTTGCGCCAGAAAATGTAGCCCAGCCCCGGCTGGCCCTCGCCTTGCGCCCACGAATTCATGCGGTCGCAGAAGGCGCGGCTGCCGCCGGTCTTGGCCGGAATGCCCCAAACCTCTGCCTTCGGGTCGTTGGCCAGGATGTTGGCGAACACCTTGAAACCGGAATCGCGAAAATGGTCGGAGACGGCCTGCATCTCGATCGGATTGCGCAGGTCGGGCTTGTCGGAGCCGTATTTGCGCATGGCGACATCATAGGGGATGCGCTGGAACTTCTGCGTCACCGGTTTGCCGTTGGCGAAGGTCTCGAAGACTCCCCGCATCACCGGTTCCATGGTCGACAGCACGTCGTCCTGCTCGACGAAGCTCATTTCGAGGTCGAGCTGGTAGAACTCGCCGGGCAGACGGTCGGCGCGCGGATCTTCGTCGCGGAAGCAGGGTGCGATCTGGAAATAGCGGTCGAAGCCCGACACCATGATCAGCTGCTTGTACTGCTGCGGCGCCTGCGGCAGCGCGTAGAAAGTGCCGGGATGGATGCGCGACGGCACCAGGAAGTCGCGCGCGCCTTCCGGCGACGACGCGGTGAGGATCGGCGTCGAGAATTCGGTGAAGCCTACCTCGCCCATGCGCTTGCGCATCTCGGCGATGATTTTCGTGCGCGCCACGATGTTTTTGTGCAACGTCTCGCGGCGCAGGTCGAGGAAGCGGTATTTCAGCCTGATGTCCTCGGGATAGTCCGGTTCGCCGAACACCGGCAGCGGCAATTCCTTGGCCGCCGAAAGCACCTCGATCTCGCGGGCGAAAATCTCGATCTCGCCGGTCGGCAGGTTGGCGTTCGTGGTCTCGGGCAAGCGCGCCTTGACTTCACCGTCGACGCGGATCACCCATTCGCCACGCAAGGTTTCGGCGACCTTGAAGGCAGGCGAATCGGGATCGGCGACGATCTGGGTCAGGCCATAGTGATCACGCAGGTCGATGAAGAGCAGGCCGCCATGGTCGCGCACGCGATGCACCCAGCCCGACAGACGAACGGAATTGCCGACGTCGCTCTTGCGCAACTGGGCACAGGTGTGGCTGCGGTAACGATGCATGGTCATGGATAAAAGTCCGGGATTGTGGGTTGCGGGCCAAAGCATCGCAGCCCGGCCCAAAATTTGCGCGAAAAGCGCATGGGAGGCATGGTTTGTCAAGGCAAGTGGGCGTCACAGGCTCAACGCCGCCGGCAATTGCCTCTGGCATTGGCCAAGGCGATGGTTCAAGAAAGAGATCACCGATACGTGATCGTCTTCCTTCATGTCTTCCATCCGTCCGCTCATCCCGCTTCTCCTGGCCGCCGGCATCCTGCTCGGCGGCAATGGGCTGCAAAGCACCCTGATCGCGTTGCGCGGTGCGCAGGAAGGGTTTTCGGCTTCCGACATCGGCCTCATGGGCACCTTCTATTTCGCCGGCTTCCTGCTCGGCTGCCTGGCCATCACGCGCATCATGAAGGCGGTCGGGCATATCAGGGCGTTTTCGGCGCTGGCGGCTATCGCTTCGGTCGGCACGTTGCTGCTGGTGCTGGTCCTCGATCCGGTGATGTGGTGCGCGGTGCGCTTTGCCGGCGGTTTCTGTTTCGCCGGGCTGTTTACCATTGTCGAAAGTTGGCTGAATTCCGGGGTCACCAACAAGGACCGCGCCCGCGTGCTGGCGATCTACCGGATGGTCGATACCGGATCGGTGACATCGGCCCAGTTTCTGATTCCCGTCTTCGGCGCCGGCGGCTTCACCATCTTCGCCATCATGTCGATCATGATCACGCTGTCGCTGGTGCCGGTCTCGCTCGGCGACCGCTCCAACCCGACGCCGCCGGAAGAGGTCAAGCTCGATCTGGCGCGCGTCTGGCGGATTTCGCCGCTGGGTTGCTTCGGCTGCATCGCCGTCGGCGTCACCAACAGTGCCTTTCGCACCTTGTCGCCGGTCTACGCCGAGCAGATCGGCATGTCGGTCGCCGACGTCGTCACCTTCGTCAGCGTCGGCATCTTCGGCGGCGCCATCATCCAGTATCCGCTCGGTTACCTTTCCGACCGCTGGGATCGGCGACGGGTGCTGTTGATGACGACCTGCTGCGCGATGCTTTCGGCATTGGCACTGGTGTTCATCGCCGGCAGCAATCCGCTGCTCAACTTCATCATCATCTTCATCTTCGGCTGTTTCGCCATGCCGCTCTATTCGCTATCGGCGGCGCATTCCAATGATCGCGCGGATGCCGGCGAGTTCGTGCTGATCAATGCGGCCCTGATGCTGCTCTATTCCTTCGGCGCCATTGGCGGCCCTTTCGCGGCTTCGACCGCGATGCAATATTTCGGGCCAAGCGCGCTGTTCGTCTTCAGCGCCGTGGTCTACGCGGTCTTCATCGCCGTCATCCTCTACCGCATGCAGGCACGCTCCGGCGTGCCGGCCGGCAAGCGCAGCCGCTTCACCGCGCTGTTGCGCACCTCGACCATTTTCGCGCGGCTGGCGAGGAGAAATAGTGATCCAGACAGCCCGGAAGGGCCGTGACGGCGGCACCACAGCTTGACGAAAGCCTTCCCGGCTGAAATCTAGGAAGACCCTACTCCTGCCAAAAGCGATTTGATGCACGTCATCACCACCCAGAAAGAACTCGAGACCGTTCTCGCCGCTTTCGAAAAGTCGGATTTCGTCACCGTCGACACCGAATTCATCCGCGAAACGACCTTCTGGCCAATCCTGTGCCTGATCCAGATGGCCTCGCCCGGCGTGACGGCACTGATCGATCCGCTGTCACCTGATATCGATCTGGCTCCCTTCTTCAGGCTGATGGCCAACGAGGCGGTGGTCAAAGTCTTCCACGCCGCCCGGCAAGACATCGAAATCATCGTCCATCTCGGCGATCTCGTTCCGCACCCGGTGTTCGACACACAGGTGGCGGCGATGGTCTGCGGCTTCGGCGACAGCGTTTCCTATGATCAGCTCGTGCAGCGCATCACCGGGGCGCGGCTCGACAAGTCCTCGCGCTTCACCGACTGGCGCCATCGGCCGCTGTCCGACAAGCAGCTCGATTACGCGCTGGCCGACGTTACCCATCTGATCGAGGTCTATCAGCACCTCAACGCCGAGCTGGCGCGGGAAAACCGTGCCCACTGGCTGAATGAGGAGATGGATGTCCTGACCTCGCGCGAGACCTACGATCCGCACCCCGAGGATGCCTGGAAGCGGCTGAAGATGCGACTTCGCAAACCGCAGGAGCTGGCGATCGTGCAGGGCGTGGCGGCATGGCGCGAACGCGAGGCGCGCGAGCGCGACGTGCCGCGCGGCCGCGTGCTCAAGGACGACGCGATCTACGAGATCGCGCAGCAGGGTCCGCGCGATGCGGCGGCCCTTGCCAAGCTGCGCACGACGCCCAAGGGCTGGGAACGCTCCTCGACGGCGACGGCACTGCTCGGCGCGGTCAACACCGCGCTCGCCCTGCCCAAGGAGCAGATGCCGAAACTGCCGAAAAGCTTCCAGCCGCCCGAGGGCTCGAACGCGGCCGCGGAACTCTTGAAAGTGTTGCTCAGGATCGTCGCCGAGAGACAGGGTGTCGCCTCGAAGGTGCTCGCCTCCAGCGACGACATCGACCGCATCGCGGCCGAGGGCGAGGATGCCGATGTGCCGGCGCTGCAAGGCTGGCGGCGCGCCGTCTTCGGCGAACAGGCGCTGAAGCTTGTGCGCGGCGAGATCGGCATCAAGTTCGACAAGCGAAAAATAGCGGTGTTCGACCTGTAAGCACCGGCCTTTTCCGTCTCGGCTTGTGGAGAAGGTATTTGGCGCACCTCAGACGATTGCGAGCAAGTGCAGGGCCAACCAGATCCAGCCCAGGGCCAGCACCACCGCGCCCAGAACGAAGGAGCGGTTGCGCAGCAGCAGGTTGTTGCTGGTCAGGTGAAACCAGGCGTGAAAATAGCGCGACGCGACAAAAATCCACATCAGTGCGAGCGTGATGTAATTGACGCCGTTGGTCATGTGCAGTGACAGGCACAGCACGTAGAAAAGCACCGGCAGTTCGAACTGGTTGATCAAACTGTTCGCGACGGTGACAGTGGAGGCCGGCTCGGTCGAACGAACCTTGTACTGGCCGACCTTGGCTTCACCCGACTTGACGGCAAAATAGCGGCCCCGGCCCATGACGACATAGATGATGTAGACCAGCAGCACTTGCGCTAGCACCGGCCAGAAGATCGCGGTCTGGTTCATGAAAACGCCCCTGTCCTGTCCGGCCTCAATTCCGACGTCTTTGGCCCGCCAGCCAGAAAGCGGCAATGACGATGACCGGGACGGCGAGAAACGCGAATTTGGTGACGATCAACGCCGAGGCGAAAGACAGCGAGTCCGGGTTGGCGTAGAGGAAATCGGACAGAAGCCGCGCCACGGCGATATTTTGGGCGTAGTCGGCGAGTGTGTATGGCAGCACCAGGACCAGCGCGAAGATCGCCTGCACCTGCGCCGGGAGCACCCGGAAATTCTTCAGACGCCGGCCGGTTGCCAGGATCAGGCTGACCAGTGTCAGCGACAACAGCGCCGGAAACAAAAGGTCGAAGGTCAGGTAATGCCAGACCAGGATGATCTCTCCACCACGCCGGCCAAGCGCCGTCAGCCAGGCCATGCCTTCGTCGGGCGTGAATCCGAAATAGCGCATGTCGAGCGAGGCCAAGCCCCCGCTCAACTGGCGGAAATAGAAGAACTCCATCACCGTCATGGCGATGAAGACCGCCGCCGAGAGGAAGCAGAGCGCCGCCACATGGCGCGACAGGCGCAGCACCATGGCGGTCAAGTTGCACCAATGCCCGGAAGAATCAGGCTCCGCCCGGATAGTTGGGGCTTTCGCGGGTAATCGTGACGTCATGGGCGTGGCTTTCACGAAGTCCGGCGTTGGATATGCGCACAAAAGTGGCGCGGTCGCGGAAATCGGCAAGGTCGCGGCCACCAACATAACCCATAGCTGCTTTCAGCCCGCCTGCAAGCTGGTGCAGCACGCCAGACACAGGTCCTTTGTAGGGGACCTGCCCTTCAATGCCTTCCGGCACCAGTTTGAGCGTGTCGCGCACCTCGGCCTGGAAGTAGCGATCGGCGGAGCCCCGCGCCATTGCGCCGACCGAGCCCATGCCGCGATAGGCCTTGAAGGAGCGGCCCTGGTGCAGATAGACCTCGCCCGGGCTTTCGTCGGTGCCGGCCAGCAGCGAGCCGATCATGGCGGCACTGGCGCCTGCGGCGAGTGCCTTGGCGAGATCGCCGGAATATTTGATGCCGCCGTCGGCGATCACCGAGGCGCCTGATTTATGGGCCGTTTCGACCGCCGACATGATGGCCGAAAGCTGGGGAACGCCGACCCCGGCCACGATGCGGGTGGTGCAGATGGAGCCCGGACCGATGCCGACCTTGACGGCGTCGGCGCCGGCGTCGATCAGCGCCCGTGTGCCGTCCGCGGTGGCGACGTTGCCGGCCAGGATCCGCACGGAATTGGAAAGCTTCTTCGCCCGCGTCACCGCGTCCAGGACACGCTGCGAGTGGCCATGCGCGGTGTCGATCACCAAAAGGTCGACACCGGCCTCGATAAGACGCTCGGCGCGCTCGAAGCCGTCATCGCCGACGCTGGTGGCGGCCGCGGCGCGCAGGCGCCCCTGCGCATCCTTGGTGGCGTGCGGGTTCAGCTGCGACTTCTCGATGTCCTTGACGGTGATCAGCCCGACGCAATTGCCCGTCTTGTCGACCACCACCAGCTTCTCGATGCGGTGCTGGTGCAGAAGCCGCTTGGCCTCGTCCTGGTCGACATTCTCCTTGACCGTGATCAGGTTCTCACGGGTCATCAATTCGTAGACCTTTTGCGCCGGATCGGAAGCGAAGCGCACATCGCGATTGGTCAGGATACCGACCAACCGGCCGGTCTTATGGCCGCCGGCGCCGCCGTTCTCGACCACCGGAATGCCCGATATCGAATAGGTGCGCATCAGCGACAAGGCGTCGGCGAGCGTGGCGTCGGGACCGATGGTGACGGGGTTGACCACCATGCCGGATTCGAATTTCTTGACCTGCCGCACCTGCTCGGCCTGCTCGGCGGGCGAGAAATTGCGATGGATGACGCCGATGCCGCCGGCCTGCGCCATGGCGATGGCAAGCCGTGCCTCCGTGACCGTGTCCATCGCCGCCGACAGGATCGGCACGTTGAGGTCGATGTCGCCGGCGATACGGGTGCGGATGTCGGTCTGGCCGGGCATTACCTCGGAATGACCGGGCTGCAAAAGCACGTCGTCAAAGGTCAGCGCCAGTGCGCCGGTCGAGGTTTCGATGATTTTTGCCATGGCCAGCCCTTTGAATGCAGAAAAAGCGCTGGACCGGAATGGACAGCGCCGACTCGTTATTCCCTTTCAGGATTGGCGGTGGCTGGTAACACGTCCAGCGGCCGATGAAAAGCCGATCGTTGAGTGGACGTTAAGGATCGGCTCAGTGTCGATAGGGTCGCGGAACCGATCCGACTTGCTGTTTCTACGCAGTTCCAGACGGAAACCGTTTCACACTTTTCCTGGAGCCTAGTCCGCGCCCAGAAGAGCATCGAGCAATTCATGACGCGACGATGCGAAAGGATTGACAACGGTCACGCCGACCCAGGTGAAGCCATGTTGCAGATCTTCCGACAGGAGCAGCCGGCAACCCGATTGCGAGGCAGCTGATAGGATGACTGCATCCCAGATACTGAAATGATGGTCCGCGGCAAGATCGACCGCCATCATCATGACCTCGGGCGACGTTCCTGTGACCGGAAAGGCGTCGCGCCAGCCCAGAAGTGCATCCCGAGCTTCCTGCGAAGATCGTCCAGCCTTGCGAACAAGCACATTGAAGAGTTCGCCAAGCACCTGAACCGGAATGACAACTGCCTCTTGCGGAACGTTGCGCAGCAATCCCAGGACAGCGTCACGCTTGTCGGCGTTGTTCACGCCTTCAGCGTAAGCAAGGATATTGGTGTCGAGGGCGACCTTCACCGCTCGTAAAGCTCGTCGCGCGTCCATTGCCCGGCATCGACGACAGGCTGCCGTTCAAGCCGCGACAGCAATGTGTTGCGCGAACGCGAGGCCACCTGACAGCGATTGTCCGCGGGCACGATCCGCGCAACCGGCCGTCCATGACTGGTCACGACAAAGCTCTGCCCTTCTCGCACACCACGAAGAATGAGCGAAAATTTTCGATTGGCGTCGGCGGCTGAAACGGATTCGTCCATGATCCATCCAAGTAGTTATTTTAACTACAATAGCGATAGCTTGGCTCCTTGGCAAGCAGTCTCTGATCACTGCCCAGGCACTCCGCGGCGTCGAAGTCGCACAAAAGTGACAGCAAATTAATGCGACATCGGCCCAAGGGCATGATAACCGCCCATTGCATCGGCATGCCCCCAGCCGGCAAGCAAATTCGACCAATTCGGACGCGTTCGTTGAACCGCACCATTCCGCTTATCCTGGCGGTCGCTCTTTTCATGGAAAACATGGATTCGACCGTCATCGCGACATCGCTGCCGGCGATCGCCATCGACATCCATACCAGCCCGATCGCGCTCAAACTGGCGCTGACGGCCTATCTGGTGTCGCTGGCGATCTTCATTCCGATCAGCGGCTGGATGGCCGACCGCTTCGGCGCCAAGAACATCTTTCGCGCCGCGATCGCGGTGTTCATTGCCGGTTCGGTCGCCTGCGCGCTGTCCGGTTCGCTGCCGGCCTTCGTGATTGCGCGTTTCCTGCAAGGCATTGGCGGCGCCATGATGACCCCGGTCGGACGCCTGGTGCTGGTGCGCGCCACGCCCAAGAGCGAACTGGTCGCCGCCATGTCGTGGCTGACCGTCCCCGCACTGGTCGGCCCGCTGGTCGGTCCGCCAATCGGTGGCTTCATCACCACCTATTTCACCTGGCACTGGATCTTCCTGATCAATGTGCCGATCGGCCTGATCGGCATCTGGCTGGCCACCCGCTTCCTGCCGGAAACCGAATCGATGGAGACGCCGCCGCTCGATTTCGTCGGCTTCGTGCTGAGCGGGGTGGCGGCATCCGGTATCGTCTTCGGCCTGTCGGTGGTCAGCCTGCCTTATCTGCCGCCGGCGACCGGCTTCATCACCGTGGCCGTGGGGCTGCTGTCGGGAGCGCTCTACCTGATGCATGCGCGCCGCGCCAGAAATCCGCTGCTGGCGCTCGACCTGTTCCGCAATCAGATTTTCCGCTCCTCCGTGCTCGGCGGCGGACTGTTCCGGATCGGCATCGGGGCCGTGCCGTTCCTATTGCCGCTGATGCTCCAGATCGGCTTCGGGCTGACTCCGTTCCAGTCGGGCATGATCACCTTCGTCTCGGCGATCGGCGCCATCGGCATGAAATTCGTCACCGCGCTGATCTTCCGCGTCGTCGGCTTCCGCCGCGTGTTGATCGCCGGCTCGCTGATCGCTGCCGCATCAATCGCCTTCAACGGCCTCTTCACCCCCGAAACGCCTTACGCGCTGATGCTGGCCATATTGCTGGTCGGCGGCTTCATCCGCTCGATGTTCTTCACCGGCGTCAATGCGCTAGCTTATGCCGAGGTTTCGGCCGAGAACACCAGCAAGGCAACGCCGATCGCCGCCGTCTTCCAGCAGTTGTCGATCGCACTCGGCGTGGCGGTTGCCGGCGGCATTCTGGAAGTGTCGACCGGCATCCATGGCGGACCATTGACGCTCGCTGACTTCCACACCGCCTTTTTCATCGTCGCCGCGATTTCGGCCGCCGCGTCGCTGTCGTTCATGCGGCTGGCACCCGACGCCGGCAATGCCGTCTCCGGCCATGGCCGGCTGACGACGCCCAAGACGCTGGAACCAGTCAGATCGCCGGGAGAGTGAGGCTCTCTCCCTTCTCCGCTTGTGGGTCCGCAAGGGGAAAAGGCAAGGCGCTATTCCTGACCGGCCTCTCGCCCCTTGAAGTCTTTCGCCAAGAGATAAAGCTCCACCGATTCATCGCGCGAGGCCGGCGGCTTGACGTGGTGGACGGAGCGGAAATTCTTCTTGAGCATGGAGAGCAGCTCGTTCTCGGCGCCACCCTGGAAGGTCTTGGCCAGAAAATGGCCGCCGGGCTTCAGGACCGACAGCGCGAAATCGGCCGCCACCTCGCACAGATGCATGGTGCGGATATGGTCGGTCCGTTTGTGGCCGGTGGTCGGCGCCGCCATGTCGGACAGCACGACATCCGGGTCCCCGCCCAGCGCCTCGGCCAGCTTTTGCGGAGCCTGCGGATCGAGAAAGTCCAGCAGCAGCACCGGCGCACCGGGCACGGCATCCATTTCCAGATAATCGATGCCGACGACATGCGGATGTTCGGCCGTCGATTTCGTGCGCGCGGCCGCGACCTGGCACCAGCCGCCGGGGGCGGCACCCAGATCGATCACCTTCATACCGGGCTTCAAGAGGTGGTGCTTGTCGTCGATCTCGATCAGCTTGTAGGCCGCGCGCGAGCGATAGCCGTCGGCCTTGGAGCGCTGGACATAGGGATCGTTGATGTGGCGCTGCAGCCAGCGGCGCGACGATTCCTTCAGCCCGCTTTTCTTCTTGATCCGCGTCTTCAGCACGCGAAGGCTGGCGGACCCTGGTTTTTCCGGTTTCTTGGTCATTGCCTGATTTCTTGTTTGAGCATGATCATGCCCTAGTACGTCCATCGTTGCGCCAGACGCCATCATCGGCCATCAGCTCGCTCAATATGCCCTCGCGCAGGCCCCGGTCGGCGACGCGCAGCCGCTCCGAGGGCCAGACGGCGCGGATCGCTTCGAGGATAGCACAGCCGGCCAGCACGAGATCGGCGCGGTCGGCGCCGATACAGGGGTTGGCGCAGCGCTGCTGGAAATCCCAGCCGACCAGCCTTTCCACCATGCGGTCGACGCTGTCGCGGTCCATCCACAGGCCGTCGACCCGTCGGCGGTCGTAGCGTTCGAGGTCGAGATGGACGCCGGCCAGCGTCGTCACCGTTCCCGAAGTGCCCAGCAGATGGAAATTCGGGCTCGTCTTGAGATGGCTCAGCCGATCGCGACCATCGAAAGCGGCCAGCCTACCGGCGACGTCGTCGACCATGGCGGTGAAGATCTCGCGCGTCACGGTGCGGCCGCCAAAGCGTTCCGCCAATGACACGACGCCTACCGGCAGCGACGTCCACGACACGATGTGATTGGCAAGGCGCGGCGAACGGCGGCCGGTGAGATCGATCAGCGCGATCTCGGAGGAGCCGCCGCCGATGTCGAACAGGACGACGCCTTGCGTGTCGCGCTCGACCAGCGAGCCGCAGCCGGAAACCGCAAGGCGGGCTTCTGTCCGGCGGTCGATGATCTCGAGCTTCAGGCCGGCTTCGCGTTCGACACGATCGAGGAACTCGACACCGTTTTCGGCTGTGCGGCAGGCTTCCGTGGCGATCAGCCTTGCCTTCCTGATCTTGCGACCGCGCAATTTGTCACCGCAGACCTTCAGCGCCTCGACCGCGCGGTCCATCGCCGGCTGGCCGAGCCGGCCATTGGCGGTCAGCCCCTCGCCCAGCCTGACGATGCGCGAGAAGGCATCGATGACGCGGAACTGGCCGTGACGCGTGGGAACGGCGACCAGCAGCCGGCAATTGTTGGTGCCGAGGTCCAGCGCCGCGAAGACGGGAAGCTCGTGCACCGGCGGCCGGCGGTTGCCTTGTTCGGGGCGTGGCACCGGAACGACGGGCGAGATCGTCGCAGCGGCAACAGGCTTCAGCTCCACTGCCGCGACGGCGGCCTTGCCTTGTGCCGGCGATCGATTGTCCCCGGGGCGCGCATCGTCGCGCGCAAAAACCTTGCGCCCACGCCTTCGCTTGCGCCGTTTCTTGGGCTTGCCCTTCTGGTTGTGGGTCGCGTCGCCCGCCTGCCCATTCACGGAGCGAGGCTCCGTCGGGCGGCGTTGCTGCCAACCGGCTGTCCCCGGGCCTGATGACCCCGGGGAAGCGCTGGACGCGCCCACCTCCGGCGCGCCTGCGCCGGTGTCGCGGTCTTCCACTGTCGTTCCTTCCGGCGCCGCGCGAACCGGTGACGGACGCAGCAGGCGCTTTGGCATGTTTCAAGTTGCCGCCAGACTAACAGTGCCGTGGCCGATCACCAAGAGCCGCATGCTGAATTTTGCCGGCTGGGGGCGCCGCCTGCTTTGCACTGGCGTAATGTACCCGCAAGGCTGGATTGATACCGCGACGCCAGGTGAGACCGCACCCGTCGAAACCCATGTCCTCGCCGCTTGTCAGCGTTTTGCGCCCCCGTCCAGCGCAGGCAGGTCTTGCCGGCATCACGCGCGACAAGTGTTCGCGGTTGAATAGCCGGCTTCAATGAGGCATTTCTGAATTGAACGGGGAATTCGGGGCGGTCGGCTCTCGACAGAAAAGGAAGCGGATACGCAACGCATGGCAGTTGGGCAATGAACTGGAGACGCTATTTCTGGCCGGTCGTCGGCATCGGCGCGGTGATCTTCTCGCTGCTGCTGCTCTGGCATGAATTGCGCGGCATCTCGCTCGACGACGTCTGGGACGGGCTGGCGGCCATTCCGGCTCGCGGCTGGATGCTGGCGGGCTTGAGTTCGGTCGTCGCCTATGCCGCGCTTGCCGGCTACGACCACATCGCGTTGCTGCATATCGGCAGACGAGTGTCGTGGCTGTTCGTGACGCTCTGCTCCTTCACCACTTACGCGCTGTCGCACAATATCGGCGGCTCGGTGTTCTCCGGCGCCGTCATCCGCTACCGCGCTTACGGCACGAGAGGACTGACCGGCCAGGAAGTCGGCGTGCTGGTGGCGGTCTGCTGGATAACCTTCGTGCTGTCGACGATACTCGCCTCCGGTCTTGTGCTGGTGTTCGAGCCTCAGATTATCGACCGCTTCTCCGGCATCGCCCATCACGGCTTGTCGGAGGCCGCAGGCATCGCGATGCTGGTTCTCATCGCAGCCTACATATTCGGCAGTTGGCTGCATCTGCGCCCGCTGAAGATCGGTAGCTTCCAATTGCACTATCCGGCGCTGCCGATCGTCGCCCGGCAATTGCTGATCGGTCCGATCGAACTGCTCGCCGCCGCGGCGATCATCTTCTTCGCCCTGCCCGAGCTGCACAATCCCGGCTATTTCGTCGTGCTCGGCGTCTTCCTCGTCTCCTTCTCGGTCGCCCAGATCTCGCACGCGCCGGGTGGCCTGGGCGTATTCGAAGTGGTGTTCCTGGCCGGGCTTTCCGACATGGACCCGGTCGGGGTGCTGGCCGCGCTGCTGGTGTTCCGGCTGTTTTATCTCATCCTCCCGCTGTTTCTGGGCCTGGGCATCGTGCTGTTCTTCGAACGCTCGCAGTTCAGCCGCAAGGAGAGCTGAGGCCCGGAGCTCGCACGCCACTGGAAAAGGTGGCGTTCGGAACCGGGGATAAAAGCTGTCAATTGAACCGCGGAGCAGGCTTGACTATTTTCCGCTGGCGGCTACAAGGCAGCGCTCAAGCGGCTCAGCCGTTCGGCCCGCGCGGTCCATGATCGCGCCTGCTGGGGAATAGGTTAACGGTAGACCCACGGACTCTGACTCCGTTAGTCCTGGTTCGAATCCAGGTTCCCCAGCCAACATCCTTCCCAAGCTTTTCCTGCTTTGGGGTTTCCAGCCTCTGGGGATCTTCCCGTCCGCGCACCCATCCTGACCGGGGTCCAAAATTAGACGTAGAGGTGGTGTCCGAACGCCGCTTCGCTCCAACGGCAGGCTCGGCGGTGGCGCGACGATTGTGAAGCTCTGCTTCACAGCGCATTGACGTTATCGCCAATAGTCGTTCGCTGCGAGCGGGAGTACTTCTACCGTGCAAATCTGGACTCGCACCGCAATTCGGGAGCCTGTGGCACCGTCGAGACTCCATGTGCGGACGCTCAGGAGGAGACACACACAATGCCGGACGCGACATTTTCCCGACGCGATATCCTCTGGGCGGCAGGCGCCCTTACTGTCAGTGCTGCTTTCGCCGAACCACTCGCCGCCGCTCAACTCGCCGTAGGCGGCCCAGAGCCGACGTCGTGGGTGGACCCGACGATGCCCGAGATTACCCATCGCATGATCGAGACGAACGGCATCCGCTTGCACGTGGCCGAACAGGGTGAAGGTCCCCTCATCATACTTTGTCACGGCTTTCCCGAATGCTGGTATTCCTGGCGGCACCAGCTTGGTGCGCTGGCGAAGGCAGGCTTCCGTGCGGTAGCGCCAGACTTGCGCGGCTATGGACGGAGCGACCGCCCGGAGGACGTGGAGAAATATACCATTCTCCATAACATCGGCGACATGGTGGGTCTCCTCGACGCTCTGGACGCCAGACAAGCCGTGATCGCCGGCCACGACATCGGTGCTGCGATAGCCTGGCAAACAGCGCTTCTGCGCCCCGATCGCTTCCGGGCCCTTGTCGCGCTCAGCCCGCCGTTCCGCTCGCGAGGGTTCGGCGACGCGGGACCGCCAACGATGCTGATGCCGCGCACCAAGGACGCCGTGTTTTATCAACTCTATTTCCAGACCCCGGAGGCTGAGGCGGCGCTCGGAGGCGACCTGCGTCGCACGTTCCGATCCATGTTCTACTCCCTCTCGGGCGACAGCCCGCCGCCGGCAGGCGCCGGAGGATTCGCCGCCGGGATGGTGCCCCGGAACGGAGATTTCCTGACCAATCCGGTGTCGTTGCCTTCCTGGGTCAGTGAGTCCGACATCGATATCTATGTCGAGGAATTCACGCGCAGCGGATTTCGCGGCCCTCTGAACTGGTGGCGCAACATCGATCACAGCTGGGAGCTCATGGCCGCGTTCAGCCAGGCGGTGGTGACTGTTCCGGCGCTCTACATTGCGGGCGAACACGACATGATCGTGGAGGTATTTCAACCGATTATCGCCAAACAGTCGGCAATGGTTCCCAAGCTCCGGCCGGCAGACATGCTGCCGGGCTGCGGTCATTGGACCCAGCAAGAACGTGCGCCGCAGGTGAGCACCGCAATGATCGACTTCCTTCGGACCCTTTAGCCCGAGCAAGGCGGCTCGGCCACCGAACGCGACGTTCGAGGCGCGGCGGATTGACGAACGAAACTAGTTTGTAGGAGCTCACATGTCGTCGCAAACCGTGTTCCTAACCCATCTCGTCCTGGGGTATGTCCCGTGGCTGCTTTTCCTTGGCGCGTACATCTGGCCAAGGCTCAACGCGATGGATCACTTCGATGCGCAACGAGCTATCGCGGCCGTGCACAGCTTCCGCGTCATCGGGCTTGCCTTTCTCCTTCCCGGCGTCGTCGGCAGCAGCCTGCCTGCCGGCTTCGCCACGTTCGCCGCCTATGGCAACTTGGCGACCGGGGTGCTGGCCATGCTGGCGCTGCTCGCGATCAGGATACGTCCGCTGTTCTGGCTGCTCGTGCTCGCCTTCAATCTTGTAGGGGTGGTGGACATTGCCCTCGATTCCTACCACGCGGTCCAAGTCAATCTTCCTGCAGTTGCAGGCGAACTCGGCGGCATGTACGCGTTCCTGATCATCTACATGCCGTTGCAGATGATCTCACATCTCATCGCATTCTATTTGCTCGCGCGTTCCCAGATGGACGCAGTTTCGTCCGGCGTCGGCGATGCGGCCGGATCCTAGCACTCTCCGCTGTCACATGCGGCATCAACTTCATTGCAAGTCAAAGGCCTCGAAACGTATTCGCCGGCGCTTCATCGCCATGTCGCTCAATAATTTGTCACGTCCCACGGCGGACTGGGGCTTGCTCAGCTGAAAACGGTCCTTCAACAACCGAACGATGCTCCTCGTGATCGCTCGCCAACCGAAAGCCACCGTAGAAGCTCATACCCGCGCGGGACTGGAAGGAGCATGGTGTCGAGACTGATGAAAGCAATCGCACTCGCAATCCTTCTGATTGCGACGACAGCCGCTGGCCTCGCGGCCGCATATCCGATGGCAGCCGCCATAGCGTGCCCGAGTTGCCTGGGGTTCAAAAAAGACTCGGGTCAGGTCTATGTCGAGGATGGGATCACTCCTCAGCAGCAAGCAGCAGCGCTCCAGACAATTGGCATGGCTCGCGAACGGCTTCGCCGGTTCTATGGGGCGATAGAAAGTAATCCCGAGGTCTTCATCTGCGGGGACGACAATTGTTACCGCAAAATCGGCGGAGGCAAATCGCGCGGCATGGCCGTCCTCAATCTCGCGCTATTCCTCTCGCCCAAAGGCGCGACCGTCACCATCGCATCACACGAGATGTCGCACATCGAACTTCATATCCGGATCGGGCTGATCAAGACTTTCCGTCGTGATGTGCCGCAATGGTTTGATGAGGGCGTCGCGGTCGTCGTTTCGGATGACGACCGCTACCTGAAGCCAATATCATCGCCCGATCGTTGCCTGGTTGAACCGGATGGCGCGCTGCCGACGACGAGGAGCGCCTGGATTGAAAGCGCGGCATCGGCGGGCCTGTACGCGAAAGCTGCCTGCCGGGTGAGCCGGTGGATTGCAGATCACGGCGGCCCCCGCGCCGTAACCCGGCTGTTAGAGAAAATCGCTGCGGGCGAATCCTTTGAGATGGCGTATTGAGCGCAAGAAAGTGCGCACTGGCCTGTATGAACGCTGCCGGGCATGAATGCGAATGCTCATGTGACAGACGCTGCCATAGAAAAAGTCTTGAAGTGGTTGCCTGACCATTGCGGAGTTCGTTTCGACCGGGCTCAATTCGAGGCCCTGTCTGCCTCGAACAGGCTCGTCAATTCGTTAAGTTCCGGGGCGTTTAAGGTCCCTTGTCGGTGAAGTGATCCCATCGTGAACTCTGATTCGGCTGAATTAGTCTTGATTCGAATCCAGGTTCCCCAGCCAGATTCCATAGCACCAGTCACTCCGACCCTCGGTATTATTTGATGGCCGCGGGCGCGTTCCACTGGCTAAGCTCTGTGAGAATTTCCTGCATAAGGTCGCCTGATGGTCACTGACACCGAGTTCATCCGCGAAAGCATCAGCCAAGGCTGCGTGATTCTTGCCGATGGCGAGTTCTTCATCGACAGGTTGGTGAAGTATATCGGCAACGGGAGGGTCCGATGGCACGTCGAATTTCGTGGACATCGAATCGACCTGACGACCGGCCAGCTCAAGAAGCAGCCTACGTTCCGAAGGAAGATGCTCGAACAGGCCGGCGTGCTGCCGCCGCAGCGTACCGGGGCCGGTTACAGGCGATGGGCCATCGATCTGAGGAAGAACGCCATCGAGCTTCCTTGGCGGGATAGACCGGTCGATGCCGATTTCACCGTCGATAGGCTTGTCAGCCATGGGGGCGACCGGTGGATGGTTGAATACCAAGGCAAGGCAATCAAATTCACGACGACCAAACTGCGCAGGCAAACCAGTTTCCGCAAGAGGATGCTGCTCAAGGCTAAGGTGCTGCCGCCCCAACTGGACCCGGTTGCCTTTCGGAAGTGGGTGGACTGGCTGATTCAAAACGCCACGGAGGCCGCGCCGCAGGCCAGCGAAGCCTTGATGACCGAGAAAAGTTGGCTTGACGACCTGCCGGAGCTAGCCGGCTGGCAAAAAGAAGCGCCGTCCGAAAGCGACTAACAGGGCGTCGGCCACCCTCCCCGGGCAGCCAATTACCATTCATGGAATGCTGAAGGGCACCGAGTCCGCAACCGTTCCGTCGATGGCCAAATCAACACGATAGGTGCCCGCCGGCCATCCCGCCGTGGGTTTGGTGAGTTGTGAATCAGCCTCGTTGTTCGCTCCGACGTCGAGGTCGACCTTGTCGATAGTATAGTTTTCCGGTGCCGCACCGTGGGAATCGACCGAGACCCAGGAGAATGTGATTTTCGATGTGGGCGCGATATCCACCAAATCGGCCGACACATAAATCACCGGTGTGTCGGCAGGGAAATTGCTGTGAGACGTTTCCCCGTCCTTCGTCGCGGAAAGGACGATGTTATCGAAGCCGGCCGCCTGGGCGGGCAAGCTGAGGGCCGCCAAGGCGGCAATGGCAACTAGAACTGATTTCAAGACTTACTCCTCGGACTTGGTTAGTGGCCCCACAAATCAGGGGGCGAAGCGGCGCTATGGGTGAATGTCCTCAGCCCAGCCATTTGTCGTAGTCGGCCACCAGCAGGTGCAATGGCGGCGTATCTTCCTCGATATCCGCGAAACGGCCGATCGGCTCGCGGAAGACATTGTCGGTGCGATCGTCATTGACGGTCGACACCTCGCCGATCAGGACATCCTTGCCCTCGGCCCAGAAGGCGTGCCAGACGCCGGGCAAAAGCGTGACGCTCTGGCCGGGATCTAGCTTCAGCAGCCCGCCAGCCGGCAGCCGATGGATGGTTCCGTCGACGGGCACCGAGACCTCGGCCTTGGGGTCGATACCGCCGTCGCGATCATGCATGAACAGTTCAAGCACCAGCTTGCCGCCACCGCGATTGATGATGTCCTCGGCCTTGATGTTGTGACGGTGCATCGGCGACATCTGGTCCTTGCGCGAGATCATGATCTTTTCGGCATAGAGCATGCCCATGCCCTTCTTCATGTCCTCGTAGCGGCCGTTGCGAACGGTGAACAGGAACAGGCCGAGATCGTCGAACTTGCCCTGGCCGTAGTCGGTGATGTCCCAGCCGAGCCGCGAGGTGAAGATGGCAGAGGAATCGACCTGGCGCGCCTTCATCTCTTCCGGCGACCAGTAGGCGAAGGGTGGCATGATGTAGCCGAACGAGCGGATGAAAGCGTCGGCTTCGCGGATGATGTCGTTGATGGCGGAGCGTTTCATGATGATGACCCTTCGTGTCGACTTTTCCGACAAATCGCATAGCTGAACGCCGGAGCGGTGTCGATCCATCCTGCCCGTTCAGCCTTGCGCGTTCCCGCCCATGGCCCAGCGATCCGGCCCTGTGGCCGCGTGACATCGCGCGCTTTCGGGCTCATAACCCGCGCGAACTGCACGGGGTATAGCCAATGCCGACCATCCATGATCTCGATACGCCGTCGATCCTCATCGATGCCGCACGCGCCGAGGCCAACATCGCCCGCGCGCAGGCCCATGCCGACAAGAACGGGCTGAAGCTCAGGCCGCACATCAAGACGCACAAGCTGCCTTACTGGGCGAAGAAGCAGATGGCGGCGGGTGCGGTGGGCATCACTTGCCAGAAGATCGGCGAGGCCGAGGTGATGGCCGACGCCGGGCTGACGGATATCTTTCTCCCCTACAACATTCTTGGCCGCGCCAAGCTCGAACGGCTGAAGGCCCTGCATGGCCGGGTGACGCTGTCGGTGACGGCCGACAGCGCGCAGACGCTGGAAGGGCTCGCCGCCACCTTCACCGATGCCGGGCACCCGCTATCGGTATTGGTCGAATGCGACACCGGCATGGGACGCTGCGGCGTGCAGACGGCCGATGAAGCGGTTGCGCTGGCGAGAGTGATCGACAAGGCAGGCGGGCTTACGTTTGGCGGGCTGATGACCTATCCGGCCGCCGGCCGGGCAGTGGAGGCCGAAGCCTGGCTTGCCGACGCCAAACAGGCGCTGGCCGCTTCAGGGCTCGCCTGTGAGCGCATCTCCAGCGGCGGCACGCCTGACATGTGGCGTTCCCCCGATGCCTCCGTCGTCACCGAATATCGGCCCGGCACCTATATCTATCTCGACCGCTACCAGGTCGCCAAAGGCGTCGGCGGCCTCGACGATTGCGCGCTGACGGTGCTGGCAACCGTGGTCAGCCATCCGACAGCGACGCGCGCCATTCTCGATGCCGGCAGCAAGGCGCTGTCCAGCGATACGCTGGGGCTAAAGGATTTTGGCGAGTTGATGGGCGTCCCGGGAGCGCTGGTGACGGGCCTGAGCGAGGAGCACGGCACGGTCACGCTTGCCGGCGATGGCAAGGTAAGCATCGGCGAGCGCGTGCGTGTCGTGCCGGACCATTGCTGCGTCGTCACCAACCTGTTCAACGAGATCAATCTGATCGATGGTGAGACGGTGCTGGAAACGCTGCCGGTGGCAGCGCGCGGACGGATGGGGTGAATTTTTAGGCCGGCCTCTCGGCCTGCCGTGCCGCCACCCTGCGCATGGCAATAACTCGCCGGCGCCGGATTTCGGTGCGCATCGCCATCAGATGCAGCGTAAAGAACAGCACGGTAAAGCCGACGGCCATCACCAGCAGCGGCCAGAGTAGGCTGGGATCGATGGTCGGACCACCGAGCCTGAACACGGAAGCCGGCTGGTGCAGCGTGTTCCACCAGTCGACCGAGAATTTGATGATCGGAATGTTGATGAAGCCGACCAGCGTGATGATGGCGGCGGCCCAGGCGGCGCGGCTGGCATCGTCCAGCGCACGAGTCAGCGCGATGATGCCGAGATACATCAGGAACAGCACGAAGACCGAGGTCAGCCTTGCATCCCAGACCCACCAGGTGCCCCACATCGGCTTGCCCCAGATCGAACCGGTGATCAGCGCCAGAGCGGTGAAGACCGCACCGATGGGGGCCGCTGATTTGAGCGCGACATCGGCCAGCGGATGGCGCCAGACCAGCGTGCCGAGCGCAGAGAGCGCCATCAGCGTGTAGCACATCATGGCGAGCCAGGCGAAAGGCACATGGATGTACATGATGCGCACCGTGATACCTTGCTGGAAATCCTCGGGCGCGGTGAAGCTCATATAGAGGCCGACCGCGAGGACGAGCGCGGCGAGCACCGCCAGCCACGGCACAAGCCTGTCGGCCAGCCCGACGAACCGCGTCGGATTGGCAAGATCGGTCCAGCCGCTCAGGCGTGAGGAGGTGTCACTCATGCGACTTTACATAGACCGCCGGCGCGTTTGGAGCAATCGAGCGGCGGTGTCGCAGGCGTAGAGGCGTCTTCCTTCCCCCCTTGTGGGCCCCCTGTGGGAGAAGGTGGATCGCCGCGCAGCGGCGAGAAGGATGAGGGGTGTTCCAGCGGAATGAGACGTTGGCGTTCCGTGGAGCCCCCCTCATCCGTCGCCTTCGGCGACACCTTCTCCCACAACAAGGGGAGAAGGGAAGAAGGTGCTCAGGCTGCCTCGCCCTGCACGGAGCGGCTGAGGCGGCGGACTTCCTCGTCGTTGAGCAGGCCGCCGGCGCGCAGCAGGCTGGCGAAACGGCCGTTGCGCAGCGACAGTTCGGCGAAGCCACCCATCTCGACCACCTTGCCCTTGTCCATGAACACGACCAGATCGGCGTCGCGAACGGTGGTCAGGCGGTGGGCGATGATGAAGGTGGTGCGGTCGCGGCGCAATTCGTCGATCGCTTCCTTGACGCGGTCCTCGGTCTCGACGTCGAGCGCGCTGGTCGCCTCGTCGAGCACCAGGATCGGAGCATCCTTCAGCACGGCACGGGCAATGGCGATGCGCTGGCGCTCGCCGCCCGACAGTTGGCCGCCACGTTCGCCGACCACCGTGTCGTAGCCATTGCTCTTGGCCAGGATGAAATCCTGCGCCGCG
Source organism: Mesorhizobium sp. B3-2-1 (assembly GCF_006439515.1). NCBI lineage: Bacteria > Pseudomonadati > Pseudomonadota > Alphaproteobacteria > Hyphomicrobiales > Phyllobacteriaceae > Mesorhizobium > Mesorhizobium sp. B3-2-1. Next base: position 132,449 of record NZ_VFTI01000003.1, on the reverse strand, counting down.
GCCGCGGCGGCGGCGGCATGGATCTCGTCGTTGGTCGCGTCGGCACGGCCGACGCGGATGTTGTCCTCGATCGAGCGGTTAAGAAGCCCGGCATCCTGGAACACGGTGGCGATCGAATGGCGCAGCGACTTGCGGGTCACGGTGCGGGTGTCGATGCCGTCGATCAGGATACGGCCGCTGGACGGCGAAAAGACGCGCTGCAGCAAATTGATGAGCGTGGTCTTGCCCGCACCCGTCGGCCCGACGATGGCGACGGTCTGGCCAGCCTGGACCTCGAAGGATACATCGCTGACACCCTGCCCCGAATTGGGGAACTCGAAGCTGACATCCTCGAAACGGACATGACCGGTGACGTTGGCAAGGTCGCGCAAGCCGTCCGGCTCGGCGGTATCGGCGGCCGAGTCTTCAAGGCGGTAGAAGTCCTCGAGCTTGGCGCGCGCCTCGGAAATCTGAGTGGTGAAGGCCGACATCTGGTCGAGACGGGCGATCAGCATTCCGGCAAAGCCGGTGAAGGCGACGACGTCGCCGACGCGGAGCTGGCCACGGGTCACGAGATAAGCGCCAATCGACAGCACGATCATCATCGAGATGGTCGACGACAGACGGTTCAGGGCATTGGCGATCGCCCACCAGTCGAGCACAGGATTCTGCGCGTCGAGCAGGCCCTTGACGTAACGCTTCAACGCCGCGGTTTCATGGCCGATGCGGTTGTAGCTCTGCAGCACGGCGACATTGCTGACGCTATCGGTCACATGGGCAAACACGGTATGGTAGTGACGCTCGACGGCGGTCTGCCCTGACTTGGTGCGGCGCATGACGATACGGCCGATGCCAACGTAAAGCACGCCGAGGCCAAGCAACACGACGGACATGCGAACGTCCATCGCAAGCGCGGTCGGCACCAGCAGCACCAGCGCAATGGCCGTCGAAAGATGCACGCGCATGAATTCGAGCCACAAGCTGAAAAGGGTTTCGACGGCGCGCAGCAGCGTGTGCAGCGAATTGGACGTGCCGCGCTGGTGATGCCAGGCGAGCGGCATGGTGATTACGCGCTCGAAGGACTGGCACAATACCTCCGAACGACGGGCATGGGCGAAGCGGTCGGCGCCACGCGCCACCAGCACGAAGGCTATGACATTGAAGAGACCGAGAGCTGCCCAGACCGCGAGCGTCGAAAACACCGGACCTTTTTCAGAAATAGCGCCGATCACCCGGCCTAAAAGGATCGGCTCGAGGATGGCTATGGCTGCAAGCGCGACGTTGGCCGCACAGATCAGCGCGACGCGCTTCTTATCGGCAGCCAGATACCCCAGCGCTCTCCAATAGATCTGCAGAAGTGACACTTCAGCTACTCCGCCAACTTTCTATTGTGCCCAACACCAATATTGTGCACTGCACCATTTCCTGACACGTAACGGTTGATGCGTCGCAAAACAATGCCCGTCTATCGCTTCCGTTCCCATTTAGCGAACAAAAGATGACGACGATACGAAATCTGACGTGATCACCTAACGGTTTGAGATAAAAGGTGAAATGTCAGCCTTGCGGCAAAATCATGGCAGCCGTCGAGCAGTGCCACATTTTTAATCACCGCGAGCTTGCACAGTTGGCTTCGGGCGTGTTTGGCGGACGCCCCACAGATCGCGGGCAAGTAAACAGGGCGCGGCGGCGCGCGTCCCGGAGGACGCGCGCGTTTCTGACCTAAACTGCTGAATTTACGCTGGTATCTTGACCACGACCTCGATCTGGCCGCCGGATTTGGGTTCAAAGGACGCCGATTTTGTCTTCGAACCATTGACTTCGAGCGAGATCGTCTTGGTCTTTTTGTCGCGCACGACCTGGACCTTGATGTCGGCGCCCAGCATCTTGAGCGAAGCCTGATAGCCATCCCAGTGGCTGGGCAGCTTCGGCCGGAGCGTGATCTGCTTGCCGCGCCGTTCGATGCCCAGGATGCCTTCGACCGCTGCCCGGTAAAGCCAGCCCGCCGAGCCGGTGTACCAGGTCCAACCGCCGCGCCCAGCCTTGTCGTCCCCGGCATAGATATCGGCGGCCACCACATAGGGTTCGACGCGGTAGTGCTCGGTCGAGGCCTCGTCGAACGCATGGTTGACCGGGTTCAGCATGGAGAAGCAGCGATAGGCTTCATCGGTCTGCCCCATCTCGGCGAGCGCAATGACGAACCAGGTGGCTGCGTGGGTGTACTGGCCGCCATTCTCGCGAACGCCAGGCGGATAGCTCTTGATGTAGCCGGGATCCTTCTGCGTCTTCGAGAAGGGTGGCGTGAACAGTTTGACGATCTTGAGATGATCGTCGACGAGCAGCTTCGTCGCCTGCTGCATCGCCGTGGTCGACCGCGCCGGGTCGCCCTCGCCAGAAAGCACGCTCCAGGACTGGGCGATGGAGTCGATCTTGCACTCTTGCGATGTACGCGACCCCAAAGGCGTGCCGTCATCGAAACTGCCGCGCCGGTACCATTCGCCGTCCCATGCCGTGCTTTCAAGCGCCCGCTTCAGCGCGTCGGCATGCTTTGCCCAGGCCTGGGCGCGCTTGGTGTCGCCCTCGGTCCTGGCGACCACGGCGAAGTCGCCCAGCGTCTTCAGCAGGAACCAGCCCAGCCACACGCTCTCGCCCTTGCCGTGCTCGCCGACACGGTTCATGCCGTCGTTCCAGTCGCCGCCAAGGATCAACGGCAGGCCGGCCGGACTGCTGCGCTTGATGGCAAGGTCGAGCGCACGCGCGCAGTGGTCGTAGAGCGAAACCGTCTTCTTCGAGATTTCCGGGGTGAAGAAGGCGTCGTGCTCGCCTTCGCCCAGCGCCTGTCCGTCGAGGAACGGCAGTTGCTCCTTCAGGATGGTGGCGTCGCCAGTCACCATGAGATAGCGGGCCGTGGCGTGGGCGAGCCATACCACGTCGTCGGAGATCAGGGTGCGCACGCCGGCGCCGGTGCGCGGCAACCACCAATGCTGCACGTCGCCTTCCGGGAACTGCCGCCGCGCGGCGTTGAGGATCTGGTCGCGCGCCAGCGACGGATCATGCGCCAGCAAGGCGAGCGTGTCCTGCAACTGGTCGCGGAAGCCGAAGGCGCCGCTTGCCTGATAGAAGGCCGAGCGGGCGCGGATGCGGCAGGCAAGGCTCTGATAGGGTAGCCAGTGATTGACCATGGCATCGAGCGCCTTGTCGGGCGTCTCGACCTGGATGGTGTCGAGGAAGGCGCGCCATTCGCGCTCATTGTCGGCCAGGCGCTGGTCGAAATCCTTGCCCCGGTGCTGCTGCACCAGCGCGCTCGCCTGCCCGGGGGACTCGGCATCGCCGAGCAGCCAGATGAGCGTGACGTCGCCGCCGGCCGGAATCTCGATGTCGCGGGCGATCGCCGCGCAAGGATCGTCTCCGGCCTCGACGCGGCCTGACAGAGCCGCGCCACTCAGCACCGCCTGCGGCAGTTCGCTGGACCCGTGTCGGCCGAGGAACTCGGCCCGGTCCGATGTCACCGAATGAACGCCGGTGTCGGCGGCGAGGAAGGCCACCCGCTCGCTGAAATCGAGCCCGTAGGGATTTTGCGCCAGCAGCGCGCCGGTGGCACCGTCGCGGGACGGCACTATGGTTGCCGCGGTGCGCGACCGATGTCCGCCAAGAACCCATTCGGCATAGGCATAGACGCGCAGCCGGGCCGGTACCGGGCCGGAGTTCTGGATGCGCAGCCGCGTGATCTTCACCGGATCGATGGGATCGACGACATGGGTCAGGTCCATCGACAACGGTCCGCGCTTCGAGCGGAAGGTCGAGAAGCCCTGGCCATGCCAGGCCTCGTAGGTCATCGAGGGATCGCGCACCACCGCGGCGATCGGCGAGAACGCCTTGCCGCTGGCCTGGTCGTAAATATAGACGCCCTCGCCCGGCCGATTGGACACCGGGTCGTTCGACCATGGCGTCAACTGGTAGTCGCGGCTGTTGCGGCTCCAGGTGAAGGCAGCACCCTCGGCCGAGGTGTGGAAGCCGAACGAGGCGTTGGAGACGACGTTGATCCAGGGTTGCGGCGTGGTGCGCCAGCCAGCCAGGCGCACCACATAGTGCCGCCCGTCGCCGTCGAAGCCGCCGAAACCGTTCCACTGGTTGAGGCCGGAGCCATCGGCGCTGACGTCGGCCTGCGAGGCAAATGCATGCATTTGCGGTGCGGGCGCCGGAATTTCGCGCGGGCCCGGAAATCCTGCCGGCTGCACGCCGTCGCGTGCCTGCAGTGCGGCCGCCTCGGCCCGTTCGATCTGATCGAAGATGGTGCCGTTGCGCGTATGCAGCACAACCCGCGCGACGGCGAGCAGCGTCTTGTAGGTGGTTTCCTCCATCAGGTCGCGGCGCACCGCGAAAATGTGCTGGCGGGGTCCGAGTTCCTTGCCGCGCAAGCGGCTGTTTTCGCACAGCGTCTCGACCGCGCGCTGCAGATCCTGGACATAGGAGGAAGCCTGCTCGTTGACGACGACGAAGTCGATCATCATGCCGCGGGTGCGCATATATTCCTGGAAGCGCAACGCCTGGGCAACGATCTCCAGATCGGCAACGTCGCCGATCCTGACCAGGAAGATCGGGTAATCGCCCGAAATGCTGGTCGGCCACAGGCTCGACTGCTTGCCCAGCCCGGAAGCGATGGACTCGGCCGGCAGCCGCAGGAACGGATCGGGATAGATCAGATAGCGCGCCAGCTTCTGCACATTGGCGGCATCGGTCAGGCTGAGGCCCATATGACGGGTCTGCACCTGGCTGCGCGTCCAGGCAAGCATGGCCTGGCGGGCAAAGCTCTCCTGATGGTCGAGCCGGTTTATCGCCTCCTCCAGCTCGGCACGGTCGGCCCCGACAACGGTCCAGAAGGTCAGTGATATCTTCTTGTTGGCCGGCACGCGCACCTGACGGCGCAGCGAGGCGATGGGATCGAGCGTGAAGCCGGAATGGCCGCCCAGCCGGGCGCCTGGATCGAAGGCGGCGGCATCGACGATGGTGCGGCCACGGCCGATGAAGGCGCGCCTGTCGGTCTCGGCCTCGGCATCACGCGCCGGTCCCGACGGATCGGTGACGAAATGCACCAGGGTGACATCGGGCTCGTTGGTTTCGCGCTTGCGGCGCGTGGCGAAGATCGCGCCATTGTTGGGAGCGATTTCCGTTTCCACGAACATCTTCGAGAAGGCCGGATGCGCATTGTCGGAAGCCTCCGAACCCAGCACCAGTTCGGCAAAGGACGTCACTTCGATGTGACGATCGGATGTGCTCTCATTGTAGAGCGTGATCCGGCGGCCCTCGCCATTGCCCTCGGAAATGACGATGCATTCCACCTCGGAGCGTAGCGTGCCGGCGGTTTTGACAAAGCTCGCCTTGTCATCGGAAAACAGGGTCTGCGCCGTTTCCTCGGCCGCGCGCCTGGGCTCCGATGTCGCCGACCACCAGTCGCCGGTGCTGACATCACGCAGGAAGATGTAGGAGCCAAGTCGATCCTCGACTGGATCGGGCTGCCAGCGGGTGACGGAAAGATCGCCCCAGCGGCTGTAGCCGGAGCCGGTCGCCGTCACCATCACCGAATAGCGGCCGTTCGACATCACATTGGTCGAACGCAGCGCCCGCACGGGATCGAGCACGATGCGGGTGTCGGGGCTCTCGGTTTCGGTCTCGTCCTTGGAGCGCTCGTCGGCCTCGGTGCGGACGGTCGCGGTCGGAATATCGCGCGGCGCCCTCTCCTGCAGCAGCAGTTCGGCCGATTCAATGACCGGATCGCTGTGGAAGCGATCGCGCAGGCGACCTTCGAAAATGGCGTCGGCGACGGCGGCGATCGACATGCCCGAATGGTGGGCATAGTAGTTCAGCACGACCGCGTGGTTGGTGCCTTCCGGCACCCGCTGCGGCGTGAAGTCGACCGCATCATAATAGCCATGACGGCCAAGCGCGCCGATCTCGCGCAGCCGAGCCAGATTGTGCACTGCTTCGCGCGGGTTGAACTGCGCCGCCATGATAGTCGCATAGGGCGCAATTACCGTGTTCTGGCCAAGGCCACGCTTGAGCCCCAGCCCCGGCACGCCGAAATTGGTGTACTGGTAGGTCAGTTCCCGGTCGCGGGCGTTGTAGGCGGCTTCCGAGATGCCCCACGGCACGTTCTTCTGGCGGCCGTACTGCATCTGGCGCTTGATGATCAGTTTGCTGGTCTGGTTGAGAATCGAGCCTTGCGGCTCCTTCATCACCAGCGGCGGCATCAGATACTCGAACATCGAGCCGGACCACGACATCAGCGCGCCCTGGAAGCCGATCTCGACGATCGGGCGGCCGAGCCTGAACCAGTGTTCGGTCGGCAGATCACCCTTGGCGATGGCGAACAGGCTGGTCAGCCGCGCCTCGGAGGCCAGAAGGTCGTAGCAGCTTTCGTCGAGTTGATGTTCCTCGACCCGATAGCCGATCGACAAAAGCTTGCGCTCCGGCCTCATCAGGAAGGCGAATTCCATCTCGAAGGCGAAACGACGGGTGCGCTCGCGCAAGGTGAGCAGCTTGGCACGCAGAGCCTCGACGGCGTTTTCGTCGCTGTGGGCGTCGTGGACGTGCGCCTCGCAGGTGGCTTCGAGCCTTGCCGCCCAGTCGACGATGACGTCACTCTGCGGCGATGCCGCCTCGGTGTGAATGGCTGTGGCGAGCTTGCGGATCTCGCCGGCCAGCACCGCCAGGTTGATGGTGCGGATCGAGGCCATTTCCGGCTGCGCCTTGATCGTGTCGACGGCACGCCGCATGCCGTCGAGGCGATCGACAAGGCGTTGGCGCAACGGGCGCAACTGACGGCGGTCGTCGGGCAATTCGTCGAGGCTTTCGCTCAGGATGGTCACGGTGTCGAGAATGCCCTCGAAATCGCCCTGGAGGTGAACGGAAGGCGCTTCCGCCCATTCGGCGCAGGCCGCCGCCACCGCCACTAGGTGACCGGCGAGATTGCCGCTGTCGACAGCCGAGATGTAGAGCGGATAGAGCGGCTTGAGCGTCGTGGTGTCGTACCAGTTGAAGAGATGGCCGCGGCTGCGCGGCATGCTCTCGATGGTCGTCATGGTGGCATCGATGCGGGTGATGGCATCAGACAGGCTGATCCAGCCGAAATCGCGCGCCGAAACGACCGAGAGCAGGTAGACGCCGATATTGGTCGGCGAGGTGCGCGGCGCCACGACGGGCGCGGGGCTCTCCTGGAAATTGTCGGGCGGCAGATTGTGATGTTCGGCCGTCACGAAGGTTTCGAAATAATGCCAGGTGCGCCGCGCCACGGTGCGCAGCGTGTGGATATCGGCTGGCGATATGCGCAGCCGGTCCTCGGTTTCGGCGGAGCGGCTGATCCAGCTGGCGATCGCCGGCGAGCCGATCCAGAACAAGGCAAAGAAGAAGGCGACGAAGGCACCGGTGGAATCGGCCAGCACCGGAATGGCGAGGCCGACAAAGCCGATGATCACGGCGCCATACATCATGCCGTAATAGGAACCGACATCGTTGTCGCCGGCCTTGTGCGCCTGCGAGGCGGTGCGCCATTCCAGGAGATTCTGCCGGCTGACGAACAGCCGGTACAGAGTGCGCACAATGGCATCGCCCATCATCCAGGCATTGTGCGCCATCAGCAGGATCTTCAGCGCCACCATGGCGGTGCCGAAGGCGACGTCGCGCGCCAGCGCCAAGAAATGGCCACGCGGCGTCTGGTCGCCGCTCTTGGGCAGGATGGCGTTGACCACGTCGAAGGTCGGCGCCATGAACAGGCTGAGGATCAGCAGTGCCTGCCACTGCGCGGCCTGCGTGAAGGGCAGCAAGGTCCAGCCGGCGATCGCCGCCATCACCCAGAAGATCGGCGTCAGCGAGCGGCGCAGATTGTCGACCATCTTCCAGCGCGACAAGGCCGGAACGCCTGAGCGGGGATTGAAGATGTAGCCCAAAAGCTGCCAGTCGCCGCGCGCCCAGCGATGGTGGCGCGAGGCGTCGACCGAGTAGCGGGTCGGGTAATCCTCGACCAGCTCGACGTCGGTGACCAGTGCGGCGCGCGCCAGAGCGCCTTCGAGCAGATCGTGACTGAGGATGGTGTTTTCCTCGATGCGGCCCTGCAAGGCGGCCTCGAAGGCATCGACATGATAGAGGCCCTTGCCGGTGAAGGACCCGTCGCTGAAGACGTCCTGATAGAGGTCCGAAACAGCGAAGACATAAGGATCAAGGCCGCGATTGGCCGAGAACACGCGCTGGAAGAACGAGGCTTCGTCGCCGCTGGTGAGTGAAGCTGTGATGCGCGGCTGCAGGATGGTGTAGCCGGCGGTGACGACCCGCCTCGTGGCGTCGAAATGCGGACGGTTGAGCGGATGGCAAAGCTTGCCGACAAGGCTCGATACCGCATCGCGGGTGGTGCGGGTATCGGCGTCGAGCGTCATCACATGGACGACCTTTTCCGGCAGCGGCACGTCGAGCGGCAGGAAGGTGGTATCGCTGTCGCCGCGCAGCAACAGGTCGAGCTCATGCAGCTTGCCGCGCTTGCGCTCCCAGCCCATCCAGGCGCCCTGCGCCGCATTGTAGAGCCGGCGGCGGTGCAGGATGTAGAAGCGCGGGGCGCCTTCGGAGGGATAGCGCGCGTTGAGGCGAGCGATTTCGGCGCGGGCGAAGTCGAGGATCTCGGTGTCCGCCGCATCGATCTCGATCTTGCTGTCGGGCCAATCCGACAACAGCGCGAAATGGATCTCGTCCGCCAGATTGGCAAGGTAATGCACTTCGATGTTGCGGATGTTCTCCTCGACATCGTCACGCGAGCCGATCAGCGACGGCACGACCACCAGGGTGCGCGCCTCGGGCGGCACGCCGTGCCTGTAGTCGTAACCGATCAGGCGTGTCGGCTTGAGGAACAGCGAGACTACGGTGTTGAAGAAAGCGAGCGCGCCTTCGCTGGCCGGCACGGCAAACAGAGCCAGCATCAGCACGATCGACGGCACCGACAGTCCGAGATTGGAAAGGGCGTTGCCGGACAGGACGAGCAGCAGCACGGTCAGCGCGAAGACGGGCAGGACGATGCCCAGCCAGCCTGTCTTGGCGAAGGTCCGCTTGACCGTCTGGCTGATCGTGGGCCGGTAACCGATCGCCTTTTCCAGCTCCAGCCGACGCGGGCCAACGACATAGAAACCGACATCGGTATGAGCGGATGCAGCCTGGGCGTCCACGCCTTCACCGCTCTCCGGGATGGTTTCACCGACGGCATGGCCGGCCAGTTCAATGGCTTTTTCGGCAACACGGTACTCCGACAGGTTCGAGCGGCGCGCCAGTTCCTCGATCGCGGTGCGGTATTGATCGCGCGAGAAGAAGTCGAGCGCGGCGAAATCGGTACGCTCGCGCAGCACGGTATCGATGCGGCTGACGCCTTCGAACCAGACTGTCCAGTCGACATCGTTGATGAGGCGCAGGCCGCGGACGATGTTGCCGGTGGTCACATTGCCGCTGGACAGCGTCTGGTGCTCGGAAATGATGATTTCCTCGGCATCCGAGCCGGTCTTCTCGAGTTCGCCTTCCAGCCATTCCAGCGCCCTGCCGGCGTTCTGCGATCCGTCACGCAGGCGATAGAGAAGCTGAGTGGCGAAGGTGGTGTCGTGCGCATGGACGCTGAACTTGGCGAGGATTGCCTGCCGGTCCGGATTGTCGTCGGTCGCCAGCACCTTGTCGGCCACGTCGTTGGCGATCTGGCGCATCTGGCGGGTGCGGTTGACCCTGACGGCCAGGCGGCGAAGGTTCTCGATCAGCACGAAGCGAAGAAGGGACGGCAGCGCCCAGAGTTCGCCGATCTTCAACGGTTCGACCGACTGAAAACCCTGGACGATGGACTTGAACATGGTCGCCGAGACGGAACTGTCGGAATGCGCGACATAAGTCCAGGCCAGCGCCAATGCGCGCGGCACGGTGCCGCCATCGGGCAGTTTCAGCGTCGGCAATTGCCGATAGAAGCGGCGCGGCAGGTCGCGTTTGACCTGGAAAATGGTTTCTTCGATCAGGTAATTGTTATCGAGCAGCCACTGCGCGGCCGGCGTGATGGTTTCGCCCCTCGCCTGCGCGGCATTGGTTGACCGGTAGACTTCGAGGATCTTCTTGGCGCTGTCACGGATACGGGCCTGGAAGTCGAACGGGATCAGACCGAACAGATCCGTCAGATCGCCCTTGGCCAGGCTTTCGCCGAGCAGCCGGAGCCGTTCTTCCGGCAGGTATGTCGATCTTATCGGCTCTTCCGTAATTGCTGGGAAGCTCGCGCTTGTCTTCTCGATCTGGGCTGGATTCGTCTGAATATTCATTGAAAATTCCGTAAGCGGGCACTCAGCGGCGTCACCGCCACGGCAATGGCCCTAAAACCGGTTCAAATGCAATTGGTTGCATCAACCCCTATGCCGAAAGTTTGTTTCCGCACCACGACAGGGCGCCATCTTTCGAGCAAACTCAAAGACGAGCGCCCCTCGCTCCCGTCAGGACCGATCGACGGGGAGGATTCGGGCTTTTTCGTGATGCCGGTGCCAGCTTACGCTATATTTCGCCGGCGTCGCGATCATGTTTGGAAACAGGCGGTAACCGTTGGCCCGAAACGCGTCAGGCCGCCCCGACTATCCGGATTACGAAAAGGGTCGCATCCGGGGCGGGCTGAACCCGCAAGACAGAGGCATCCGGCCCGAGCAGCAGGGTGTCGAGCGGCCCGAGACGAATGGGCGCGGCGCCGGGGAATATGGCATGGCCTCTATGGCAAAGGATGACGGTGGAACCGGCCTCGGTCGGGATTTCCACAGGCGTCGAAATCGCCAAACGCTCGACCGAATGCAGCATCCGGCCGCGCCGGGTCATGACGTTGAGATCGGTGATCGGGCCGGCGATCAGCGCGGCACTGGTCGGCTGGTCGGCTGGAAAGGAAAATGGCTGGGAAGCCACTGTCATCCGCTCCGGCGGACGGCCCGCGACATCAAGCACGATCCCCTCGCCTTCCAGCACCGACAGGGTGCGGTCGATGCCGGCGAAGTCGGAGAACGGTCCGCTGCCTTCGACCCGGGCCATCGAGACGCGCCAGTCGAAATCGTCGAGCCCGGCGCCATCGGGCGAGACGACGATCTCGGTCGTGGTGCCGCCGCCGTTCTTCCACGGCATGACGCGGTAATCGGTGGCACGAAGGATGCGCATGACGTCAGCTGCTACCCGAGAATGCCCGGCAGGTTGAGCTGGTGCTCCTTGGCGCATTCGATCGCGATGTCATAGCCGGCGTCGGCATGGCGCATGACGCCAGTCGCCGGGTCGTTCCACAGAACGCGCTCCAGCCGCCTTGCAGCATCCGGCGTGCCGTCGGCAACGATGACCATGCCGGCATGCTGGGAGAAGCCCATGCCGACGCCGCCGCCATGGTGCAGCGACACCCAGGTGGCGCCCGACGCGGTGTTGAGCAGCGCATTGAGCAGCGGCCAGTCGGAGACCGCATCCGAACCGTCCTTCATCGCTTCCGTCTCGCGGTTCGGCGAAGCGACCGAACCCGAATCGAGGTGATCGCGGCCGATGACGACCGGCGCCTTGAGTTCGCCCTTGGCCACCATTTCGTTGAAAGCGAGGCCCAGCCGGTGGCGATCGCCAAGACCGACCCAGCAGATGCGCGCCGGCAACCCTTGGAAGGAAATCCGCTCGCGGGCCATGTCCAGCCAATTGTGCAGATGTGTGTTGCCGGGGGTGAGTTCGCGTACCTTGGCGTCGGTTTTGTAGATATCCTCCGGATCACCGGAGAGTGCTGCCCAACGGAACGGGCCGATGCCGCGGCAAAATAGCGGACGGATGTAGGCCGGCACGAAGCCGGGGAACGCAAAGGCATTTTCAAAGCCTTCGTCCTTGGCGACCTGACGGATGTTGTTGCCATAGTCGAGTGTCGGCACCCCGGCGTTCCAGAACGCCACCATCGCCTCGACATGCTCGCGCATCGAAGCGCGGGCCGCCTTCTCGACCGCCTTCGGGTCGCTGACACGCTTCTCGCGCCACTCGGCCATTGTCCAACCCTTCGGGAGATAGCCATTGATGGGGTCGTGCGCCGAGGTCTGGTCGGTGACCATATCGGGGCGGATGCCGCGCCGAAACATCTCGGGCACGATCTCAGCCGCATTGCCGAGCAGGCCGACGGACTTCGCCTCGCCGGCCTTGGTCCAGCGCTCGATCATTTCCATGGCCTCGTCCAGCGTCTCGGCCTTCTCGTCGACATAGCGGGTGCGCAGGCGGAAATCGATCGAATCCGGATTGCATTCGATCGCCAGGCAGCAGGCGCCGGCCATGACGGCGGCCAATGGCTGGGCGCCGCCCATGCCGCCGAGGCCGCCGGTCAGGATCCACTTACCCTTGAGATTACCGCCATAGTGCTGGCGACCGGCCTCGACGAAGGTCTCGTAGGTTCCCTGCACGATGCCTTGCGTTCCGATGTAGATCCAGGAGCCGGCCGTCATCTGGCCGTACATCATCAGGCCCTTCTTATCGAGCTCGTTGAATTTCTCCCAGGTCGCCCAGTGCGGCACCAGGTTGGAGTTGGCGATCAGCACGCGCGGTGCATCCGGGTGGGTGCGGAACACGCCGACCGGCTTGCCGGACTGCACCAGCAGCGTCTCGTCCTCGCCAAGCGTCTTCAGCGAAGCAACGATCTGGTCGAAATCGTTCCAGGTGCGCGCCGCCCGGCCGATGCCGCCATAGACGACCAGCTCGTTGGGGTTTTCGGCGACATCAGGGTCGAGGTTGTTCATCAGCATGCGCAGCGGCGCTTCGGTCGTCCAATACCGGGCGTTGAGCTTGTCGCCGCGAGGGCTGCGCACTTCGCGGATGTTGTGGCGAGGGTCGGTCATCATTGTCCCTTTCGGATGAGGCGGCGCGTCAGCGCCCGGCCCAGTCAATGGCGGTTTGGAGAATCTGCGTCAGCGTGGCGCGGATCGGCGCGGCGAACGCGGCGTCGTAGGGTACCGGCCAATTGTCCGGCGTACCCTTTCCGTCCGGCTCGCGCATGTAGCCGCGGTTGGAGAGTTCCATCTGTAGCGCATGCACGCCCTGATGCGGCTGGCCGAAATGGCGCGTGATCCAGCCGCCCTTGAAGCGTCCGTTGACGACAAAGGTCTCACCGGTTTCGGCCATGATCCGGTTGACCATCGCCTGCAACGCCGGATCGGCGCTCTTGCCGTCGTTCGTGCCGAGGTTGAACACCGGCAGCGTGCCCTCGAACAGACGCGGCAGCACCGAGCGGATCGAATGGCAGTCATAGAGGACAATCTGGCCATGCAAGCTGCGCAATCTGTCGATCTCGGCCTGCAAGGCGGCGTGATAGGGCGCAAAGAACTTCTGGCGGCGCTCGTCGATTTCTGATGGCCCCGGCTCTTCGCCCTCGCGATAGAGCGGATCGCCGTCGAAGGTTTCGGTCGGGCATAGGCCGGTGGTTGCCTGGCCGGGATAGAGCGAGGCGCCGGATGGATCGCGGTTGACATCGATGACGGTGCGCGAGATCGCGGTGTGCACGACTGTGGCGCCGAGACCAGCGGCGAAATCATAGAGATTGTCGATCCACCAGTCGCAATCGCGGCGACCGAGCCAGGGCGAGATAAGCCGGTTTTCGAGGCCAGCGAGGTCGATGCCGGTGTGCGGGATGGAGACCAGGAGAGGCGCGGTGCCTTGGGTGATGGTGAGCCAGGAAGGCGAGGTCATGAGAGACCTCCGTAAGTTGGAGCTCTACGGCGCCCCCCTCTGCCCTGCCGGGCATCTCCCCCTCTTGGGGGGAGATTGGCTGTCACGCGGGCTTTCGCCAATCGCCGGCGTTGGAGGAAGAGCGGCGCCAAAGAATCTGCTAATCTCCCCCCTTGAGGGGGAGATGTCCGGCAGGACAGAGGGGGGCGCGACAGAACGCGACCTGTGGCGATTGGCGTTCTCACGATGCAATCCCCGGCAGCGCCACCGTGCTCGCTGCCTTCACCGCCGCACCGCTGCGCACCATGGCAATCGCCTTTTCCATGTCGGGATGAAAATGCCGGTCATTGTCGAGATGCGGCACCTCGGCGCGAACCAGCTTGCGCACGGCTTCCAGCGCTGCGCTCGAGGCCAGCGGCTGATGGAAATCGCAGCCTTGCGCGGCCGCCAGCAATTCGATGCCGATCACGGCCGTCGCATTCTCGACCATGCCGATCAACCGCCGCGCGCCATGCGCGGCCATCGAGACATGGTCTTCCTGGTTGGCCGATGTCGGGATGGAATCGACGCTGGCCGGATAGGCTTTCTGCTTGTTTTCCGAAACGAGTGCCGCCGCCGTTACCTGCGGGATCATGAAGCCGGAGTTCAGACCGGGCTTGGGCGTCAGGAAGGCGGGCATGCCCGACAGCGCGGGGTCGACCAGCATGGCGATGCGGCGTTCCGACAGCGAGCCGATCTCACAGACGGCAAGCGCGATCATGTCGGCGGCGAAGGCCACCGGCTCGGCGTGGAAATTGCCGCCCGAAAGTGCCGTATCGTCCTCGACGAAGATCAGCGGATTGTCGGTGACGCCATTGGCTTCGGTTTCGAGGGTGTCGGCGGCTTTGCGCAGGACATCGAGCGCGGCGCCCATGACTTGCGGCTGGCAACGCAGGCAATAGGGATCCTGCACCCGCTCGTCGCCGACCCGGTGCGACTCGCGGATGGCGCTGCCGGCCATCAGATTGCGCAGCGCGTCGGCGGTCTCGATCTGGCCACGGTGCTTTCTCAAAAGATGAATGCGCGGATCGAATGGAGCGTCGGAACCCTTTGCCGCATCGGTCGACAGCGCGCCGGCGACAAGCGCCGACTGGTAGAGCACCTCGGCATCGAACAGTGCGGCCAGCGCATAGGCGGTGGAAAACTGCGTGCCATTGAGCAGTGCCAGGCCTTCCTTGGCGCCCAATGTCACGGGCTCCAGCCCATGCGAGACGAACGCGACCTTGGCCGGGAAGCGGCCATGCGGGGTAAAGCATTCGCCGACGCCGATCATCACCGCCGTCATGTGCGACAGCGGGGCAAGGTCGCCGGAGGCGCCGACGGAGCCTTGCGCCGGCACCACAGGGATGACGTCATTGGCCAGCATCGCTTCGAGCAACTCGATGGTTTGCGGGCGCACGCCGGAGGCGCCCTGCGCAAGGCTCGCAAGTTTCAGCGCCATCATCAGCCGGGCAACGGCGACAGGCATCGGCTCGCCGACGCCTGCGGCATGCGAAAGCACGATGTTGCGCTGCAGGGTCTCGAGATCCTCGGCGGGGATGCGCACGCTGGCCAGCTTGCCGAAACCGGTGTTGATGCCATAGACCGGCTCACCCTTGGCAACGATGCGCGCGACAGCTTCGGCGCTCGCCTCGATTTTTGGGCGGCAGGCATCGTCCAGTTTCGGCACGGCGCCACGATAGACGGCACGCCAGTCGGACAGCGTCGCATTGCCGGGCTTCAGGGTCAGTTCAGTCATTGTCCTCTCCAGATACGGGCATGCAGCGGGTTGAAGCCCATGCGGTAGACGAGTTCGGCCGGGCGCTCGATGTCCCAGATCGCCAGGTCGGCGGATTTGCCCGGCACCAGCGTGCCGGTCTCGTCGAGCAAGCCCAGCGCACGCGCAGCTTCGCGGGTAACGCCGGCAAGACATTCATCGACCGTCATGCCAAACAGGGTCGCCGCCATGTTCATGGTCAGAAGCAGCGAGGTCAGCGGCGAAGTGCCGGGATTGTTGTCGGTGGCCACAGCCATCCTGACTCCATGCTGGCGGAACAGGCCGATCGGTGGCTTCTTGGTCTCGCGGATGAAGTAATAGGCGCCGGGCAGGATCGTCGCCACGGTCCCCGCCTTGGCCATCGCCATGGCGCCCGCCTCGTCGGTGTATTCGAGATGATCGGCCGACAATGCGCCATAGTGGGCGGCAAGTTCAGCGCCGTGCAGGTTGGACAGCTGGTCGGCGTGGAGTTTTACGGGCAAGCCGAGCGCCCTGGCCTTGTCGAAGACGCGAGACATATGCTCGGGCGAAAAGGCGATGCCTTCACAGAACCCGTCGACGGCATCGGCCAAGCCTTCCTCTACGACGCCGGGAAGGATCGTTTTGGCGACGAGATCGATGAAAGCATCCTTGTCGCCCTTGGCTTCGGGCGGCAGCGCGTGGGCTGCGAGGCATGTGGTGCGGACCGTCACTGGACGTTCATTGCCCAGCTGTCGCGCTGCGCGCAGCGATTTCTTCTCGTTTTCGAGATCGAGCCCATAGCCCGACTTTATTTCAACTGTGGTGACGCCCTCGGCAATCAGCGCATCGAGGCGCGGCAGCGTCTGGGCGACCAGCTCGTCCTCGCTGGCGGCACGCAAGGATTTGACCGACGAGACGATACCGCCTCCTGCCCTGGCGACCTCTTCATAGGTGGCGCCGGCCAGCCGCATCTCGAACTCGTTGGCGCGGTTGCCGGCATGGACGAGGTGGGTGTGGCAGTCGATCAGGCCGGGCGTGATCCAGCGGCCCTCGCAATCGATTATCTCGCCTTGGGCAAACGCCGAGGGCATCTCGGATTCCGGACCGGCATAGACAATGCGGCCATCACGCGCGGCGAGCGCACCATGCTCGACGATACCGAGATCGGCAGAATTTTCAGCCATGGTCGCCAGACGCGCATTGCGCCACAGGCGAAGCCCCCCTGCCCGGTTTTTGCTCTCTACGGCCATCATCTTTTCCGTTTCAATCGGCGTCGATTATGTATATACATATTGAAACGCACTGCAAGTGCCATCATCGCATACGAGACCGGGAAGCGGAGAGAAAAGTGACCGAAATCTTTGCGGAACAGGCGCTTCTTCCCAATGGCTGGCACAACAATGTGCGGATCACTTTCGCCAATGGGCGCATTGCAGCGGTAGAGCCTGAAGCCGCCGCATCGCCCGGTGACGAACGCCATTCCATTCTGCTGCCAGGCATGCCCAATCTGCACAGCCACGCCTTCCAGCGCGGTATGGCTGGGCTCGCCGAGCTTCGCGGCCCCTCCGCCGACAGTTTCTGGAGCTGGCGCGAGGTGATGTACCGCTTCGCGCTGTCGATGACTCCCGACCAGGTCGAGGCAGTGGCGGCGCAGCTCTATGTCGAAATGCTGGAGGCCGGTTTTTCCCGCGTCGGCGAATTTCATTATCTGCACCATGACCGCGACGGAAAACCCTATGCCAACTTAGCCGAAATGGCCGAGCGCATAGCTGCCGCCGCCGGCGAAACGGGGATCGGCCTGACACTGCTGCCGGTGTTTTACGCGCACTCCTCTTTCGGCGGTGCGGCTCCTAACGAAGGCCAAAGGCGATTCATCAATGATGTGAATCGGTTCGCCCGGCTTGTTGAGAAAAGCCGGGAATCTGTTCGCGCGCTGAATCAAGCTGTCGTCGGCGTCGCGCCGCACAGTTTACGGGCCGCGACGCCGGAGGAACTCACGACAGTTACGGCCATGGCGCCAAGCGCGCCGATCCACATCCATGTCGCCGAGCAGGTGAAAGAAGTCGAAGACTGCCTTGCCTGGTCCGGCGCGCGGCCGGTCGAATTTCTGCTTGGGGCCGCCGCTGTCGACCAGCGCTGGTGCCTGATCCACGCCACCCACATGACGGAAGCCGAAACCATCGGCATGGCCAGGAGCGGCGCCATCGCCGGCCTTTGCCCGATTACGGAGGCCAATCTCGGCGACGGCACTTTTGCCGCGCCATTGTTCAGGGAGCATGGCGGGCGCTTCGGCGTCGGCTCCGATTCCAACGTGCTGATCGGCCTGCCCGACGAATTGCGCCAGCTCGAATATTCGCAGCGCATCGGGCACCGCGCCCGCAATGTGCTTGCGGTGGCCGGCGGCTCGACCGGCCGCGCCCTGTTCGACGCGGCGCTCGATGGCGGTAGCGTCGCGCTTGGCGCAGGCGCATCGCAAATCGCGCCTGGTGCATCGGCCGATCTCGTCTCGCTCGACGCCGGCAATCCCTCGCTGGCGGGCAAGACCGGCGATGCGATCCTCGACGCCTGGATCTTCGCCAACGGCAGCAAGGTCGATTGTGTCTGGGTCCATGGCAGGAAACAGGTCAGCGGCGGCAGGCACGCCAGGCGCGAGGCTATCGCCGAACGGTTTCGCAACGTAATGACCGCGCTTTCCGAGGGTTGACCCAGATGAGCATGGCCGAACCGGCGGAGACAGACGACAGCGAGACAGTCTCGCTGCATCAGCGCATCCTTTCCGACATCCGCGAGAAAATCCTGTCCGGCACCTGGGCGCCCGGGCACCGTATCCCGTTCGAACATGAGCTGACCGCCGAATACAAATGCTCACGCATGACGGTGAACAAGGCCCTGTCTCAATTGGCCAAGGCAGGTTTGATCGAGCGCCGCCGCCGGTCGGGCAGTTTTGTCCGCCAGCCGCAATCGCAGGCAGCCGTGCTGGAACTTCACGACATCAGGATCGAAGTCGAGGCGCTCGGCCTGCCCTACCGCTACGAGCGTCTGGAACGCCTGAAGCGGCGCAGCAATGTGGAAGACAGGGCGTTGCTCGGACTGTCTTCCGCAGGTTCGGTGTTATGGATCGAGGGCCTTCATTTTGCCGGCGAACGGCCATTCGCGCTCGAACAACGCCTGATCAATCTTTCGGCGGTTTCGGAGGCCGGGGACGAAGAGTTTCTGGAAATCGCCGCCGGACCCTGGCTGATCGGCCGCGTGCCGTGGAGCGAGGCCGAGCATCGGATACGCGCCATGAGCGTTGACGATACCATTGCCGACGCACTCGACATCGATCCCGGCGCGCCTTGCCTGGTAGTCGAACGCCGCACCTGGAGCGCCGAGCACCCGGTCACCCATGTGCGCTTCATCTATCCGGCGGAAAGCCACACGCTGGTGGCAAGGTTCACGCCGTCGCAGGGGTAAGTGATCTCCCCCACGAGGGGGGAGAATGGCAGTTCTGGCGTCGCGCCTTTACAGCGCGGCCGTAATAATAATCTCGACCAGATATTCAGGGCCGGCGAGCTTTGCTTCGCCGGTGGCGCGGGCGGGCGTGTGGCCCTGCGGCACCCACTTGTCCCATTCGGAATTCATCTCGGCGAAGGTGCCCATGTCGGCCAGCCAGATGATCGCCTGGACGATCTTGGTCTTGTCGGTGCCGGCCTTGGCCAGCAATTCGTCGATGGTGGCCAGAATATCACGGGTCTGCGAGGCGACGTTGCCGCCGGGTTCGCCGACCTGGCCGGCCAGATAGACGGTGTTGCCGTGGATGACGATCTGGCTCATGCGCGGGCCAACATCGATGCGACGAATGCTCATTGCGAGGTTCCTTCCGTTGTGGTCGCGCCTCTTTAGAGTCGCCATCCGCTTCGGGCAAGGCTGCCTGAACCGAAACCGCTTGAGCCAATCGCTCCATCCAGGGCCAGGCACGTACAGGGCGAGTTGACCACCGTGTCGCAATTCCGCCGGATTGACTTGTTGACTAATGTAATAACATCACATATCCAAGCGGCCGCATCTAGCCGGATTTGGCTTCCCACGGAACGATATGACCCAGACCTGCCTGACATTCCGTGACCTGACGCTCGGCTACAACAGCCATCCCGCGATCCATCACCTCGACGGCGCGATCCGCAAGGGCTCGCTGACGGCCGTGGTTGGGGCCAATGGGTCCGGTAAGTCGACGCTGATGAAGGGTATTGTCGGGGTGCTGAAGCCGATGGCCGGAGAGGTGATCCGCGCGCCGGGCGTGCGGACGGCTTACCTGCCGCAGCAATCGGAACTCGATCGCTCCTTTCCCGCCCGCGTTGTCGATCTGGTCTCGCTCGGCCTGTGGCCGAAGCGCGGCATGCTTGGCCGCTACACCAGGGAAGATCGCGACGCCGTCAGCCAGGCTTTGATGGCCGTCGGCCTCGGCGGCTTCGAGAAGCGACCGATCGACACACTGTCCGGCGGCCAGTTGCAACGCACTCTGTTTGCCCGCGTGCTGTTGCAGGATGCCGAGCTGATCCTGCTCGACGAGCCGTTCAACGCGGTTGACGCCAAGACGGTCGGCGACCTCATTGCCTTGATCAAGCGCTGGCACGGCGAAGAGCGCACCATCATGGTGGTGGTCCATGATCTCGATCTGGTGCGCCAGAATTTTCCCGAAACGTTACTGCTTGCCCGCCAGCCGGTTGCCTGGGGCGAGACGCGGGAGACGCTGAAGCCGGAGAACCTGCTGCGCGCGCGCCGCTTCCACGAAGCCTGGGAAGAGAACGCGCCCTGGTGCGAGCCTGACGAGCACGCTCATGGCCATGACCACGATCATCATGACCACGACCATCATGGCCACGACCATCACCATGGCGCCGGACCGAGGGCTGCCTGATGGACGCGCTCTACGGACTCTTCATCGCCCCCTTCGCCGATTTCGGCTTCATGCAGCGGGCGCTGTTCGGCTCGCTGATGCTGTCGCTCGGCGCCTGCCCTATCGGCGTCTTCCTGATGCTGCGGCGCATGAGCCTGTCAGGCGACGCGATGGCGCATGCCATCCTGCCGGGGGCGGCCGCCGGTTTCCTGTTCTACGGGCTGGAGATCCTGCCGATGACCGTAGGCGGGCTGATCGCCGGCGTCATCGTGGCGCTCGGCGCCGGTGCAGTCTCGCGTTTCACCATCCAGCGCGAGGACGCGTCGATGGCAGCCTTCTACCTGATTTCGCTCGCCATCGGCGTGCTGATGGTGTCGATCCGCGGCTCAAGCGTCGATCTCATGCATGTGCTGTTCGGCACGGTGCTGGCGCTCAACAACGAGGCTTTGACGCTGATCGGCGGCATCGTCGCGGTGACGCTGGTCAGCCTTGCCATCTTCTGGCGGGCGCTGGTGGCGGAATGCCTCGACCCGCTGTTCCTGCGTTCGGTCAGCCGCATGGGCAGCCCGGTGCATTTCATCTTCCTCGGCCTCGTCGTTCTCAATCTGGTTGGTGGCTTCCAGGCGCTCGGAACTTTGCTTTCCGTCGGACTGATGATGCTGCCGGCGGCAGCCGCGCGCTTCTGGACGGCGCGCGTCGAGCCGATGTGCGTGCTGGCCGTGCTGATCGGCTTTGCCTCCTGCATCGCCGGACTGCTCCTGTCCTACCACGCCTCGCTGCCGTCCGGTCCAGCCATCATCCTGTCGGCCGGCGTCGTCTATTTCGCCTCGATCCTGTTCGGCACGCGCGGCATTCTGCGCGCCCGCATCATCCATCACCGTCACAGAACGGCCTGATCCCCCGCCCCTGAAAGGAGACCCCGCTTATGCTGAAATCGATCCGTGCCGCCCTGGCAATGAGCGTTATAACATTAACAGCCTTTGGGGCGTCAACGGCCTTGGCGGCGCCGCTGAAAGTGGTCGCCAGCTTCACGGTCATCGCGGATTTCGCCAAAAACGTCGGCGGCGACCGTGTCGACATCACCACCATCGTTGGTCCCGATGGCGACGCCCATGTCTACGAGCCGAGCCCTGCCGACGCGGTCGCCATGGCCAAGGCCGACATCGTTCTGGTCAACGGCCTGCACTTCGAAGGTTTCCTGCAGCGGCTGGTCGATGCCAGCGCCACCAAGGCCTCGATCATCACCTTGACCAAGGGTGTGACGCCGATCGATTTCAAGCCTGAATTCGCCGACGCCGACGCGGCCGAGGGTGCCGGCACCGGCGGCGGCAAGACAGTCACCGACCCTCACGCCTTCCAGTCGATCGCCAACGCCAGGATCTATGTGAAGAACATCGCCGAGGCCTTCTGCGCGGCCGACAGCGACGGCTGCGTCTCCTATCAGACCAATGCCGCCGCCTACACCAAGAAGCTCGACGCGCTGGAAGGCGAAGTGAAGGCGGCGATCCAGTCGATCCCCGAGGCGAAGCGCGTCGTCATCACCTCGCATGATGCCTTCGGCTATTTCGAACACGAATACGGCCTGACCTTCCTCGCTCCGCAAGGCATCTCGACCGATTCCGAACCGTCGGCCGCCGACGTCGCCAAGCTGGTCGAGCAGGTGAAGCAGGACAAGGCCGCGGCCATCTTCGTCGAGAACATCACCAACCCGCGCCTGATCGAGCAGATCGCCAGCGAGACCGGCATCAAGATCGGCGGCACGCTCTATTCGGACGCGCTGTCGCAGCCGGACGGCCCGGGATCGACCTATATCAACCTGATGCACAACAACATCCGTCAGATCAAAGGCGCCATTCTCGGCAGCTGAATCTGATCTGCCGTCCAGCCGGGCCATATGGCCCGGTTGGATTTTCCGGCGCGCGATGTCTATTTGGCAGAGAATTCCGTCGAAGCGGATTGCCGCCCCTCTCCCGGAGTGGCAAGACTTTCCACCAAACCA
The DNA here is from genome assembly GCF_006439515.1 of Mesorhizobium sp. B3-2-1. Classification (NCBI taxonomy): domain Bacteria; kingdom Pseudomonadati; phylum Pseudomonadota; class Alphaproteobacteria; order Hyphomicrobiales; family Phyllobacteriaceae; genus Mesorhizobium; species Mesorhizobium sp. B3-2-1. Next base: position 110,141 of record NZ_VFTI01000003.1, on the reverse strand, counting down.
GATTGCGAGGATGCGAGCCATGGAATATCGCCAGATCAGCGAAGACTATTCGGTCTCGGGCCAAATCCAGCCCGAGGATGTCGCCGCCATCAAGGAAGCCGGCTTCAAGAGTGTGATCTGCAACCGGCCGGACGATGAACAGCCCGGCCAGCCTTCGGCGGACACGCTCAAGGCAACGGTCGAAGCCGCCGGTCTCGCCTTCCGCTACATCCCGGTGATCAGTGGCCAGATCACGCGAGAGAATGTCGACGACCAAGCCGAGGCGCTCGACGAACTCGACGGCCCAATCTTCGCCTATTGCCGCTCCGGTGCGCGCTGCACAAACCTATATGGGCTGATCCAGCAGTCGAAAGGCTAGATCGGTAGCGCCCCGGTTTCTTTCAGCGTTTCGAGCACGATGGCGGTCTTCACATGCTGTACCGATTCGTGCGGCAGGAGCACGCCGTTGACGAACTCGGACAATGATTTGAGATCGGGCGTCACCACTTTCAGGATATAATCCATCTCGCCGGTCAGCGCATGGGCCTCCTGCACTTCCGGCAGCCGCGCCACCAGCTCGCCGAAGCGCCGCGCATTGTCTCGGTTGTGGGTGGCCAGCGTCACTGAGATGACGTTGACCAGCGAAAAGCCGAGCCTGTCGCGGTCGAGCACGGCGCGATAGCCCTTGATGTAGCCGTCCTCCTCCAGCCGCTGCCGGCGGCGCGAGCATTGCGATGCCGAGAGGTTCACCCGTTCGGAAAGATCGTTGTTGGTGAGCCGCGCATCGCCCTGCAAGAGCGCCATTATCTTGCGGTCAAACTGGTCGATGCGCGGATCATCCATGGTTTTTTCTCGTTTCATGCATGCTTCACGCATGACATCATCATTTCAAGCGTTTGAATGCAAGCACCATGCACGGGCTTCGCGCTATGATGGCGTCGGATGGCCTTTTCAGGCCAAGCAGCTTCCGGAGGAATGCCATGGGTCCCTTCCCGCACGATGCCCCGCCCGCCACGATCAGCAAGGACAATCCTGCCGGCACTGACGGTTTCGAGTTCGTCGAGTTCGCGCATCCAGAGCCCAAGAAGCTGGCCGAGTTGTTCACCCGCATGGGTTATGCGGCGGTGGCCAGGCATCGCACCAAGGACATCACCGTCTGGCGCCAGGGCGACATCAATTATGTCGTCAATGCCGAGCCCGGCTCGCACGCGATGAGGTTCGCCGACAAGCATGGCCCTTGCGCTGCCTCGATGGCGTGGCGGGTGGTCGATGGCAAGCATGCCTTCGAGCATGCCGTCTCGAAGGGCGCCACGCCTTATGAAGGCGACGACAAGGCGCTCGACGTGCCGGCCATTGTGGGCATCGGCGGCTCGCTGCTCTATTTCATCGATGCCTACGGCAAGAAGGGCTCGGCCTATGACGCCGAGTTCGAGTGGCTGGGCGAACGCGACCCGCAGCCGCAGGGCGTCGGCTTCTATTACCTCGACCACCTGACCCACAATGTCTATCGCGGCCAGATGGACAAGTGGTGGGATTTCTACCGCAATCTGTTCGGTTTCAAGCAGATCCATTTCTTCGACATCGACGGCAAGATCACCGGCCTGGTCAGCCGCGCCATCACCTCGCCCTGCGGCAAGATCCGCATTCCGCTCAACGAATCCAAGGACGAGACCAGCCAGATCGCCGAATACCTGAAGAAGTATAATGGCGAAGGCATCCAGCACATCGCGGTGGGCACCGACGAGATCTACGCCGCCACCGACAAGCTCGCCGAGAATGGGCTGAAATTCATGCCCGGCCCGCCCGAGACCTATTACGACATGTCATATGACCGCGTGAACGGCCATGACGAGCCGATCGAGCGGATGAAGAAGCACGGAATCCTGATCGACGGCGAAGGCGTGGTCGATGGCGGCATGACCAAGATCCTTCTGCAGATCTTTTCGAAGACCGTGATCGGGCCGATCTTCTTCGAGTTCATCCAGCGCAAGGGCGACGAAGGCTTCGGCGAAGGCAATTTCCGCGCGCTGTTCGAATCGATCGAGCAGGACCAGATCAAGCGCGGCGTGATCAAGGTTGACGGCAAGGCGGCATAAGAGTGAAAGCTCGTTTGCGGTTCGATCAGCATTAACCTAAGTTCCGGACATAGAGGTCGATCTGTGAACGTCTCCATAACTGAAGCCAGAGCCAAACTGTCGGAACTGGTGAGACGCGCGACAGCTGGCGAGGAGATCGTGCTCACGCGGCGCGGGAAGGCCGTGGCGCGTCTCTTGCCGCCGCCGGTGAAGGAAGACCTTTTGCCACGCATCGGCGCCTTGAAAGGCAAGATTCGTATCGCCGATGATTTTGACGCCCTCGGCCCTGAATGGGCCGAGTATTCGAGATGACGGCTAGAGCCCCAGCCGCTCGACCTCTTTCTCCCTCAGCCTCACATCGTAATCGAGCAGGAACTCGTCCAACTGCGGCGGCGCGACCGAGGTACCCGAGAGCATTGCATGCACCTGGCCGCGATGGTGGATGTCGTGCAGGAAGACGTGCGCCAGGATATCGCCGATCTTTTCCGGGATCATGCCGTCCTCGCGCCGGTCGGTGATGACGCGGCGATCGAGATCAGTCTCCGACAGGCGCTGGCAGAAGGCGGTCAGCCGCCGGTCCGCCGCAAGCTGGGCGATGTACAGCTCTCGCGGAGCATCGAAAGGCACGAAGTCATCGTAGGCAGCGGCACCGACGCCGCCTTCTTCGAGAAAATCGAGATAGAGATGATCGACCGCGAGGACATGGTTGAGCGTTGCCTTGATCGACGGGAAAAAGCTGGTGCGCTCGGCCTCGAACTCACCGGGCTCGAGCGCAAGCACAGCGCGATAGAGCCGGTCGTTCGACCAGAGATTATTGCCGGCCATGCGGCGCAGATGATCCAGAAGATCCATCGCCGAAAATCTGCCTTAGCCTCTATCTCTCGTATTTCTCGACCTTCTGCTCGATGGCGCCAAAGATCGAATGGCCGGCCTTGTCCTTCATCTCTATACGCACCGTGTCGCCGAAGCGCAGGAACGGCGTCTTTGGTTCGCCTGACACAATCGTCTCGATCATGCGCAGCTCGGCGATGCACGAATAGCCGGCGCCGCCCGCCGAGACCGGCTTGCCCGGGCCGCCGTCGAGCTTGTTGGATACCGTACCCGAGCCGATGATGGTGCCCGATACCAGCGGCCTTGTGCGGGCGGCGTGAGCGATCAGGGCCGGGAAATCGAAGGTCATGTCGATACCGGCATTGGCGCGGCCGAACGGCTTGCCGTTGATGTCGGCGAGCAGCGGCAGGCTGACCTTGCCGCCATCCCAGGCATCGCCCAGTTCATCCGGCGTTACCGCGACCGGAGAGAAGGCCGAGGACGGTTTCGACTGAAAGAAGCCGAACCCCTTGGCCAACTCCGACCCCGTCAGCGCGCGTAGCGTGACATCGTTGACCAGCATGACCAGCCGGATCGCGGCGCGTGCCTCGTCGAGGCTGGCGCCCATCGGCACATCATCGACGATGACGGCGATTTCGGCCTCCATGTCGATGCCGAAGGCTTCATCCGCCATCCGGATCGGATCGCGCGGCGCAACGAAGGAGTCCGAGCCGCCCTGGTAGATCAGCGGGTCGGTCCAGAAGCTCGCCGGCATCTCGACGCCGCGCGCTTTTCGCACCAGTTCGACATGGTTCACATAGGCCGATCCGTCGGCCCATTGATAGGCGCGCGGCAGCGGCGAATGCGCGTCGTGCTCGTGGAAGCGAGCTGCCGGCATCGCTTTGTTCTCCAGCGATTCCGCGATCGTCGCGAGATGTGGCGAGATCCTGCGCCAGTCGTCGAGTGCCGCCTGCAGCGTGCGCGCCAGGAACGAGGCGTCGGTGTATTGCGTCAGGTCGCGCGAAACGACGACGAGTCTTCCGTCGCGCGTTCCGTCCTTCAGCGTGGCAAGCTTCATATGGTTCCCTCTCCTGAGGCGGCCTTGGCGCCGCTTTGATTTCTTGTCTTAGGCATGATCTTTTCCGAAAACCGGTTCCCACTTTTCGGGCTCATGCTAGCTCCACAACAAGGCCGTCACGGGCAATCGTCAAGTCGCCGGCCCATGTTTTCCTGACGGCGGCGATCCAGTCCGCCTCGCCGATCCCGGCATCATCGGCTGGAATGAGGTGATTGAGCACCAGCCTCTTCACGCCGGCATCGCTGGCGATGCGCCCGGCCTCCTCGGCAAAGCTGTGGCTGGCGAGCAGATGTTCCCTGAGCCGCGCGCCATTGCCGGTCCTGGCAACCAGCCGCTCGATGCCTTCCTCCAGCATGGCTTCATGGACGAGGATATCGGCATCTTCGGCGAAATCGGCGAGCGGTGGGAAAAAGGCAGTGTCGGCCGAGAACACCAGGCTTTTTGCGCCATGCTCGAAGCGCAGGGCAAAGCAATCGGTCACCGGGGGGTGGTCGACGCGGAGCGCCGTCACCTTCAGGCCGCGCTGCTTGACCACATGGCCTTCGCCGAATTCGTCGATCGAAATCAACTCGCGAATATCGGGCCGGCCCTCATCGACGATGCGGATCTCGATGTCGAATTCCATCGCCTGACAAAAGCGCCGCCAGTAGTGGCCGACCCCAGGCGGGCCGAACACGGTGACCGGCGTCGCCAGGCCAGCTGTCCAGGCGGTGTGGATCAACGGTCCAAGCTCCAGCACATGGTCGGAATGGAGGTGCGTGATGAAGATCAGATCGAGCGCCTTCAGCCTGACGCCGGCATCGACCAGACCGCGCGTCACGCCAAGCCCGCAGTCGACGACTATCGCTCGCCCGCCGATCTCGAGCAGCGACGAACTCGGCCACGGTCCGCCCGGCCGCAGCGCCGGACCGCCTTTCGAGCCCAGCAGCACCAGCCGATCCGGCATTGGCTTGCCGCTCAAGACCAGTCGCCCTCGGGCGTGCCATTGAAGCGTTTCTTCAGGCCGGCCCAGCAATCGATGTAATTGTCCTGCCGGGTCTCGAGTTCGGCGCCGTAACGGGTCAGCATCTGCGGAAAGCGGGTCTCGAACATGAAGGCCATGGTGTTGTCGAGCTTGACCGGTTTCAGGTCCGCGCGCGAGGCCTTTTCGAAGCCAGGCGCATCCGGCCCATGGGCCAGCATCAAATTGTGCAGGCTGATGCCGCCGGGCACGAAGCCTTCTTCCTTGGCGTCGTACTGGCCATGGATCAGCCCCATGAACTCGCTCATGATGTTGCGGTGGTACCAAGGCGGCCGAAACGTATCTTGGGCCACCAGCCAGCGCGGCGGGAAGATGACGAAGTCGATATTGGCCGTGCCCTCCTCGCCGCTCGGCGCTGTCAGCACGGTGAAGATCGACGGATCCGGATGGTCGAACAGCAGCGCGCCGACCGGCGAAAAGGTCGCCAGATCATATTTGTAAGGCGCGTAGTTGCCGTGCCACGCCACCACGTCGAGCGGCGAATGCTCGATCTCGGTGACATGGAAATTGCCGCACCATTTCACGATCAGCCGGCAGGGCGTTTCCTTCTCCTCGAACCAGGCGCAGGGCGTCTTGAAGTCGCGCGGATTGGCCAGGCAATTGGCGCCTATCGGGCCGCGGTCAGGTAGCGTCAGCTTGGCGCCATAATTCTCGCAGACATAGCCGCGCACTTCCTTGTCGACCAGTTCGACCTTGAAGACGAGGCCGCGCGGTAGAACGGCGATTTCACCGGGCCGAAGCTCGATGACGCCCATCTCGGTGACCAAGCGCAAAGCGCCGACCTGCGGTACAACAAGCAATTCGCCGTCGGCGTTGAAGAAATGGTCATCGACCATCGATGTGTTGGCGACATAGACATTGGCCGCCATGCCGGTCTGCCCGAGCACGTCGCCGGCTGTGGTAATAGAGCGCATGCCCTGGATGAAATCGGTCGGTTCCTTCGGCATCGGCACCGGATTCCAGCGGTACTGGCCAAGCGCTAGTTCGTGATCGCCGACATTGGGCGCGGACTTCCACGGGGGGTAGCTCGCGGCCTTGAACCGGCCCGTGTGCTTGACGCTTGGCCGGATGCGATAGAGCCAAGAGCGCTCATTGGTGCCGCGCGGCGCGGTGAAAGGCGAACCGGAAAGCTGTTCGGCATAGAGGCCGTAGGCCGGCCGCTGTGGCGAGTTGCGCCCCTGCGGCAGCGAGCCAGGCAATGTCTCGGTCTCAAAATCGTTGCCGAAGCCCGGCATGTAGGAAAAGGTCATCGCTTCCTCCCGCAATAGAGCCAATTGACCAAACTGGTTTCATTTGTAACCATCGAAAATGTAACTATCAATCTTCCGTTTTTGCCGGATGCGGACAATGGACATTCTCGAACTCGAAAGCTTCCTGCCCTACCGGCTCTACCGTCTCGCCGATGCCGTCAGCCGCGAATTCTCGAAGGTCTATAAGGACCGCCATGGCCTGACCCGGCCCGAATGGCGCACGCTATCGGGATTGGGACAGCGCGGCACGATGACCGCCACGGAACTCGGCGAACAGTCGGCCATGCACAAGACCAAGGTTTCGCGGGCGGTGGCCGAGTTGGAACGGCGGCGCTGGCTGGTGCGAATACCTGACGAGAATGACCGCCGCGTCGAGCACTTGGCCCTGACCAAGGCAGGGCTTGCGGCCTATCGCGAGATGGTGCCGCTGGCGAAGGCGTTTGAGCGGGAATTGCTGGCGAGATTGAGTGTGGAGGAACGTGCAGCGATTGTGAGTGGGGTGGCGGCGCTGGAGATGGCTCTAAGCCAAGGCTAAAGTTCCGAACCGTCTGGGAACAGAACTATAGATGTGTTGCCGTGGCCGATGTGCAGCCGACCGCTCGAATGATTAAATCTCAGGTGGCTTAAGAACGGCGCGTGCAGCCGGCGTGGCAGTGCTGCAGTCCTCACCATCATGTCTATTTCCACGATGGTCTTGTGAAGTATCTTCTCAACTTCGGACGTTCGGCGGCTTCGCTCCGAAAACAGCGACCGCTGCAGCAGATCAGGTCTGCGCCTAGCTACCTCGGCAAATATCTGCCTCAACTCGCCATGCGGCCGCCCATCCAACCTCTCCAAGGCTATTACAAGCGACTCAAGCAGGCGATGTCGATTGTCCACGCTGGCAAGGCCTCACCAGTCCATCACCACCTTGCCCGAACTGCCGCTCCTCATCGCATTGAAGCCCGCCTGGAAATCGTCGATGCCGATACGATGCGTGATCAGGCCCGTCACATCGAGCGGGCCCTGCACCAGGGCGATCATCTTGTACCAGGTCTCGAACATTTCGCGGCCATAGATGCCCTTCAAGTGCAGCATCTTGAAGATGACCTTGTTCCAGTCGATCTCGAAGCCGGTCGGCGCTATGCCGAGGATCGCGATCTTGCCGCCATTGTTCATGGTGTCGATCATGTCGCGGAAGGCGGGTGCGGCGCCCGACATTTCCAGCCCGACGTCAAACCCCTCGGTCATGCCGAGCGCCGGCATGACGTCGCGCAGCTTTTCCTTCGAGGCGTCGACGACATGCTGGACGCCGAGCTTTTTCGCCAGCGCCAGCCGCACCGGATTGATGTCGGTGATGACCACCTTGCGCGCGCCGACGCACTGCGCCACCAGCGCACCCATGATGCCGATCGGTCCGGCGCCGGTGACCAGCACGTCTTCACCAACCAGATCGAAGGACAACGCCGTGTGGACGGCATTGCCCAAGGGGTCAAAGATGGCGGCAATCTCGTCCGGAACGTCATCGGGTATCGGCACGACATTGTGCTGCGGGATCGCCAGATATTCGCCGAAAGCGCCTGGCCGGTTGACGCCGACGCCGAGCGTGTTGCGGCAGAGATGCCCTCGCCCAGCGCGGCAGTTGCGGCAGTGACCGCAGACGATGTGCCCCTCGCCAGACACGCGCTGGCCGACCTTGTATTCGGTGACCGCGGCACCAAAGTCGGCGACCGTGCCGACGAATTCATGGCCGGTGACCATCGGCACCGGCACGGTCTTCTGCGCCCACTGGTCCCAATTGTAGATATGCACGTCGGTGCCGCAGATCGCAGTCTTCTTGACCTTGATCAGCACGTCGTTGGGGCCGATCTCCGGCACCGGCACCTCTTCCATCCAGATGCCCGGCTCGGCCTTGGCCTTCACCAGCGCCTTCATCATGTTCGACATTCTTTTGTCCCTTGAATCTCTTGATCCGGAATCGCTTTTCGACGCCGGCGGTTCAGGAAATCACGCCCAATTCCTTGCCGACCGCGCCAAAGGCCTCCACCGCACGGTCGATATCGGCGCTGGAATGCGCCGCCGACATCTGGGTGCGGATGCGCGCCTGGCCTTTCGGCACGACCGGGAATGAAAAGCCGATGACATAGATGCCGCGCTTCAACATGCGCGCGGCCATCTCCTGCGCCAGCGTCGCATCACCGAGCATCACGGGTATGATCGGATGGTCGGCCCCGGCCAGCGTGAAACCAAGCTTGCCCATCTGGGATCGGAACCTCGCCGCATTGGCATATAGGCGCTCGCGCAAGGCACCACCATTGCGGATCAGCTCGAACACCTTGATCGAGGCGCCGGCGATCGCCGGCATCAGCGTGTTGGAAAAGAGATACGGCCTCGAGCGCTGGCGCAGCCAGTCGACGACCTGACTTTTGCCAGAGGTGTAACCGCCGGAAGCGCCGCCGAGCGCCTTGCCGAGCGTGCCGGTGATGATGTCGACCCTGCCCTCGACGCCGCAATGCTCGGCCGAACCGCGGCCGTTTGCGCCGACGAAACCGACCGCATGGCTGTCGTCGACCATGACCATGGCATCGTATTTCTCGGCCAGATCACAGACACCCCTGAGATTGGCGATGATGCCGTCCATCGAAAACACGCCATCGGTGGCGATCAGCCGGAAGCGGCAATCCTTCGCTTCCTTCAATCGCGCCTCGAGATCGGCCATGTCGTTGTTGGCGTAGCGGAAGCGTTTGGCCTTCGACAGCCTGACACCATCGATGATCGAGGCGTGGTTCAGCGCATCCGAGATGACTGCGTCTTCCTCACCGAGCAGCGTCTCGAACAGGCCGCCATTGGCGTCGAAGCAGGAGCCGTAGAGGATTGTGTCTTCCAGGCCGAGGAAGGATGAAATCGTCGCCTCGAGCTGCTTGTGCTCTTCCTGCGTGCCGCAGATGAAGCGCACCGAGGCCATGCCGTAGCCGTAGCGATCGAGCGCCTGCGTGGCCGCCGCGCGCAAGTCCGCGCTATCGGCGAGGCCGAGATAGTTGTTGGCGCAGAAATTCAATACCTTCTCGCCGCCGACCTCGATTTCGGCCGACTGCATCGAGGAAATCACCCGCTCGGACTTGTAGAGGCCGGCGGATTTCAGTCCTGCAAGCTCGCTGTCGATATGGGAGAGAAATGCTGCGGTCATGGTCAGGCCTCGTTTGACGTGGGCAGACTGTCGTCCGGCCCGCGCAAAAAATCCATCGCAAAAGCGACCGGATCGGGTGGCCGGGCAGCATCAACCGAGACGCCATGGACATTGCCCAGGTCACCCGGGAACGCATGGACTGACGAATGCTCAAATGCGGGCTTGCCGCGAAAGAACCCGATAACCATTTCGCGACCTTTCCGCGCCTCCCCCTTGCCGGCCGGCCATCGACTTCCGGTCCCGTTAACGTTTGCAGTTCAATGGTGCTACAGAAATCCGTTGGCGAGAGGACCGCCCCCGAACATGTCTCAGCAGCCGGTGCAAACCGTTTCAGGCAAACTTATACTGCTGATCAAGGCTGGCTACTGGCTGGCGCTGCTGATCATTGCCGCCATGGTGGCGGCCTCCTTCGTGCTGCTGCAGCAGACGATGGCCACCCAGCAGCACAACAACAAGCTGCTCGACATCGTCGGTACGCAGAAGACCTTGTCGCAGCGCATCGTTTTCCTTGCCAGCGCAACGGGCGCCGCCTCGCGCAACAAGCAGCCGGCGCTAGTCAGCGCGCTGAAGCAGGCCACGGCTGAGTTCGAGACAAGTTATGATCAGCTGCTCAAGCAGACAGGCGCGGATCCGCAATCGCCTGCCAAGCTCGATCCGAAGTCGATCGAGAGCGTGCTTTTCGCCAAGCCCTTCCATCTCGACTATTTCTCGGTTGGCCTGATCGCCAATGGTGACCGGCTGGTCTCGGCCTTTGAATCGCAACTCAACCAGCTCGACAATGGCGGCTACAAGGGCGGCGCGGAACGAGTCAACCTCGATGCCTCGGTGGCCAATGCCGCGCTGTCGGGCTATGCAGCGCTCGGCCAGCGGATCAGCGCCGATGCCGACGAGCGCTCCGAAAAGCTTCTCACCCTCCACCGCACGCTGTTCTACGCCACCCTCGGCGTCATCCTGCTGGTGGCGCTGTTCATTTTCAGGCCGATGTCCAACGCGATCCTGCGCAAGACCCGTGAACTGGTCGACGCTCGCAATTCGATGGCGTTCATCGCAGTGCATGACGGTCTGACCGGCCTGCACAACCGCACCTTCCTGACCGACCATTTCGAGACGCTGATCAAGGGCGCGCATCGCCGGCGCGAGCGCCTGGCCGTTGTCCAGCTCGACCTCGACCGCTTCAAGCAGATCAACGATACGCTGGGCCACGCCGCCGGCGACTATGTCCTGGTCGTGACCGCACAGCGCATGCGCGATTCCTGTCGGGCGTCGGATCTATGCGCGCGGCTCGGTGGCGACGAATTCGTGATGATCCTCAACGGCGCCGGCAGCACCGAGGACATCAACATGCTGGCGCGGCGCATCCTGGTGCACATCAACGAGCCCATCGTGTTCCAGGGCACCACCATTCTTCCGGGCGCCAGCGGCGGCATCGCGGTCTATCCGATCGATGCCGACAATGCGCAAGACCTGCTGGTCCATGCCGATCTGGCGCTTTACTCCGCCAAGAAAATGGGGGGCGGCAACTTCTCGTTCTTCTCGGAGGAACTGCGCCGCGAACTCGACTACCGCAAGCAGCTCGAACACGACATCAAGGTCGCCATTTCCGAAAAGGCGTTCCAGGCCTATTTCCAGCCGCAGGTCTCCCTGACCCATGGCACCATCAGCGGTATCGAAGCGCTGGTGCGATGGAACCACCCCGAGCGCGGCATGATCTCTCCGGGCGAGTTCATTCCGGTCGCCGAGAAATGCGGCTTCATGCCTGAGATCGGCCGCATCGTGATCAGCAAGGCGATCAACGAGGCTGCGGAATGGAACCGTGCCGGGATTGCCTTCGGACGGCTTGCCGTCAATGTCTCGGGCACGGAGCTGCGCGAGCATGATTTCGATGCGTTTCTGTTCGAGACGCTGGAGAAGGCCGGACTGCCGCCGCAGAAGCTGTCATTGGAAATCGTCGAATCGGTCATTCTCGACGACGAGAAGACAGGCATCGCAGCCAAGCTGCGGCACATAAGGGCGTCCGGCGTCCATCTGGAACTCGATGATTTCGGCACCGGCTATGCTTCGCTCAGCCACGTCAATCCCAACGAGATCGACCGACTCAAGATCGACCGTCGCTTCGTCCAGAACATCCACGAGAATGGCGACAATTCCAAGATCGTGCGCGCCATCACCGAACTTGCCCGGGGGCTGGGCATCTCCATCGTCGCCGAGGGCGCCGAAACCGAGGCGGAACTCGACTCGCTCATGGCGATCGGCTGCGATCAGGTGCAAGGCTATTCCATCGCCTTCCCGATGCCGCATGACAAGGCGCTGGAATGGCTGACCGCCCGCATGCCGAAGAAAGCCAGGCTGACAGTATTGCAGGGAAGTCTGGCGTAGGTAGGCCGGCCTGGCTCGGCACTCCTAGCTCTCCACATTGTTCCGTAACGCCGCCAGTACCTGGGCGAATTCCGCCAGACGCTCGTCGGACAGTCCGGTGCGAAGCCGCTTGTCGAAGACAAGTGCCGCTTGCCGCAACGTCTCGAACAGCGCTTCTCCCGCCTCCGTCAATTCGACAAGATGAACCCGGCGGTTGACGGGATCGCGCCGCCGCGTCAGCAGGCCCTGCGCCTCCATCGCATTGAGATGATGGGTCAGCGTCGCGCCCTGGATGCCGATCATGCCGGCGAGTGCGCGTTGATTGGCAAGCTCGCTCGACTTGACCGACAGCAGCGTGAGCCAGACCGGCAAGGTGCCGCCTGCTTCAACCAAAGCAGCGTCGAAGGCCTGGGCGACAAGCTTGGCGGTGCGGCCGAGATTCATGCCGACCGGCGGGCGTTCAAACGGTGTCATGATCTGACAGTAGAGCAAGCAGTGGCAACGTGAAACTCGGCTTCATGATTGACATCTAACCGTTAGATATCTAACTTTGTCTTATTGATGGCATCGCGACATGGTTGCGGCGCGCAGGCGGCGGGCGAATGAGAGGAATGCGATCATGCAATATGTCTATATCGTCGTCATCGGCCTGCACGTCATGGCCGGCGTCTTCTGGGCTGGCACGACCATCGCGGTTGCCCGCGATCCGGACATCCGAGCAGAGCGGTTCTTCCGGCCTCAAATGGGCGCGGCCGTTTTGGCTTTCCTGACCGGTTTGCTGCTCTGGTATTTCTTCCATGAGGGTGCTTTCGGCCCGATGGAGAAGGTACTGGCGCTCGGCATTTTGACGGCGCTGATCGCCGCCGGCGTCCAGGGCGCGCTTGTGGGCTCCGCCAGCAGGCAGCTTGCCGACGCCGATGCCGCGACCCCAACGGAGCTGCGCGCGAAAATGACCCGGGGCGAACGCATCGCCGGCGGGCTGCTGGTCATCACCGTGCTTTGCATGGCGACCGCCAAGATGTTTTAGAATCGCACGGCCGGTGAAAGCCGATCATGCGCGGCGCGCAACGGGCCGGAGCGGCAGGTGGCTCTCCTTGCAAAGGCCGTTGCGCGCCACCTGATCGTGATCAAATCCTGATCCCGAACCTGATCCCATCATAGATGGCGGCGTGGATGTTGCGGGAGGCGACCGCATCGCCGATGCGGAACAACACGAAGCCGCCTTCGGGGTTGCGTGGTGGAAAAATGTCGCCTCCATTGACCAGACGTTCGTAGTCGACCGCGCCACCGTTCTTCGACAGCGGCTTCAGCGACAGATAGAGGTCGTCGAGGGGCGCGGTGCCGTGCTCGACCACCACCTGGTCGACGCGCCGCTCCCCGCGCCAGCCATCGGCGAAGTCCGAAGCGAGTTCCGCGATCAGTTGATTGCCCTCGCGCCGCACCGAGCGCAGGCGCGTGTTGATGGTGACGGTGACGCCTTTTTCGTGGAAAGCCCTGACATAGGGTACGTGGTTCATGCCGCCCATTTCGGGGGCGAAGAACCGCTCCGGCGACACCAGTTCCAGCTTCGAGCCGCTGTTGGCGATCAGTTCGGCCGCGCCCATGCCTTGATGGCCGCCATTGTCGTCATAGAGCAGCACGTTTTCGGCCGGCTTGACGCTGCCGGCCATGATGTCCCAGCTCGAGGTGACGAGATTGTCGCCGGAGGCCAGCGGCGGGTTCTGCGGCAGGCCGCCGGTGGCGATCACCACGACATCGGGCGCCAGCGCCAGGACGTCGTCCTGCTCGGCCCAGGTATCGTAGCGGATCTCGACGCCGAGCCGGTCGAGTTCGGCCAGACGCCAGTCGATGATGCCGATCAACTCCTTGCGGCGTGGGTTCTGGGTCGCCAGACGGACCTGGCCGCCGGCTTGTGATGAGGCTTCCAGGATCGTCACCTGATGGCCGCGCTCGGCCGCGACGCGCGCCGCCTCCAGTCCGCCGGCGCCGGCGCCGACGACGACGACTTTCCGTCTAGGCCCTTCCGTCTTGACGATGATATGCGGAATATCGGCCTCGCGGCCGGTCGCCGCATTGTGGACGCACAGTGCCTCGCCGCCCTCGTAGATGCGGTCGAGACAATAGGTTGCGCCGACGCAGGGGCGGATTTCGTGCTCGCGGCCCTCCATCACCTTCTTGATGATGTGCGGATCGGCGATGTGGGCGCGCGTCATGCCGACCATGTCGAGCTTGCCGGTGGCGATCGCATGGCGTGCGGTGGCGACGTCGGAAATGCGCGCCGCGTGGAAGGTCGGGAATTTCGTCGCCGCCCTCACCTCGCCCACGAAATCGAGATGCGGCGAGGACCGCATGCCGGTCACCGGGATGACCTTGGTCAGTGCCGCGTCGGTCTCGATCGAGCCACGGATGATGTTGAGGAAGTCGACCTTGCCGGAGTTTGCGAGCCGCCTGGCGATCTCAATGCCCTCCTCCTTCGACAGGCCTTTTTCGAAATCCTCGTCGGCGACCATGCGGATGCCGACGACGAATTTCTCACCGACCGCCGCCCTCACCGCATCGAGCACCATATTGGTGAAGCGCAACCGATTGTCGAGCGAACCGCCATACTCGTCGTCGCGATAATTGGTGGCAGGCGACCAGAAGCCATCCATCAGATGACCGTAGGATTCGAACTCGATGCCATCTAGGCCAGCTGCCTGGCAGCGCTGCGCGGCCGATGCATAGTCGGCGACGATGCGCTCGATATCCCACTCCTCTATGGTCTTGGGGAAAGCACGATGCGCCGGCTCGCGCACCGGCGAGGCTGACAGCACCGGCAGCCAGTCGGCCTTGTTCCAGCCGGTGCGGCGGCCAAGATGGGTGATCTGGATCATCACCTTGCAGTCATGCTCGTGGCAGGCGTCAGTGAGTTTGGCCAGCCATGGAACGATGCGGTCGTCATAGACATGCAGATTGCCGAAGGCGGCCGGGCTGTCGCGCGAAACGATGGCCGAGCCCGCGGTCATGGTCAGCGCCATGCCGCCCTTGGCCTTTTCGGCATGATAGAGCCGATAGCGCTGCTTCGGCATGCCGTCCTCCGAATAGGCCGGCTCGTGGCTGGTCGACATCACCCGGTTCTTCAGCGTCAAATGCTTGAGCTGGTAGGGTTGGAGAAGCGGGTCGTTGCTGATCATCGTCTTCCTGCCGTTTTAATTTGTGTTAATGAGCGGCAAATCCAAGGAAAACCGCTTATGATCGATACCAAAACCCTCACCCAGCTCGGCACCCACGTCGAGACGCCACAGAGCCCCGAAGCTGCGGTCCTGGAAACCGTGCCGTTTTCGCGCGGCGACGGACCGCCGGCGATCGTGCGCTTTACCTGCCCGGAATTCACCTCGCTCTGTCCGGTGACCGGACAGCCGGATTTCGCCCATATCGTCATCGACTACGCCCCCGATGCCGCCCTGGTGGAATCGAAGTCGCTCAAGTTGTTCATGACCTCGTTTCGCAACCATGGCGCTTTCCATGAAGACTGCACCGTGATGATCGGACGGCGCATCGTGGCCGCGACCAAGCCGCTTTGGTTGCGCATAGGCGGCTATTGGTATCCGCGCGGCGGCATTCCGATTGACGTGTTCTGGCAGACCGGCGCTCCGCCCGAAGGCGCCTGGCTGCCGGACACCGGCGTTGCGCCCTATCGCGGACGTGGGTGAGCTGATGTCAGCCATTGCCAGCACCAGTCCGGCAGAGTTTTGTGGCAAGGAACGGAAGAACCGCATCGCGATAGCGGGGCTGGTCATAGCGCAGCAGGTCGACATGGCCTGCCCCTTCGAACCAGACCAGTTGCGAGCCGGCAGCAGCATTCTGCATCGCCAGCACCTGACCACGATCGATGAAGGGATCGGTGCTACCTGCAAGTAGTGTCAGCGGCCTGCCGATCTTGCCAAGGCGGTCAACCGGCCTGACGTCATCGGCGCTCAACCCGAGACGAAGCGGCATCTGCGCCAGTAGGACATCGGCCTGGAAACCGCGCCAGAAGTGGAAGGGCATTCGCCAAGCCGTCGTTTCGCGCAAGGTCGCGTAGAGCTGTTCCAGCACATAGGCATCGGCAGAAGCTTGCGGAGTGGCAAAGACGAAAGCGGCGGCACCAAGCGATGAGCCGGCGGCGCCGAGCTTCTGGCCGGGAAACCTTTGCCTGGCGAAGGCCATGATGCGGATGGCATCCTGGCCTTCGTTGTAGCCAAAACCTTGAACGGCGCCGCCGCTCTCGCCGTGCCCCGACAGATCGAACAGGACGACGGAATACCCGGCGTCGAGCAGCAATTTTGCCCTTTGAACCAAGGCGAGCCTGTTGGCGCCGCGGCCGTGCAGCAGAACGATCGCGCCGCAACTGCCCTTTCGATCGACCACCCAGCCGACCAGCTTGGGCGCGCCAGCCTGGTCGAGCACGACACGTTCGACGGGGAAGTCGCCGGGCGCCGCCAGAGCTTGCCGGGTTTCGCGGGCGATCAGCATCGAGCCTATGCGCCAATCGACGACGCAGGCGGCAGTGCCGAGTCCGACCAGCGCTATTGCCAGCAAAACGCGAAGCTTCATCGCCGACCACCCGGAAGCGCACGACGGCTCATTCGCACTGATACTGGCTGAGCGCCCATTCGCCGGTCACCGACAAAAGATCCGATATCTTCCATTCACCGCCGACCTTCTTGAACTTCCATTCGAGGCGATGCGGGTTGCCGGCGACGACGAAGGCGACGATGACCTTGGCCTGATCGCCGTTGATCGCCTCGAGCGTCTTCAGGCTCTTGTCGATCTCGGCCTTGTCGTAGTCCGCATTGTCGAGCGCCATGTTGGGGTCCAGGCACTCGCCCTGCCCGGATTTGCGCAAGGCGTCGCTCTTGTCGAGCACGGTTTTGGCCGGGTCGATGAAATGGCCGCGCTGGGCCGGATCGACCTCCAGGCCGACCTGATCGTAAAACGGCCGCACGACCGCTGTCGGCGATCCCGGCTGGATGGGGGCGGCAGGCCCGCTGGGCGGCGACGCGACGGGTGGCGTCGCCGGCTCCGCGGCTCCGCCAGGCGCGGTCGCCGGCGGCGTCCCGCTGTCATCGGGCGCGGTCCCGGCCGGAGCATTTGCCGGCGGGGCGCCCAACAGGCCCTGAGCGGCTGCGCCGTTCAAGCCAGCCGCCAGCAGGCACATGGCCGACAATAGCAGGAACGCGCGGCCGGCCATTGCTTCACTCCGGATCTTGGCCCGCCATGCATTCGAGTTGGCTCAGCGTCCAGTCGCTGGTCTTCGATGCAATGTCCGATATCTTCCACTTGCCGTCGACCTTCTTCAGCGACCAGTGCATTTCGCGCTGCGAATCGTCTCCTCCTTCCGGAAAAAGGCTGAAGTTCGCCACCACTTGCGCCGTGTCGCCATCCACCGTCTCGGACAGCTTCAGAGTCTTGGAAAGGGTCTTCTGGTCGAAATCCTGCGCGTCGAGGCCGGGGTCGAAGTCGATACAGGCAACCTGGTCCGGATTCTTCTTGGTCGCCTGGTCGTTGAGGTCGAACAGTTTCGTCACCGGCGCGGTGAAGCGATCGCGATAATGCGCATCCGCCTCGAACTTGACCTGCGGAACATAGAAGAACTTCACGGCATCGGACGCCGGACCGGCCAGGGCGGCGGCTGGTGCGGCAATCGACAGGATGGCAGCGAGCAGCAGTTTCATGGATTTCCCCGAATGTTTGGCTGCGGAAAGCAATCAATATCACGCATCGTGCATATCGGCTTTTTTGCGGCTCATGAAGCCTTCGAGTGGCTCGTCTACTTGCATAGATCACATCCAACGATCCTTAGTCTCCGAAAGTGGCAATCGGCGCGTTGAGTTGGGAGCGTTCAGGCTTGACACCGAGCCCTGGGATCTGCGGGATGCGTATATGCCCGTTCTCGATCACGATCGGGTTTACGGGATCCGTATGCCCTTCGATGTACTCCTGCGCGATCCAGGCTCCCTCAAAACGTCTCGGCTCGACTGTGGCGGCGAGGTGGACGCATGCCGCGGCGATGACGTCTCCGCCCCAGGCATCGTCGCAGCTATGCGGGAGAGATCGTATCGCACACAGGTCGCGGACCGTGGCCATCTTGGTAAGGCCACCAAGGCGGGTGACCTTCAATCCGAATCCGTCCGCGATACCTGACGAAACTGCCCGAAGCACCGCATTCAAATCCTCGGTATTCTCATCGAGATAGATCGGATGGGTAACGCGTCCCTTGAGACCAGAGACTTCCTCCATGGTGTTGCAAGGCTGTTCGAACACGAACGGGATTGCCTGGCAAAGCCGATCGATGTGCAGCGCCGCGGCAGCGGTCAGGCCGCGATTGGCGTCGACGGCTATCCGGGCCTTGAAGCCAACCGCCTCCCATACTTTGTGCACAGTGGCGACGTCTTGTTCGAGATCCCGCCCGCCGATCTTGATCTGAAGCCGTGGATATCCGGCATTGACCTTGTCGGCGGCAATACGCGCGGTCTCGTCCGGAGCACCGACGATGGTCGAGTAGTAGGACGGCACGCGATCGGTGAGCGCACCGCCGAGAAGTGTTGAAACAGGGACGCCCAGCCGCTGGCCGGCGAGGTCTAGGAGGGCTATATCCAAGGCTGCCTTGGCATAGTTGTGACCGTTCAGCCGCTCGTCCATTTTTTTGGCGAGGCGGCGCATGGACGCCGTGTCCTCGCCGACGAGCCCAGGCGCTATTTCAGCAATTGCCGCTCTTGCGCCGAGAGCATGCTGGGGCTGATAAACAGGGCCGATCGGGCAAGTCTCGCCCCAGCCTGATAGTCCATCCTCGGTGGTCACTTCAACCAGCGTGCTGTCCAAGTTCTGCACGGTATCGCTGGCCATCCGGTAGGCACCGCCTTTGACAGGCAGAAGCACCTTATAGACTTTGATTGACTTGATACGCATTCAGACATTAGCCCCGTTCATGCCTTGCCCGGTCTGGCGCCTTTCGCAATCGTCAAAGATCAAGCGCCACCTTGCGCCCGTCATGGATGGCAAATGCCGCCTGTCTGGAGGCGGTACAATCGCCGATGGAGGTATGCATAATTCCGCGCCTTTCGAGCTCGATGGACAGGCTGTCCTGGGCCATGCTGGTGGCGGCGAAGACCAAAGCATCGGCTTCGATCTCCTGCTCGGTTCCGTCGAGCAGCGAAGCAATCCTGGCCGCCTTGCCATCCCAGTGAACGACGGCGCTCTCGGTCACAAACCGCACGCGCAGTTTGGCGAGCGCCCGGCGCAGCGGCGCGTCGACGGCCATTCGCTGAAGCTCTTTGCCAACCAGTGCGTCCGGTGTCACGAGCGTCACATTGTGACCGTCCTCGGCGAGTTTCCAGGCGGTGCCGCACCCTTTCCAATTCCCGCCATCGTCCAGCAACAGAACATTTTTTCCTGGCCTCGCCTCACGGGCCATCACCGCTTCGGCCGACAGCACCGGCCCGCCGCCCGGAATGCTGTCCCACTGCGGCAAGGCCCGCTGGAAAGCGCCGTCTGGCGGCATCGAGCCGGTCGCGACGATGACGTGGTCCGCACCTTCGCGCTCGACATCGTCGGCTTCGACATACTGCCCGTAGCGGATGTCGACCTGAAGCTGGCCGAGCTGGCGCTCGTACCAGTCGATCAGATCCAGAATCTGGGCGCGGCGCGGCTGCAGTCCGGCAAGACGGAACTGCCCGCCGAGGCGGTCGGATGCCTCGGCCAGTGTCACGCGATGACCGCGCTCGGCCGCGGCGCGCGCCGCTTCGAGACCGGCCGGCCCGCCGCCGACGACCAGCACGCGCTTCGGCTGGGCGGCCGGAGCGAAGCGATCACCACCCCATTCCCATTCGCGCCCCGCGGAAGGATTGATGACGCAGCTGATCCAGTAGTCGCGGCTGCGCCGGCCCCAGCACATCTGGTTGCAGGACAGGCAGCCGCGAATGTCTTGCGGCCGTCCGGCGGCAGCCTTTGCAGCCAGATGCGGATCGGCGATCTGCCCGCGCACGATGGAAACGAGGTCGGCGCGACCTTCGCTCAACACGCTCTCGGCGTTTTCGGGCGTGCGGATATGGCTCTCGGCGGTGATCAACGCATGACGCACGGTGGATTTGAGCACGGACGCCAGGTCGGCACCAAGCTTCTCCGGATAAACAAAGGTCGGCATGATCTTGTAGAAGTCGAAGTAGGAGCCCGTTCCGCAAGTCACATAGTCCATCAAGGCGTCGCGGTCGTGGAGGTCGATTATCTCGGCCAGCGCTTCGCGCTTCAGCGCCACTTCGACTTCGGGCTCATCTTTGATCGCAAGACCGATGATGAAATCATCGCCGCATTCCCGGCGAATCCTGGTCATCACCTCACGGCTCATCCGAGTGCGGTTTTCAAGGCTGCCGCCCCATCGGTCGTCCCGGCGGTTCGACCAGGGTGTCCAGAACTGGTCCAGCATCGAATGGTACGCCGCCCAGACCTCGACGCCGTCGAAACCGGCCTCGCGGCAACGGCGCGCCGCCTGGACAAAGCCGTCGATCGTCTCTTCAATCTCGGCTTCGAACATCCGATGCGAACCGTCAGAATCGTGGTAGCTCGGCAGGCCCGAAGGCGACCAACCGGCATGAAACGAGTTGTCCGCGTCAGCGTGCTGACCGACATGGTAGAGCTGCTGGACGGCGATGGCGCCGTTGCCGCGGATTGCGTCAGTTACTTTGCGAAAATGTGGAACCACGCGGTCATCGGAAGGGCTGAAATTGCCGCGGGTAAGCACGGCGGCCTGGTGCACGGGCATCGGCTCGACCACGATCATGCCGGCGCCGCCGATGGCGCGTTCCGCGTAGTAGCCGACATGCCGCGCGGTCGGCAGCCCCTCTACCGCCATATTGGCGGTATGGGCTCCGAACACGATCCTGTTGCGTAACGTCTTGCCGCGCAACATTGCCGGCTCGAACAGACGCTTGAAGACCCGTTCAGACATGCACCCTCTCTCCTTTAACGTGCGACCGGCACCTCAGAGAGGTGCCGGTCGCAGCTTTTTGGCGGTCTTGAGGAGTTAGGCATCCAGCCAGACGTTCTGGAGATCTATTTCATAGGTCTGGTGCATGCCGTAGTTCTTCACCTTCTTGTTCATGTGGCAGTAGAGCTTCTGCCAGAACGGCTGGATGATGACGCCGGAGTCCTGCAGGATCTGCTCGACATCCTTCATGACCTCCTTGCGCTTGGCGACATCACTCAGGGCCAGCGCCTGCTTGAGCTTGGCATCGAATTCCGGATTGGAATAGGCCGTCTCATTCCAGGCCTCGCCCGTACGATAGCCGAGCGCCAGCACCTGCACGCCGAGCGGGCGCATGTACCAGATCGTCATGGAATAGGGATATTTCGTCCAGTCGTTCCAGAAGGTCGAGCCAGGCAGAACGGTACGCTTCACCTTGATACCGGCTTCTCGCAACTGGCCGGCGATCGCGTCGCCGGTGTTCTTCTGCCATTCGTCCTCGACGGTGATCAGTTCATGCTCGAAGTTGGCCTGTCCAGCGTCGGCCATCAGCTTCTTGGCGCCCGCCACGTCCCGCGTCTTCTTGGGCAACGGATAGTATTCCGGATGGATCGGGCTGACATGGTGGTTTTCGCCCACCGTACCGCGGCCATTATAGCCGAGTTGCAGGACGGCGTTGTTGTCGACAGCCATTTGCAGGGCGTTACGGACCCGCTGATCGTCGTAGGGCTTGTGCGTGATGTTGGTGCGGGCAACCAGCGTGGTCGCCGTCGCGACTTCCGATTTCACGAGGTTCATCTTGTCGAGGATGTCGATGAAATCGGCCGGCGTCTCGAAATCGACGTCGATCTCGCCTGAGTCGAAGGCGCTCACCGTGGCGTTGAAATCGGTGCCGTAGTCGATGAATTCGGCACCGTCGAGCGGCGCCTCGCCACCCCACCACTTGCCGTTCTCGCGTCGCTTGACGACCGCCTTTGTCCCGACAGCGTAGGACACCAGTTCGAAAGCTCCGGTACCGACCGGCTTCTTGATCGGGTCGGCGCCGTCCTTGTCGAAGTCGCGATGCACGACGAGCGCCGGATAGTCAGTGAAATTCGGGATGATCGAGATGTCGGGTTCGGAAAGCTTCAGCTTCACTGTGTGGTCGTCGACCTTGGTGATGGCGCCGTCCTTCGCCTTGCCGGTCTTGGCGTCGATCAGCGCGCCGACACGCGCGGCCATGGAATTACCGGAGGCACCCTTCTCGCACCAGCGGTTCAGATTGACGATCACGTCGTCGGCGTTGAAAGCATCGCCATTGTTCCAAGTGACGCCCTTGCGCAGGTGCAGTGTATATTCGGTGGCGTCGTTGTTGATGTCCCAGCTTTCCAGCAGCACCGGCTCGAAAGTGAACTGGCGGGTATAGCGAACCAGCGGCTCCAGCCAAGCGCGGGTGACGTTTGCCATCTCTGTCCAGTCATAGGTGCGCGGATCCTTCTGCGCCTTGACCGACATCGCGACATGCAGCGTTCCGCCCTTCTTCGGCTCATCGGCAAAAGCCTTTGTCGGAACCGCGAGCCCGATCATGCCATAGGCAACAGCCGTTGAAGCGCCGAAGGCGCTCGCCAGCGCCAGGAACTCGCGCCGGTCCATGCGGCCAGCGCGGGCCTCTTCGGCCATCGCCTCGATGGCGGCCGGGACGCGATCGCCGTTGCTTCTAAAAATCGTCATCTTTCGTTCTCCCATTGGTTCCGTCGGGTCTTCGCCCGTTTTCTTTCAACTAACGCTGTCGGGCAATTTTTCCTCGCGCCGTGCGATCAAATCCTTGAGACCGTCGGCGATGCCCTCGTCGAGTTTCGGCTCTTCATAATCGGCGAGCATGTTGCGCGCCTTCTCGCGGCCGCGCGTGTCGTGGTCCTTCGCCCCCTCCGCCTTCCATTGTTCGTAGGAGTTGAAGTCCATGATGCTCGGCATGAAGAAAGCCTTCTCGAAATGCTCGAGCGTGTGCTGGGTGCCGAGGAAATGGCCCTGCGGCCCGACTTCGCGGATCGCCGCCATCGCGTCCTTGAAATCGTCGAAAGGCAGGCCGCCCGCGTATTTGTACCATCCGACGAGCTGTTCGCAGTCGGTGGCGAATTTCGAGTAACCGCAAGTGAGACCCGCTTCCAGCCAGCCGGCCGAATGCCAGATGTAGTTGGCGCCGGCAAGAATGGCTGCATGCATCAGCATGTTCGCCTCATAGCCGGCCTGGGCATCGTTGAGTTTCGAGCCGACATGGAAGCCCGAGGTGCGCCATGGCAGTTTGTATTTCCGCGCCAATGCGCCCATCAGATACATCATCTGCGCGGCCTCCGGCGTGCCGCCCATCGGCGCGCCGGTCTTCATGTCGACCGTCACCATGAACTGACCGTAGATTTGCGGCGAGCCGGGGCGAATGAGCTGGGTCAGCGCCACGCCCGCAAGCGCCTCGGCGTTGACCTGCGCCACCGCGCCGACGGCGGAAGCCGAGGTGGAGGCGCCGCACAGCGCGAAAGGCGCCAGGATCAGTGGCTGATTGTGGCTCGCATAGACCCGCATGGCGTCGATCATGGTGGCGTCCCACACCAGCGGCGAATTGCAGTTGGTGATCGCCACCAGCACAGGGTTGTCGCGCACGAATTCCTCGCCGAAGACGATGCCAGCCATCGCCATCGTGTCCTCGGCGCGCTCCTTCGACGTCACGATGCCCATGAACGGCTTGTCGGAATGTTTCAGCGCCGATTGGATGATGTGCAGATGCCGCTTCGGCACCGGTATCTCCATCGGCTCGCAGATGATCGAGCTCGACGAGTGCAGCGCGGGCGCCATATAGGCGAGCTTGTGGAAATTGTTGAGGTCGGCGAGCGTGCCGTAGCGCCTGTTGTTGTCGAGGTCGCGGACATAGGGCGCGCCATACATCGGCACGAAGATCGAGTTCTTGCCGCCGACGCGAACCGTGCGCTCGGGATTGCGCGCATTGAGCGTGAATTCCGGCGGAACCTTCGAGACCAGTTCCATCAGCAGCGCGCGGTCGATGCGCACACGTGTCTCCCTGACATCGGCTCCGGCCGCTTTCCAGAGCTCGATCGCTCCGTCGTCGCGGAACTCGCAACCGACCTCCTCGAGGATCTTGAGCGATTCCTCGTGGATCAGCTCCACCGCCTCGTCCGGAACCATCTGGTACACCGGAATCTGACGGACCAGGGTTGGGAACGACGCGATCGGTGCCCCACGAAGCGCCTTGCGCCCGAGACGGCCACCGCCACGGCGATGGGTTTGCTCGGTCAATTCAGCGGCCGGTGCGTTCATGGAGCCTCCATCCCTTCGATCCAGGTCAACTTAGCGAGGTGAAATACAGCTGTGACGCTGGAAAATCCTGATCTCTTGTATAAGCTGTGCTTATGCGAAACCTGCGCCATCTCCTGCCCTCCGCCGGCAGCTTGATCGTCTTCGAGGCGGCGGGCCGGCTGTCGAGCTTCACCGCCGCCGGGCGCGAGCTCGGCATGACCCAGGCTGCCGTTTCCTATGCGGTGCGCGGCCTGGAGGAGCAGCTCGGCGCCCAGCTGTTCCAGCGCCGCCATCGCCAGGTCAGCCTGACCGAGGCCGGCGAGCGCTTCCATGCCGACGTCTCGCTCGGCCTTTCCCACATCCGCAAGTCGGCGGAGGATCTGCGCCTGCAGGCGACCGGCGGCCATGTGACGCTCGCCGCCTCGACGGCCTTCGGTTCGTTCTGGATGATGCCGCGCCTGCAGCGGTTCCGCGACGAGCTGCCGGGCATTGACCTGCGCATCCAGACCGGCGACCGCGATCTCGACATTATCGCCGAAGGCATTCCGCTCGCCGTGCGCGGAGGCGTGCCACGCGACTGGCCGGACTACCATTCGTTATCACTCTCCGACGAAGAGATTTTTCCGGTCGCGGGTCCCAGCTATCTGACGAAATTCGGCCGGCCTGAGACCGTGGAGCAACTGGCGACACACCGCCTCATTCATCTGGAGGAGCCCTATCGCGAGGCCCCGAACTGGGACGAATGGTTCCAGTCGGCCGGCGCCAGCCTCCGCAATGCGGAGCGTGGCTTGCGCATCAATGACTATGCGATCGTGATCCAGGCGGTCATGGAAGGGCAAGGAATCGCGCTCGGCTGGCGCCACCTTGTCGAGCGGCTGCTGTCGACCGGGCTGCTGGTGCCGGTAACGGACCACGTCATGAAGACGGGCACCGCGTTCTACGTCATCTGGCCGAAGAACCGCGAGCTCTCGGACAATGCCCGTAAGGTAAGAGACTGGCTGGTCGCGCAGGCGTAAAGTGGCCTCGCACGCACCGACCGAATCCATGTAAGATCAGATCATGCCCATTCGACAGCTTTCCGAAACGATGATCAACCAGATCGCCGCCGGCGAAGTCATCGAGCGTCCGGCGAGCGTGGTCAAGGAACTGGTCGAGAACGCGCTCGATGCCGGTGCAAGCAAGGTAGAGGTGGTCACATCGGGCGGCGGGCTGAACCTGATCCGCGTCACCGACGACGGCTCCGGCATTCCGGAGCAGGAGCTGGCGCTGGCGATCGCGCGTCACTGCACGTCCAAGCTCGCCGAGGACATCCACGACATCCGCTCGCTTGGCTTTCGCGGCGAGGCGTTGCCGTCGATCGGCTCGGTGTCGCGGCTGTCGATCCGCTCGCGCACGGCTTCAGGCGACAGCGCTGCGGAGATCGGCATCGAGGGCGGCCGCGTCCAACCCGTCAAGCCGGCAGCCGCCAATCGCGGCACCACGGTCGAGGTGCGCGACCTGTTCTTCGCCACGCCGGCACGGTTGAAGTTCATGAAAGGCGAACGCGCCGAAAGCTCGGCCATCAGCGACATCGTCAAGCGCATCGCCATCGCCTTCCCCACGGTGCGTTTCACGCTGGCCGGTTCCGACCGCACGACGCTGGAACTGCCGGCGACCGAGGACAGCGCGAACGGCAGCCTGCGCCGCGTCGCGCAGGTGATGGGCGCCGACTTTCCCGACAATTCCATTGCCATCGACGCGATGCGCGAAGGCGTGCATCTGACCGGCCATGTGTCGATCCCGTCCTTCACCCGCGCCAACGCGCTGCAGCAATACGCCTATGTCAATGGCAGGCCGGTGCGCGACAAGCTGATTGCCGGCGCCATCCGCGGCGCCTTCGCCGATGTCCTGCCGCGCGACCGCCACGCCGTGACGGTGCTGTTCCTGACGCTCGATCCAGCGATCGTCGACGTCAACGTCCATCCGGCCAAGGCAGATGTCCGCTTCCGCGATCCGGGCCTCGTGCGCGGTCTGATCGTCGGCGCCATCCGGCAAGCGCTGGCCGATGCCGGCATCCGCTCCGCCACCACGGGTGCCGCAGGCATGATGGCTGCGTTCCGGCCGGGCGCCACACCCTATGATCACGGCGGTCCGACAAACGGCCATCGCAGCTACGAAGCAGCTTTCCGTGCCTCCGGCCCCACGGGTTTCGACCCTTCGCGCTCGCCGCAGCGGCCGCTCGACATGCAATTCGCAGGTGCCGGCTTTGAACGCGGCAATGCAAGAACCGGCGGCTTCGGCGAGGGCGACCAGGCGGCGTTCGATGCCGGCCCGCTCGCCAGCGCCGATGCGCGCGCCGGGCAGAATGAGCCGACCGAGACGCTGCTCGGCGCGGTGCTGGGTGCTGCGCGCGCGCAGGTGCACGAGAACTACATCGTCGCCCAGACCAGGGATTCGCTCGTCATCGTCGACCAGCACGCGGCGCATGAGCGGCTTGTCTATGAAGCGCTGAAGAACGCCCTCCACTCCCGGCCGGTGCCCTCGCAGATGCTGCTTCTGCCAGAGATCATCGACCTGCCGGAAGAGGACGCCGAGCGGCTCGCCATGCATTCCGAAACGCTCGCCCGCTTCGGCCTCGGCATCGAGCGTTTCGGCCCGGGCGCGGTTGCCGTGCGCGAGACACCGTCGATGCTGGGCGAGACCAACGTCCAGCAATTGGTGCGCGACCTCGCCGACGAGATTGCCGACAACGACACGGTCGAAACGCTGAAAGAACGGCTGGACAAGATCGCGGCGACCATGGCCTGCCACGGCTCGGTGCGCTCCGGCCGGCTGCTCAAGGCCGAGGAGATGAACGCGCTGCTGCGCCAGATGGAGGCGACGCCGGGCTCAGGCACCTGCAACCATGGCCGGCCGACCTATATCGAGCTCAAGTTGGCCGACATCGAGCGGTTGTTCGGGCGGCGGTGAACCGACTGCTAAACAGGCCGGCACAAGGCGCTTTGATTTACCTCTTCAAATTCACCACGATGACGCCACCCAGCGCCAACGCGCCGCCGAGAATGCCGAGCAATGTCGGCACCTCGCCCAGCCAGAAGAAACCAATCAGCGCCGACATCGGCGAGACCAGATACAAGAAGTTCGAGGCACGCGCCGCCGGCAGGCGCGACAGCGCGGTCGCCCAGGCCGCATAGGCGATCAGACTCGGCACGATGCCGAGATAGATGACGGCGCCGAGGCCGGCGGTGTTGGCGACAACCGCTTGCTGGAGAGCGGCGGGCAGGAAGGGCGCCAGGCAGAGCGCGCCGAGCACCATGTTGGACGCCGCGATAGTCAGCGGATGGTGGCGGGCAAACAGCGGCTTCTGGACGATGGTGTTGACGGCCGAGCAGAGTGCCGAGCCAAGCACCAGCAGCGCGCCGGCATTGAAATGCAGGCCATGCCCGTCGGCGATCGCAATGATGCCGATGCCGGCGAAGGAAATGACGGTACCGATCCAGGCCAAGCCTGAGAAGCGCTCGCCAAGCAGCGCCATCGCCATGATAGCGGTGAAGATGGGACTGACATTGATGATGAAGCCGGCTGCTCCGGCCGAGACGGTCTGCTCGCCGAAATTGAGCATCGCCGTGTAGAGCGCGACGAAAATAGCGCCGCCGAAGGCGAGGCGCCACAAGTCGCCGACCCTGGGCAGCGCCGGACGCTTGACGGCAAGGTAGATGGCAGCCGGCACGGCGGCGATGGCAAAGCGCAGGGCGCCAAGCTCCAACGGCTGGAAGGCGGCGAGCCCGGCCCGGATCGCGGGAAAGGCGGAGGCCCAGCCGATCACCGTCAGCGCCACGGCGATGGCGGCCGTGGTGTCCATCCGCTGTGTCGAATTCAACGTGCCTGTCGTCGCGCTCATCTCATTGCCTCGGATTCTTCAGATTTCGAGGGCAGAAAACGCTTTTCCAGCTCAATTGACAAACGACCAAATCGAGGGTCACCTGTGAGCATGGATCACAGCTCGAACAGTATGCTGCCGCTGGAGACGTTGCGCGCCTTCGACGCGGCGGCGCGCACGGGGAGCTTTTCGGCCGCCGCTGAAAAACTCAATCTTACCCATGGCGCGGTCAGCCGGCAAATCGCCAAGCTCGAGGACTGGCTTGGCCTGAAGGTTTTCGAACGCGGCGCGCGCGGCGTGTCGCTGACCAATGAAGGCAATCGCCTGCATCTCAGGACCACCGAAGCCTTCGCGCTGATCTCGGTCAATTCGGACCGGTGGGTGGAGCCGCGCGGCACCGCGGTGGTTCGGCTGGCCTCCATTCCATCGGTGAGCGGCCTGTGGCTTATGCCGCGCATGGCGGCGCTGGAGAACGAGCCAACCCGCCTGCGCATCGTGCTCGACGTCGACAACCGTCAGGCCGATCTCGCCGACGAAGGCATCGACCTGTCGGTCCGCTGCGGGCGCGGCCGCATCCCGGGCCGTGTCTCGGTGCAACTGTTCGAGGAATATCTCTTCCCGATCGCCTCGTCGGGCCTCGCACGAGAGATCGGCGGTGGCGACCCGGCCCGGCTGCTCAAATTCCCGCTGATCAACGATTCCGACGCTTCGGGCTGGCGCGCCTGGTTCGCGGCACAGGACATGGATTACCGGCCGCGCCCGCAAGACCGGCGCTTCGAGGACTATAATCTGGTGCTGGATGCCGCAGCCCATGGCCTCGGCATCGCGCTGGCGCGGCCGCCGCTCACCGAACACCAGATAGAATCGGGGCGCCTCGTCGCCGTTGACGATCGCACCGCGCTCAATCCGGTTTCCTACTGGCTGGATCGTCCGGTCGGCCGGCCGCGCGCAGCCGCAGCCGATCTCGCCAGGCGCATTGCCGAACAGGCCGGGCTTGCTTCGGCAAGGCTGGATGCTTTCCTGCAGGATGGCGATTAGGCTCGAAGGCGTGACGGTCGCGGTCGGAAATCGCGTGATACCTGCTCAATGAAACAGAAAAAGTACGATCATGGTGGTCGCTGCCGAGACGATGGCCGTCACGATCGATATCGTCCACAGCGACGACGGAATTGGCTCGGATCGTGGAGCATGGCCCGCCGGACGGCGGGAGGCGCCGCGCGGTTGCGGCGCGTTGGCGTTGGCCGCGACCAGCACCACGGCGGAAGCGACGGACGGCGAGAATGTGGACTGGGCCGAGGCCGGCGCCAGTTTGGGGGTGCTGTCAGTGGCCGGTATCTGCGTCGGGGCGAAGCCGCGCGAAGCCTGATCGGTGTCCGCCCCTGCCCCGCCCGTCGAGGCTCGTGGCGGTTCATGGTGGCTGGGGGCGTCGGGCTCCATGACGGCCCGGTAGGCAGCCTCGATCGCGGTGGATGACAGGCGTTGCGAGGTTTGAGCGGCCGGTCGCGGCAGCGAGGCTTGCAGCGCCTGGCTGGCGAACTGCGCCGATTGCACCATCACGGGCGCCGGCGGCTGGACGAGCGCCTTGACCAGCGCCGCGGTCGCCGGGTCGGCCGTGGGCGAAGGCAGCGGCTGGGGCGTGAGTGCTTCTTTCAGCAAAGACGGCATGCTTGCATTGGCGATGTCCATGGCGCTTCCTGACAACCATTGTGCCATGGAGCAATATCAGATGAGCATTGCGCCAAGCTTGACCTTGCCCACGATTTATGGCGATTGAATCCCGATGAACTCAAGTGCCATTGCATGATGAACCGTTTCGAAGGCCCCGGCGGCAAGGAAGCCCGCATCCGCTATCTCGATGGCGATTTCCAGGTCACCAGCCCTGGCTCGTTCGTGCGCTGCGCGGTGACGGGCGAAAACATCCCGTTGGACGAGCTGAAATACTGGAGCGTCGGCAGGCAGGAGCCTTATGTGAACGCCACCGCTTCGCTGCGCCGCGAAATCGAGGTGCATCCGGAGCTGCGCAAACGGGGTTAGCCCCTCAGCTTGCGCTGCCGCCAGGCATCGAGCGTCTCCTCGATGATGCGTTCGGGAACATGGTCGAGCTCGAACGCCGTATCGATTTTCAGCACGTCGAGACAATCGAGAAAATCCTGCGGGGCGCCGTGGCGCAACCGGGTGGCGTCCTTGGCGGTGGTGATTAGGCCAAGGCTTTCGGCCCGCGCCGTCGCGGCCAGTTCGGCCAGCTCGTCCTCGGCGTAGAAGTGATGGTCCGGAAAGGGCCTGGACAGGACCACGTCGCCGCCGGCGTCGCGCACCGTGTCGAAGAACTTTTCGGGATGACCGATGCCGGCAAAGGCCAGAAACCGCTTTCCGGCAAGCCCTGCCTTGCTGCTCGGCTCCGTGTGCGCCTCGAAGATCGGCCGGCCGGCACGCGCCGCCAGACGGACCACGGCATCGGCAGCGTTGCCCTCGCCCATCTTCAGCAATCCGCTGGTGAAGACCAGTTGGTCGACGATTTTGGCCCTGAGCGGACCGCCCGGGATGACGCGGCCATTGCCGATCCCGTAGCGGGCATCGACGACCACCAGCGCATAATCGATGTGGATGCGCGCGCTCTGGAAGCCGTCGTCCATGATCAGGAAATCGCAACCGTGTTTTTCCAGCAGCAGCCGGGCGCCGGCGGCACGATTGGGCGTCACCGCCACCGGTGCGTGTTCGGCCAGCAGCAGCGGCTCGTCGCCGACGTGCTTGGCGCTGTCATGACTGATATCGACGACGTGCGGCTCGGCGAAGGAACCGCCATGGCCGCGCGACAGAAACCCGGGCTTCAGATGCATGCGCTTGGCCTGTAGGGCGAGCGCGATCGCCACCGGTGTCTTGCCGGTGCCGCCGACGGTGAAATTGCCGATGCACAGAACCGGCGCCTGGATCTTCTCGCGCCGGGCCCTGCGCATGCCGCGACCGGCGACCAGCGCGTAGACGGCCGACAGAGGCGACAGCGCCAGGACTTTCCAGTCCGGCTCTTCCCACCAGAATGGTGGTGCTTCTGTGGCCACGCTAACGCCCGTTCGCGCCCTTCAGGCGCGCCTTGACCACCAGCGGCTGGATATAGGGTTCGAGCGATTTGAGCGTGCGTGCCAACGCGCCGCGCATCTCATCGACAGTCGCGATCCCCGCCGCCATCATCTCGTGGCGCGCCACTTCGTTGGTCAGGAGGAAATTGACGGCGCCAGCCAGCATGTCGCGGTCGCGCACCAGCTTGGCGCCGCCGCTGTCGAGCAGGCGCTGATAGGCCTCGCGAAAATTCTGCACGTTGCGCCCGGCGAGAACGGCGGTGTCGAGCATGGCCGGCTCGAGCGGGTTCTGGCCGCCTTCGGAGGTCAGCGAGCGGCCGACGAAAGCGATTTCGGTCAAGCGGAGGTACAAGCCCATTTCGCCGATCGTATCGCCAAGCAGGACATCGGTGTCGGGCCCGATACGGTCGCCCTTGCTGCGCCGCGCAACCTTCAGCCCCATGCCGGAAATCTCCGCGGCAAGGGCTTCGGCCCGATCGGGATGGCGCGGAACGACGATCGTCAAAAGGCCGTTGTGACGCTTGTGCAACATCGCGTGGACTTCCGCCGCGACCACTTCCTCACCATCATGGGTCGAGATCGCCGCCCAGGTCGGGCGATCGCCGATCTGTCGCTGCAAAGTGCCAAGCGCGCGGTCGTCGACCGGCGGCGGGTTCGTGTCGACCTTGAGATTGCCCGACACCGTGACCGGCCGGGCGCCGAGCGCGCGAAAACGCTCGCCGTCGACGTCGGACTGGGCAACGACATGGGCCAGATTCTCGAACAGCGCCTCGGCGAGGTTGGCCCGCTTCTTCCACGATGTGTAGGAGCGATCGGAGAGCCTGCCATTGACCAGCACCTGCGGCACGTGGCGGGCACCGAGTTCGAGGATGGTCATCGGCCAGATCTCCGATTCGGCGATGATCGCCAGATCGGGTTTCCAGTGATCGAGAAAGCGGCTGACCGCCGGCTTCAGATCGAGCGGCACATATTGGTGGATGATGCGGTCGCCGAGCCGCTCGCCGACGACCTGGGCGGAGGTCACCGTGCCGGTCGTCAGAACGATGTTGACGCCGTAGTCGAGGATGCTTTCGACCAACGGCACGACGGCCAAGGTCTCGCCGACACTCGCCGCATGGATCCAGATCACCGGTCCCTCTGGGCGCGGCCGGCCGGCGACGCCATAGCGCTCGCGGCGGCGGTTGCGGTCTTCCTTGCCGCGCG
Organism: Mesorhizobium sp. B3-2-1; assembly: GCF_006439515.1. Classification (NCBI taxonomy): domain Bacteria; kingdom Pseudomonadati; phylum Pseudomonadota; class Alphaproteobacteria; order Hyphomicrobiales; family Phyllobacteriaceae; genus Mesorhizobium; species Mesorhizobium sp. B3-2-1. The sequence goes on along the minus strand of NZ_VFTI01000003.1, from coordinate 78,006 downwards.
AGGTGCGCCAGGCGACGTAGGGCCCGACCAACGGGTAAGCGGCGGCGCCGGCAAAACGATATGCCGACAACATGGTACGAGCCCAGCGGCCGCTCACCGCGAACCATCCACGAGACGGTAGGCCTCGGCGGTCGCGGCATTGAGGGCAACCGTCACTTCCTGGCGCTTGCGCTCCATTTCGGCATCGTCGGCATCCGCCGCCACAAAGATCGGCGTGCCGATGGTCACGGCGGAGCGGCCGAAGGGCAGGTTGATGGTGGTCTTGTCCCAGCTCTTTTCCAGCACCTTGCGGCGGCTGGTGGCGATGGCGACGGGGAGCAGCGGCCGGCCGGAGAGGCGCGCCAAAAGCACGATACCGAGCCCTGCATCGCGCGGGGTACCGTGGGGTATGTCTGCGATCATGGCGACGTTCTTGCCTGCGGTGAGCGACTTTTTGAGGGCGATGAGCGCCTTGGCCCCGCCCTTGTCGAGATGCCTGGCATTGTCGCGCCCGCCCGAACCGCGCACCGCCTCGATGCCGAACTTCTCCAGCATCAGCGCGTTGAGTTCGGCATCGGCGCTGCGCGACACCATGGCGACCAGCGGCTTGCGCTTGGGGTAATAGGCCGGCGTCAAAAGATGCTGGCCATGCCACAGAGCGATGATCCCCGGCTCGAACTCGGCATAGGCGCCGCCCGAAAAGCGTGCCGATCCGGCGACCAGGGGGCTGGTCAGGCGAACCAGCCGCACGAACTGCGCGAGCAGGCTGGCAATGGCGTTTTTGACGAATCGGGACTGCGCGAGCGGCTGGCGAATCCTGCGCCAGAAGGCCTTGGTCGTGCGGCTGCCGCCCCTGCCCGTGGGCGCGGCCTCGCTGGCTGGCTCTTTCGCCAGATCACGCTCCATCGAAGTCAACCGGCGGCCTTGCTATCGGGATCCAGCAGACGGTGCAGATGAACGACGAAATAACGCATATGGGCATTGTCCACGCTGGCTTGCGCTTTGGCTTTCCACGCGGTGTGCGCGGATTGATAGTCGGGAAAGACGCCGACGATGTCGAGTGCGTCAAGATCCCGGAACTCGGTGCCGCCAAGCTTCTTGAGTTCGCCGCCGAACACCAGATGCAAAAGCTGTTTCTTTCCGTCTTCCGCGGCCATGTCGGTCCTTCACATATCGTGAGTTTGTGACAGGTCTAGACCAAAGCCGCAGACTTTGGAACCGTCGAAAACGCTTTCAGGCATGCAGCCCGGCGATGACATCGACAAGCACCGCCAGCAGGTCCCCGCTGCCGGCGGCGAGCGCGCCGTGGCGGATCACCTCGCCGGCATAGAGCGGCGCCCGGCCATTCGGGTCGAGCAGATGTCCGCCCGCCTCGCGCAGGATGAGATCGGCGGCTGCAATGTCCCAGTCATGCGCGTTCGGCTTGACGAACGTTGCGTCGAGCGTGCCATTGGCGATCATCGCCAGGCGGTAGGCGAGCGAGGGGATGTAGGGTGCCCGCTGCAGCCGCTTCTGCCAGTCGGCAGGCACCATGTCGATCAACTGCTTCAATCCTGAAATTTCGGCCTTGTCCCCAGGCTTGCGCACCGCGATGCGCTTGTCGTTGCGGAAGGCGCCCTGGCCGGGCAGCGCCCAGTAGGTCTCCTCCATCGCCGGGCATTCGAGCACGCCGGCGAGCGAGCGGCCACTCTCGACGACGGCAACGCTGACGCACCAGGTCCACTGGCCTTCGAGGAAGCCGCGCGTGCCGTCGATCGGGTCGACAACGAAGGTGCGGCGCGCCGAAAGCCGCGCCGAATCGTCGGCCGTCTCTTCCGACAGCCAGCCATAGTCCGGCCGCGCCGCAAGCAGCGTCTGGCGCAGATACGCGTCGGCGGCATGATCGGCTTCGCTGACCGGCGAGGTGCCGCCCTTCATCCAGACCTGCGGATTGTTGCCGAAGTAGCGCATGGCGATAAGACCGGCCTCGCGCGCGGCGTCGCGCAGTAGCGGCAGGTCCAGATCGGCGCTGGCAGTGGTCAGGTCATGCTCCGGCAAGGGTCATGCCTTCGATCAGGAGGGTCGGGGCGGCGGTGCCGAAATTACGGTCGAGGTCATTCGCCGGCACCATGTTGAGGAACATCGTCTTCAGGTTCGAGGCGATGGTGACTTCGGCTACCGGATAGGCAAGCGCGCCATTCTCGATCCAGAAGCCCGAGGCGCCGCGGCTGTATTCGCCGGTGAGCATGTCGACGCCCTGGCCAAACACTTCGGTGACGTAGAAGCCGGTCTTGAGCGAGCCGATCAAATCCTCCGGCGAGCGCTCGCCCGCCTCTATGGCGAGGTTCGTCGACGACGGCGAGACGGAGGAGCCGCCGCGCGCGCCGCGACCGTTGGTGACAAGACCGAGTTCCCGGGCCGCCGATGTCGACAGGAACCAGTGGTTGAGGACACCCTTTTCGATCATCAGGAGCTTCTCGCCCTCGACGCCTTCGCCATCGAATGGGCGCGAGGCCTGGCCACGACGCCGCAGCGGGTCGTCGGTGACGGTGATGGCGGCAGCGGCCACCTGCTTGCCCATCATGTCGCGCAGGAACGAGGTCTTGCGCGCGACGGAAGCGCCGTTGATGGCGCCGGCGATATGGCCGGCAATGCCGCGCGCGACGCGCGGGTCGAACACCACGTCGACCGGTCCGGTCGCCGCCTTGCGCGCGCCAAGGCGGCGCACCGCCCGTTCACCGGCCTTGCGGCCGATATCCTCGGGCGCGTCGAGATCGGCAAAATGCTGGCGCGAGGAGAATTCATAGTCGCGCTCCATGCCGGTGCCCTCGCCGGCGATCACGCTGGCCGAGCGCGCAAAGCGCGAGGCGACATAGTGGCCGAGAAAACCGTGCGAGGTGGCCAGAACCAACCCGCCAAGCCCGGCGCTGGCATTGCTGCCGGACGAATTGGTCACGCCCTTGACGGCGAGAGCCGCCGCCTCGGCCGCAAGGGCGGCTTCCTTCAACTGATCGGCCGACACTTCCGTCGCGTCGAACAGGTCCAGATCGCGCGTCTGCCCGGCGAGCAGCGCGGGGTCGGCAAGACCCTGGTAGGGGTCCTCGGGAGACACCTTGGCCATGGCGACGGCCCGCTCGGCAAGCGCCTTCGGATCGGAGGCGGCGGTGGCCGATACGCTGGCCACACGCTGGCCGACCAAGACCCGCAGCGAAACATCGTCGCCCTCGGACGCTTCGGTGTTTTCGACCTTGCCAAGCCGCACCGAAACGCCGGTCGAGCGGCCACGCACCGCGACGGCGTCCGCGGCATCGGCGCCGGCGCGTTTGGCGGCCTCGACCAGGGCCGCGACGCGGTCCGTCAATTTCGCGGCGTCGAGCTTGTCGGTCATGCACTTGATCCTGTTTCTTCAGCCTGTCCGGAAGGCAGGTGCTGCCGCACCATCTATTGTTCCAATGCCGCTTGTGCAATGGCAGAAGGGCAATCAGGATGTCGCGATCAAATCGCCCGCAAAGAGCGGACATCGCGGTTTTTGCCTATCTGGAGCCCTCGCCGTGACGCCTTTCCATCTTGCCTTTCCGGTTCGTGATCTCGATGAAACCCGAACTTTCTATGGTGAGGTGCTGGGCTGCGCGATCGGCCGCTCGTCGGCGACCTGGGTCGATTTCGACCTTTACGGCCACCAGATGTCGGCGCATCTGCGACCGCAGGTCGCGCAAGCCGCCAGCGACGGCAAGGTCGACGGCATTTTGGTGCCGATCCCGCATTTCGGCGCCGTGCTCTTGATGGACGACTGGCAGCGCCTGGCGAACCGGCTGGAAGCGCGCGACGACATAGACTGGCTGGAGCGCCCAATGGTGCGTTTCAAGGGCGAGCCTGGCGAACAGGCGACGCTGTTCATCCGCGACCCCTCGGGCAACGCCTTGGAATTCAAGGGCTTTCGCTCACTGGAGCAGGTTTTCGCGCATTGAAGTGAGGGCCGGCGGCGGCCTGTCGTTCAAGATGCCGCGACCGGCGTCCAGATCACGTCCTCGATCTTCTGCGCTCCTGTCGCCAGCATGACCAGACGGTCGAAGCCGAGCGCGATGCCGCTGGCCTGCGGCATGATGGCAAGGGCGGCGAGAAAATCCTCGTCCAGCGGGTAGCGCTCGCCATAAATACGCTCTTTCTCGTCCATCTCGATGATGAAGCGCCGGCGCTGCTCGGCCGCGTCGGTCAACTCGCCAAAGCCGTTGGCGAGCTCGACGCCGCAGCAATAGAGCTCGAAACGTTCGGCGACGCGCGGATCCCGGGGGCTCGGTCGGGCGAGTGCCGCCTCGGCGACCGGATATTCGCACAGGATGGTCGCCCGCCCCTGCCCGAGGAACGGCTCGATCTTTTCCACCATCACGCGGCTGAACAAATCCGCCCAGCTGTCATCAGGCGCGGTGCGCAGGCCGGCCTGGACCAGTGCAGCATGAAGCGCGTCCCGATCCGTGCCGCCATCGACGGTGACCGTGGCCAGCAGATCGATGCCGGCATGGCGGCTGAAGGCGTCCGCCACGGCCAACCGCTCCGGTTCAGCAAAGGGATCGCAGTCGCGGCCCCGGAAGGAAAAGCGCGTGGCAACTGCTCGTGTCGCGGCCAGCGCCAGCAGATCGGCGCAGTCGCGCATCAGGCTTTCATAGGTTTCCCCTACCCGATACCATTCGAGCATGGTGAATTCGGGATGATGCAAGGGGCCGCGCTCGCGGTTGCGATAGACGGCCCCCAGGCTGAAAATGCGCTGTTCCCCCGCGGCGAGCAGTTTCTTGCAGGCGAATTCCGGCGAGGTATGGAGATAAAGCGGCGAGCGGACGCCATCCGGCCCGACCGATTCCGTGGCGAAAGCCGCCAGATGCGCCTCGTTGCCGGGCGAGACCTGCAGCGCGGCCGTCTCCACCTCGATGAAGTCGTTGCCGGCGAACCAATCGCGCAAGGCAGCCGTCAGCCCGTTGCGCCGCATCAGGCGCGGGCGGCGGTCGGCATGGACATGCGGCGTCCACCAAGGCGACGCGGCGGTCATGAGTGGATTGAAGGCGTGCCAGAGCGCCCCATTTCAGTTCGCGCCGATGTCAGTTCGCCCCCATGCCAGTTCGCATTGGGGGGCTGGCGGTTCGCGCCAAGATGCGCTAGGCCCCCATCCAGCGCCGCGCAAGCCGGCAAACGCCAGTCAACTCTCGCAGGATTTAAAACCGTGGTGAAAGTCATCGCCAGTTCGCTCCGCAAAGGCAATGTCGTCGACAAAGACGGCAAGCTTTATGTGATCCTCTTTGCCGAAAACATCCACCCAGGCAAGGGCACGCCCGTGACGCAGCTCGACATGCGGCGCATCGGCGATGGGGTGAAGGTGTCGGAGCGCTACCGCACCACCGAACAGGTGGAGCGCGCCTATGTCGAGGAGCGCGAGCACACCTTCCTCTACGCCGACGGCGAAGGCTATCACTTCATGAATCCGGAAACCTATGACCAGGTGGCGGTGTCGGAAGCCGTGGTCGGCGACGCGGCGCCTTATCTGAAGGAAGGCATGCCGGTGCAGGTGTCGCAGTTCAACGGCATCGCGATCGCCCTGGTGCTGCCGCAGCGCGCCACTTTCGAAGTGGTCGACACCGAGCCGACGACCAAGGGCCAGACGGCGTCGTCCTCCTACAAGCCGGCCGTGCTTTCCAACGGCGTGCGCACCACCGTGCCGCCGCACATCGCGCCTGGCACCCGCGTGGTGGTGATGACGGCGGATGGGTCCTATGTGGAGCGGGCGAAGGACTGAGGGTAAGCGGTCGGTTCAGCCGGCATCTAGACCAATGCCGGCACCCATCGGCGGCGCGACAACAACGACTGACACGTGGTTCTGCTTCATCGCGTTTCCGTGCCTCAGGTGTCGGCAATGGGCTTGCGCCACCAACCGCCGGTCCAGTCTATCTCGTGCATCTGCGCGGTGATGTGGTTGCGTGCGCGGTAATCTTCGACCGCCTGGCGGCAGGTAGGCAATGCCAGATCATCGATGATAACGAACCCGCCGGGCGACAGCCTTGGATAGAGCGCTTCCAGACTGTCCATTGTTGATTCGTACAAATCCCCGTCCAACCGGATCAAAGCGAAAGGACCTGCTTTCAGACCCGGCAGGGTGTCGCCGAACAGTCCTTTGACGAAGACGACCTGCTCATCCAACAGGTCATAGGCCGTAAAATTCGCTTCAACCTGCCCCTGGTCGATCGCCAACTGGCGGAATTCGAACAGCCTGTCGCCCCGATCGGCGGGAAAATTCTCCGGATCCGGCGGCGGCAGGCCATCGAATGAGTCGGCAACATAGACCTTTCTGTCTGTGATCGCGTTGGCGGCCAGCACGCCGCGCATGAGGATGCAACAGCCGCCTCGCCAAACACCGGCTTCGATGAAATCGCCAGGCACCCTCTCATCGAGCGCACGCTGGACGAGATCGCGCACGTTGGTTAGGCGCTTGATGCCCGCCATCGAATGGGCAACCGTGGGCCAATCGCGGCCATTGAGCCGATCCTCGCGATTGAACGGCGTAGACTCGCCGACTTTCGCAGGATCCATCACTTGCGAGCCGGAGCCGTAGACAGTGTTGGCGATAACCTTGATCAGGAGATCTGTATAAAGGCGGTTCACAATCGGCCTTTCATTCATTGCATTCCACATCGGAATATTGCTGTTGCGGATATCCGGTCGAAATGCAACTGAACGATCGTCCGCTGGCGATGGCCTGTCTAAAGCGCCGTGCCAGGAGTCGTAACCAATCGCCAGGAGCCATCCAATGCTAACCCCAGATCATGCGATAGGCATGATTGAGAAGCTCGATATCTCCATTTTCAAGGTAAAGACCGAGACCACTCTCAGTGACCGCAAGAGTTTTCTGCGTGTCCAAAATTTCGTTCGATCCGTACTCGGTCGCTATGTGTACCTGGAGGTGGGCTCACATCTGGGTGGAAGCCTTTTTCCCCATCTGATTGATCCTGCCTGCGAGGCAGTGATATCGATCGACCCACGGCCGCTGATGCAGCCCGATGAACGCGCGCAGGTCTTTCATTACCCCGAAAACTCAACCGCCCGAATGATCGCGACACTGTCGGATTGGCTTCCTCCTGAAGCAATGGCCAAACTTGCCACGGTCGATAGCGACGTTTCCAATGTGATCCCCGGCACAGTCAAGGCCAGTGCTACCCATGCGCTTATTGACGGAGAACACACGAACAAGGCTTGTTTTTCAGATTTCGTCGGCACTTTGCCGCTTATGAAATCGGACTGCGTCATTGCCTTCCATGACGCCAACCTGATTGCGGACGCAATAATGAATGCGGAGCGTCTTCTCGATCATCTCGGCATCCCGCATATGACGGTATTCCTGCCTGATACGGTGGCCGTCATGGGTCTCGGCAGTCTGGCATCGGCGGTCCAGGATCAGCTTCAGCCTCACGCTTTGGACCGCCAGACTTATCTCGACCGATCGCAGCGGCAATTGTGGTCTCAAATAACGAAGGTGCATTCCCCAGCGATCGAGGCCGAAATAGCACGCATGCATTCCGACAATACAAAGCTGACCGAGGAAATTAACAGCCTGCGGCAGGACAATCTGCACGCGCGGGCTCACCTGGCGGCCATGATCTCCAGTACGACTTGGCGCACCTCCGCTCCAATCAGAGCCGTTGTGGATCGGATCAAGCGTCGCTTCGCGCGATGAGTATCGAAACTACGGCGACATTACCCTGGTGATGCAACGGCCTGGGCTGGCCGCGGCCCTCGACCTCAACAGCACCTGCCTCGGTTTGCACCCGTGACAAGCACCGTGCGAACGCGCATCAGATCAGGATCAAGGTGACAGGCATTGTCCGCCCCAAGGTTCAGTTCAAACCGCGCTTACGCCTATTGGCGTCGGAGCGCATCTCTAGGACCTTCTCCAACTGCCGCTTTAGCTCATCCTTGATTTCAACGGTCTCGTTCATCAAGGCGTCGATCCTCAGGAAATCGAGCACCCGGTATTTCGACACCGCCGGACGGACCAATATGTCGGGCTGGCATTGTTTCAGCTTGCTGGCGATGATCGACTGCATCATCAGCTGCGTGGCGCCGAACATCAGGTCGACGGAGGTCGGCTGTTTGCGGTCGGCCTCTTCCGGCGCGCCGACCACGTCGACGCCGATGATGATGTCGGCATCGTTCTCGATCAGATCGAACGGCACCGGGTTGTAGATGCCGCCGTCGATCAGCAGCCTGCCGTCGCGCGTCACCGGGCGGAACACGGCGGGGATGGCGGCAGAGGCGGCTAGGGCCGAGTGCAGGTCGCCGTCGTCGAACACGGCGAGCTTGTGGCCGAAATAGTCCGTCGCCGTCACCTTCAGCGGGATTTTCAGCTCAGCGAAGGTCTCGGGGATGGCCTCGGGCAAGAACGCCTTCAGGATGCGCTCGACATTGAACTGGCTGACCCGAATGCCGCCCTGCATGGCTTCCGCGATCGTACCTGGCCGCGCCCGCCACATGCGGCTCGCAACCTCGGCGCGTCGGCCAAGAATCGAGCGGGCATAATCGTGGATATCCTTGCCGGTCATGCCGGAGGCCATGCCGGCGCCCATGATGGCGCCGATCGACGAGCCGGCTATCGCCACCGGCTTGATGCCGAGCTCGTCAAGCGCCTCGATGACATGGATATGCGCCAAGCCGCGCGCGCCGCCGCCGCCGAAAGCTATGCCGAAAGTCAGGCTCATCCCTTGCCGGCCCCGGCCAGCGGCGGTCCGACCACCATGATGGTCGGCTCGGCAGTCAGCAGCTTCTTCGCCACCGCCTTGACCTGATCGAGTGTCACCGCGTTGATGTAACCGGTGCGGCGCTGCATGTAGTCGATGCCGAGATCGTCGAGCTGCAGCTCGACCAGCGTCGCGGCGATGGAACTCGACGAATTCAGATTGTTGATCGCATAGGCGCCGATCAGATATTTCTTGGTCGCCGCCAGTTCGGCCTCGGTCGGGCCGTCATCGGCCAACCGCTTGACGACGTCCCGCACGATGCCGAGCGTCTCGGCGGCGCGGTCGGAACGCGTTCCGGTGGTGACGATCAGCGCGTCGGCGTGGTCCTGGTTTACCAGCGAGGAATTGACGCTGTAGGCCAGCCCGCGCTTTTCGCGCACCTCCTGGAACAAGCGCGAGGTGAAGGTGCCGCCGCCAAGGATTTCGTTCATCAACGCGGCCGGGAAGAAATCCGGCGACTTGCGCTTCACGCCCGGCCAGGCGAGCTGCAGCGAGGTCTGCGGCATCTCGTAATTGACCTCGACATGCTGCGCCAGCTTGGGCTCGATGTCGGCGACAGGGGCGAGCGCCTGGTTTGGCGGCAGGTCGCCGAACACCATGTCGAGCTTCTTCTTCAGCGTCTCGGCGTCGATGGCGCCGACCACGGCGACATGCAGGCCGCCGCGCGCGAACACCGCCTTGTGGAGGGTCCTGAGATCGGCCTGCGTGACGGCGGCGATGCTCCGCCTGGTGCCCTGATCGGAACGCGAATAGGGGTGGTCGCCATAGACGGCGCGCGCCCACCGGTTCTGCGCCACCGTGTCGGGGTCGTTCTCGTTGGCGATGATGCCAGACAGGACCTGGGCGCGGATGCGGTCGATCGGCGCCTGGTCGAAGCGCGGCTCGTTGACCGCCAGCCGCAACAGATCGAAGGCTTGGTCGCGCTGTTCGGCCAGCATGCGCATGGAGCCGTAGATGCCGTCGCGGGTCTCGTCGAAGCTCATTTCGGCGCCGGCGTCGTCGAGCTTGACCTGGAAGGCTTCCGAATCGAGCGGGCCAGCGCCCTCGTCGAACAGGCCGGTCATCAGATTGGCCAGCCCTTCCTTGCCCGGCGGATCCTGTGTCGAACCACCACCGAAGACGAAACGGATGGCGACAACCGGCACGGAATAGTCCTCGACCAGCCAGGCCGTGACACCCTTCGACGAGGTGACGGACTGGATCTCCATGGCGCGGGCGGCAAGCGCCGGCAGGATCAGGAAGAGGATGGAAAGGAATAGGGTTGCGATGGCGTGCAGGGCCTTCCCTTCTCCCCTTGTGGGAGAAGGTGGCCGAGCGAAGCTCGGTCGGATGAGGGGTGCTCCAGCTTGACGCTGCCCGCGCTCCGTCCAAGACCCCTCAACCGTCTCGGCGCTGCGCGCCGATCCACCTTCTCCCACAAGGGGAGAAGGGAAGACATGGCGGTGCTCGCTCATCATCAATTCCCCGCCTGTTGCTGCGGCAAGAGATAGCCGGTGGTCGAGCGGGCCAGTACCAGATAGCGCGCGGCGACGGCCTTGACCTCGTCGGTCGTGACCTTGCGGATGCGGTCCGGCCATTGCTGCACGTCCTGCACATTGCCGCCGGTGGCGAGCGTCGAGCCATAAATGTTGGCCATGGACTCCTGCTTGTCGCGGGCAAAGATCATCGACCTGACATAGCGGTCCTTGGCTTTTTCGAGCTCATCTGATGTGACGCCGTCGCTCGCGATGCGCGCCACCTCGGCATCGACCGCGGCCTCGACGTCAGCCAGCTTGGCGTCGCCGCGCGGCGCGCCGTAGACGGTGAAATTGGTGTCGTCGAGCATGGTGCCCTGGAAGTACGCGCCCGCGCTGGAAGCGATGCCCTGCTTTACGACAAGCGCCTGGTAAAGCCGGCTGCGATTGCCGCCGCCGAGGATCTCGGCGAGCAGGTCGAGCGCTTCGGCCTCGCCGGGCTTGGCGGTGTGATAGGAGGGCACGACCCATTGCGTCGAGAAACTCGGCACGCTGACGCGGGCATCGGAGAGCGTGACGGTGCGCCTGGTGTTCTGCTCCGGTTCGACCGGGCGGACGCGCGGTGGCAGATCCGGCCCGCGGGCCACATTGCCATAAGTCTTTTCGGCCAGCGCCTTCACCGTTTCCGGTTCGACGTCGCCGGCCACGATCAGCACGACGTTGTTGGGCCGGTAGTATTTGTTGTAGAAGGCGATGGCGTCGGTGCGATTCAGCTGCTCCATCTCCTGCATCCAGCCGATGACCGGAATGCGATAGGGCTGGTTCTGCCACAGGGTGGCATCGACCTCTTCGTCGAGCACGGCCTGCGGGTTGTTGTCGATGCGCGAGCGGCGCTCCTCCAGGATCACATCGCGCTCGGTCTTGATGACATCGTCGGTGAGGATGAGGTTGCGCATGCGGTCAGCCTCGAAGCTCATCATCAGCTCGAGATCCGCCGGCGCCACCGTCTCGTGGAAAGCGGTGTAGTCGTAGGAGGTGAAGGCGTTGTTGGAGCCGCCAATGTCGGAGACGGCACGATCGAACTCGCCGGCTTCGTGATGGGCCGTGGCCTTGAACATAAGATGCTCGAAGAAATGGGCGATGCCGGATTTGCCCGGCGGTTCGTCGGCGCTGCCGATCTTGTACCAGACCATGTGGGTGACGATCGGCGCGCGGTGGTCGGGAATGACGACCACTTCCATGCCGTTGTCGAGCAGGAAATCCGTCACCTTGAACTCGGCCGGCACAGTGTCCGGCAATACGGAGTTGTCCGCCAGGACAGGGTCGGTCATGAACAAGGCCAGCGATGTCGCCAGCAGCGTTGGCCTCAGCCACTCAGTTCTGGATGTCATCGACGGCTCCGGTTTCATGCAGCGACGATAGGCAAGGCGCTGGCGACAAGCAAAGTGAATTGTTGGTCATGTTGCCGGCAAAGGCGGCGGCAAAGAGGCCACCGCTGAAAGAGGCCTAGGCAGCCCCGATGAAGCGGATGACGGTCTCGCCGTAGTTGCGCTCATCAAGCACGGAAAAGCCCGGCCCTGGCTCGAAGGGAACCGCCGCCGTCTCCTCGACCACGCAGAGCGCGCCGGGGCGCAGCCAGCCGCCATCCTTGGCGGACCGCAGGGCGCGCTCGCCAAGGCCCTTGCCATAGGGCGGATCGGCAAAGACGAGGCCGAACGGCGCCAGCGTACCGGCCTCGCCCAGACCCGTTGCATCGCGGCGGAAGATCTTGGTGCGTCCGGTCAGGCCGAAGGCCTCGACATTGTCGCGGATCAGACCCCGGCCTTCGGCCGATTCCTCGATGAACACGCCATAGGATGCGCCGCGCGACAGAGCTTCCAGACCAAGCGCGCCGGTGCCGGCGAACAGGTCGAGCACACGCGCGCCGTCCAGTTGCCTGGCAAAGCGATGCGCCAGAACGTTGAAGACGGCCTCGCGGGTGCGGTCGGTCGTCGGGCGGATGGCGCTGCTGCGGGGCGTCGCCAACGGACGCCCGCGAAACTCACCGCCGACGATTCTCATCTCGTCCGGGGGCCCTTGGGGCCGCCGCGCGGCCGCTCACCGCCACCGGCGCCTCCTGGACGCTCGCCACGCGGCTTGCCGAATGGCTTTGCGCCACCTGGTTTGCCGGCGGGCTTGCCATAAGACGGCTTGAACGAGGCCTTGCGCGCCTTGGCCTCGGCCGCCTTGGCCGCATCGGCCTCCGCCCTGCCCTTGCCGATCGGCCGGGCTCCCGGCGCCATCCAGACATTGGCCTTGCGCTGGCCGGGCGGCTCGATCGGCCGCTGCTCGCGTTCGGATTTCTTGCCGCCGCCACGAGGCTTGTCACCGAATGCGCCGCGCGGCTTGTCGCCAAAGCCGCCACGCTCCGGTCGCGGGCCGCGTTCGCCGAAGCCCTTGTCTGGTCTCTCGCCTCTGTCAGGGCTTGTCGACAGCTTGCCGAGCGCCTCGTCGCGGCTGCCTTCCCGGCGCTTGCGGTTCTTGATCAGCCCGCCCTCGCCGATCGGCCGGCGCTCGCCGTCTCGCGTGAACTTCGGCCGTTCGGGCTCGGCCTCACGGATCTCGGTACGCCGCACCGGCTGGTTGGAAAACGGTTTTGTTATCTCGGCGTCGAAATTGGCGCCGGATTCCTCGACCAGGCGCTCGCCAAGCTGATCGCGCAGCACCCGGCCCTTGATCTCCAGCACATGACCCTCGGCGAGATCCTCGAGCTGGAACGGGCCGTAGGAGATGCGGATCAGCCGCGTGACGTCGAGGCCGAGCGCACCGAGGATGTTCTTGACCTCACGGTTCTTGCCCTCGCGCAGACCGATCGTCAGCCAGGCGTTGGAGCCCTGTTCGCGATCGAGGCTGGCTTCGATGGCGCCATAAAAGACGCCGTCGACGGCAATGCCTTCGCGCAGGCCGGCGAGCGCGCTTTCCTCGACCTTGCCGTGGACACGCACGCGGTAGCGGCGCAGCCAACCGGTGGCCGGCAGTTCGAGCACGCGCGACAGGCCACCATCATTGGTCAGCAGCAGCAGGCCTTCGGTGTTGATATCGAGCCGGCCGATGGTCATCAGCCGCGGCAGTTCGGCCGGCAGCACGTCGAAGACGGTCTTGCGGCCTTCGGGGTCGCGGTTGGTGGTGACGACGCCCGCCGGCTTGTGGAACAGGAACAGGCGCGTGCGCTCGATCGGCGGGATTTCCATGCCGTCGAGATGGATGATGTCATTGGGCATGACGTTGAACGCCGGCGAGGCCAGCACCCGGCCATTGACCTTGACGCGGCCGGCGGCGATCAACTCCTCGGCGTCGCGGCGCGAGGCGAGCCCGGCACGTGCCAGGCGCTTGGCGATGCGCTCGCCGGCTTCTTCCGTTGCTTCGGTTGGTCGCGGACGTGGCTTGAAACCGCCGCCCGATGCACCTTGGGGCCGATCACCGAAATCGCGCTTGGGCCAGTCGCCGCCAAAGTCGCGCTTCGGACGGTCGGCGAAGTCCCGCTTCGGACGATCCCCGAAATCACGCTTGGGACGGTCGAAGCGCTTTTCGCCGCCCTCCGCCGAAGCAGAAACCGGACGGTCGCCGCGCGGAGCGTAGGGTTTGCGCGCCCCTTCGCGCTTCTCATAAGGCTTGCGTTCGCCTTCGGCCGCCATGGGACGGTCGCCACGCGGGGCGTACGGCTTGCGCAGGCCTTCGCGCTTTTCATACGGCTTGCGCTCACCTTCGGCCGCCATCGGTCGGTCGCCGCGCGGGGCGTAGGGCTTGCGCGGGCCTTCGCGCTTTTCATAGGGCTTGCCTTCGGGGCGCGGTCCCTTGCGGAACGGCTTGTCGCCGCTCTTGAAGTCGCGCTTCGGGCGCTCGCCTTCAGCGCCTGCCGGGCGGTCGCCGCGTGGGGCGTAAGGCTTTTTGGTACCAAAGGACGGCTTCCCGCCCTTGCTAGCGTCGCGGCCACGTGCGCCTGCCGGTTTCGGGCCACTCCTGCCCGGACCGGCTTTGCGCGGAGATTTCTTGTCGTTGTCGTCCATGTGGCCTTTGTCCGTTTGCGCTGCTACAGCGTGGCGCATCCGTTCGGCGCGCAACGAACGCTGTAGCATTTTTGATTTGGCGCATGATCATTCCCGAAAATCGAGTCCGATTTTCAGGTTGATGCGCTCCATAACAGGATCACCGCCGGGTGGCGAGGATATAATGGGAAGACAAACCGCTTGAAGAGGCCGGATTTCATGGCCCTGGCACTGCAGGAGGCCGAGGCGGCAGCCTTGCGTGGCGAAGTGCCGGTCGGCGCGGTGATCGCCAAGGACGGCACGGTCATTGCCAGTGCCGGCAACCGCACGCGCGAGCTTGCCGACCCGACGGCCCATGCCGAGATGCTGGTGATCCGTGAAGCCTGCGGCAAAATCTCCAGCGAGCGGCTCACCGGCCACGATCTCTATGTGACACTGGAGCCCTGCGCCATGTGTGCCGGGGCAATCTCATTCGCCAGGCTGCGCCGTCTTTATTTCGGTGCCGCCGACGAAAAGGGCGGCGCCGTGGTCAACGGCGTGCGCTTCTTCGCTTCTCCGACCTGCCATCATACGCCCGACATCTATCCGGGGATGGCCGAGACCGAAGCGGGCCTGCTGCTGAAGGATTTTTTCAGGGGACGTCGAGACTGAGCAAGGCCGCCGCAAGATCAGCGGCGCGACCGTTCTTACAGCGACGGCAACCAGTCGAACCAGCCGCCCTTCTTGCCCTCGGCCTTTGCCTTGAGGCGGCGTTCCTTCTTGTACTCGTCTTCGCCGAGTTCGTTCTGCGGCGCGGCATCGGAGGCGACACGGTAGGCCAATGGCGGCTCGCTGAGGTACTTGCGCGTGTTGGGGTCGCCCTGCTTGCTTTCGGCAAGGCGGCGCTGGATCTCGGCGGCGCGGCCCTTGTCGGAATCGGCGGGCTTCCACGCCGGCGGATGGCTCGAGCCGGAGTCTTCCATCGCCTTCTTCACCGAAGCCGGATCCGTCTGCACGTCGTCGACGATCTCCGACTGGTAGGCCGGATCATTCTGGTGGGCGGTGGCGTCGGCGCGCAGTCGCGCGCGGCGCTGCTCGGGCGATTCGGGCCACCCTGCGTTTGCCGTCTGGATGCTTTCCTGAGGCGCAGGCAGCGCCTCCTTCTGACCTGGGGCCGGCTTCACCAGGGTAGGACGCGGCTTGTAGTCGATCGGGTCCTTGTGCTTCGGCGCGAAGGAAACGGCGCCTGTAAGATCGCCGGCCAGCTGTTCGGCGGCGGTCTTGTCGGTGCCATAGGTCGGAGAGCCCATGCAGCCGGATAAAGCGAGGCCCGATGCGACAAGCGGCGCCAACAGCGCAAGGCGCGCCTTATAACTCTCGGTCATGCCAAAAAGTCCCACTCTAGACAGCCTCTCAATCGCACCGGCCTTGTGTCCGGTCCCCATCATGCAAGCACTTGCGACGGAAATCCGGCGACAATTTGTCTTCCGGAGTTTCGCGTGTTTACCTCAACCACTCGTTAAGGGCAACGCACGGGCGGATTTGCACCGCCCGGCGTGGCATTTGTGCACTTCTTTGACGTGGGCATGTCGTTGTCCCAAACCGCTGCGCACTTTGGGCGACAGGCCCTACAGCCGTCCCAGCGTCTTCAATTCGTGCAGCACCGCGGCATCACGTGCGGAAACATCCGGGAACTCCGGATCCTGCCCGACATCGGCCGTGTAGCGCCAGGACCGCGCGCATTTGACCAGGCCGCGATCCTCCGCTTTTTCGACCACCACGGCGACGCCCTTTACATCGTCGAGGACAAAGGCGGTTTGCGGCGCCTCGCCATGGGCAATGACGAGATCGCTGGTGATCGCCATTTCGGCCATGTCGACGTCCGATATCGCCGCCTCGAGCGCCGCGTCGTTGATCGTGACCACCGGTACGGCCTCCAGCGAGGAGCCGATCACCTTCTGGGCACGGGCGATCTCGAGCGCACCGGTGACGACACGGCGCACCTGCCTGACCTTGCGCCATTTCTCCGCCAGCGCGTCGTTCTTCCAATTCGCCGGGATTTGCGGGAACTGGTCGAGATGCAACGAGACCGCATCGGGATGACGATCGAGCCAGGCCTCTTCCATGGTGAAGGGCAGCATCGGCGCTAGCCATTTCACCAGGCAGTCGAAGAGATGGCGCACCACCTGGACCGAAGCCTTGCGCTTCACGCTCGACGGGCCGTCGCAGTAGAGCGCGTCCTTGCGGATATCGAAATAGAAGGCCGACAGCTCGACCACCATGAAATCCAGCAGTGCGCGCGTGATGCGCTTGAACTCGAAGGCGTCGTAGCCCTGGCGCACCACCTCGTCGAGTTCTGCCAAACGATGCAGCATCAGCCGCTCCAGCTCCGGCATCGTCTCCACGGGAACCTCCTCACCATCGTCATGGGCGAGCGTGCCCAGCATCCAGCGGATGGTGTTCCTGAGCTTGCGATAGGCGTCGATGTTGGTCTGCAGCACGTTCTTGCCGAGCCGCTGGTCTTCCCAATAGTCCGTCGTCACCACCCAGAGCCGCAGGATATCGGCGCCGGACTGCTTGATCACATCCTGCGGCACGACCGTGTTGCCGAGCGATTTCGACATCTTGCGGCCGTCCTCGTCCATGGTGAAGCCGTGGGTGACGACGGTGTCGTAAGGCGCCCTGCCCCTGGTGCCGCAGCTTTCGAGCAGCGAGGAGTGGAACCAGCCGCGATGCTGGTCGGAGCCTTCGAGATAGACGTCGGCCGGCCACTTCAGGTCGGGCCGGTCTTCCAGGGTGAAGACATGTGTCGAGCCCGAATCGAACCAGACGTCGAGAATGTCCATCACCTGCCGCCATTTGGAGGCATCGTGATTGCCGAGGAAGCGCTCCTTGGCGCCGGGCGCGAACCAGGCGTCGGCACCCTCCGCCTCGAAGGCGTCCATGATGCGCTGGTTGACCGCCTCATCCTTCAACACGTTGCCATCCTCGTCGGCGAAGACGGCGATCGGCACGCCCCAGGCACGCTGGCGCGACAGCACCCAGTCGGGGCGCTCCTCGATCATGGCGCGGATGCGGTTCTGGCCGGCGGCCGGGACAAAGCGCGTCTCGTCGATCGCCTTCAGCGCACGGCCGCGCAGCGTGGTGCCGTCGCCGAGGTCCTTGTCCATGTAGACGAACCATTGCGGCGTGTTGCGGAAGATGACCGGCTTCTTCGAACGCCATGAATGCGGATAGCTGTGCTTCAGCCGGCCGCGCGCGAACAGTGCGTTGCGCTTGATCAGTTCGTCGATGACCGCCTGGTTGGCGTTGCCCTTCTTGCCGTTGTCGTCGATGACGCGCGCCGGTCCGGCTTCGCGATCCGGGCCAACGCCGGGCGCGTCCTTGGTGAAGAAGCCGGCATCGTCAACTGTGAATGGGATTTCAGTGTCGATGCCGCGTTGGCGCAGCGCGGGCGCGGCATCCATCCAGGCATCGAAGTCCTCCCGGCCATGACCGGGAGCCGTGTGCACGAAGCCCGTGCCGGCATCGTCGGTGACATGGTCGCCGGCAATCATCGGAACCGGGAACTCGTAGCCGCCGCCGAGGCCCTTGAAGGGATGCGAAAGCACAAGATTTCCAAGCTGTTCGGCGCTGATGCCGTGAAGGCGCTTCAAGGTGACCTTGGCCTTGGCCTGGCTTTCCTCGGCCAGCGCATCGGCAAAGATCAGCTTCTCGCCTGGCTGCGGGCCAAATGCATTCTCGGCCGCCGTCACCTCGTAGAGACCATAGGCGACGCGCGGCGAATAGCTGACGGCGCGGTTGCCAGGGATGGTCCATGGCGTCGTCGTCCAGATGACGACATGAGCATCCAGCAGGTCGAGCGACCGCCCGCTCAGGTCCGGATCGAGCTCCGCCGGCTGTCCGTCCACGACGCTGGCGACGACGAGGTTGGCCACCGGAAACTTCGCCCAGATCGTGTCGGACTCGTAGTCCTGATACTCGATCTCGGCCTCGGCGAGCGCCGTGCGCTCGACGACACTCCACATTACCGGCTTCGAACCGCGGTAGAGCTGGCCGGACATGGCGAATTTCAGCAATTCGCCGGCGATGCGCGACTCGGCGTGGAAGGCCATGGTCGTGTAAGGGTTCTTGAAGTCGCCGATGACGCCAAGCCGCTGGAACTCGCCACCCTGCACCGAGATCCAGTGCGCGGCGAATTCACGGCATTCCTTGCGGAATTCGTTGACCGGCACCTCGTCCTTGTTCTTGCCCTTGGCGCGATACTGTTCCTCGATCTTCCATTCGATCGGCAGGCCGTGACAGTCCCAGCCGGGCACATAATTCGAGTCAAAGCCGCGCATCTGGAACGAGCGGGTGATGACATCCTTGAGGATCTTGTTCAGCGCGTGGCCGATGTGGATGTTGCCGTTGGCGTAGGGCGGACCGTCGTGCAACACGTATTTCGTGCGGCCCGCCGCGCTCTCACGCAGCTTGCGGTAGAGGTCCATGTCCTGCCACCGCTTGACCAGCGCCGGCTCCTTCTCGGGCAAGCCGGCGCGCATCGGAAACTCCGTCTGCGGCAGGTAAAGGGTCTTCGAATAGTCGATCGTTGATTGGTCGTCGGTCATTGGTCTGCCATGTGCATGCCGGGCCACGTGGCTTGCGGCGTGGAATTCTACTTTATACGCATGCCGTTTTCCCAAACCGGGTTACTTCTGGGCGACATGCCTTGATGATCTGGAAAAGCGCGAGAGGCCGCGCGCAATAGTCCCGGCAGTTCCGACAGCCTTCAGGCTGCTGGGAACACCGGGCTGGTAATTCGTATCGTCGACGCGTGAAGGCGCGAAAAGCTCGTCATTGCTGGCTTTTAGCGGAGATGAGCGCAGGAATAAAGCGTCTCGTTCGCTTCGCTTACATCTTGAAGTCGAAACGGTAGCTGGTCGACACGCCGACCATGAACTGGTTGCGGTCGCCGCGCTCCTTGACCAGGCTGGAATCGGCCGCCGGACCCTCGAGACGCGAATATTCGCCAAACAGGCTGGCGGTCATCGGATCGGTCACCTTCCAGGTCACGGCGCCACCGAGGCCGACGGACTTCAGGCCGCCGCCGGGATTGTACTGGCTCAGCCCCGAGGCCACGGCTTCCTGCGCGTTGACGCCATAATAGGCATCGAAATAGTTCGCCGAGGCAAAAGACACGCGCGGGCCACCCGAAATCCGGACGGTTGGCGTCACGTCGTAGAAAGCATCGGCGGCGATGTCGGCGACAAAGCCGTTATGGGCACGGATGCCATGCCGCAATTCGGCACGCGCGCGCATCCAGTCCGTCGGATAGAATTCGAAGAAGCCGCCGACCTCGCCGCCCCAGCGAACCGGGTCCAAGCCCTTGAGTTCGTCGGCATCGCCATCGTCGCGCGAGAACAGGAACTTGCCGGTCAGGCCGGCACGGACGCCGCCATCGTCGACAAGCGCCAGCGAAATATTGTCGTTGCGCGAGGTGAAGCGAGCAGCAGGGCCGGCCTTGCCCAGCGAAATGATGGGCTGGGCGCTCAGCATGTATTTCTTGCCGCCCTCGAAATTCGGCGCCACCAGTCCGGTCGCGCCGACCGTCAGATACCAGTCGCCGGACAGCCAGCCGAAAGCGCCATCGCCTGCCTCGGCCGCGCTCGACGTCGCCAGCACGACGGTAGCCAAGGCTATAGAAATCTTCCCGACCGGACTCATGGCCACTCCACTAACACGATACAATTGTCCTGCGGCGACAGCTTTGACGAGGCTTTGGTAAAATTTGATTTAAGGGCGAGATGTCCGGCTCGCATTGCCACCCCACGAGCCCTGCGCCATCCGCCCCGCCGTCGGCTGGACGCGGGTCGGCACCAAGGGTAACCTCCTTGCATTCTGGCGGTCTTCAATGGAGGTGGCGACATGACCTTGCACGGCGATACATTGAAGAACGCGATCGGCCAGACGCGAGACAAATGGGGATGGTTTGTCGGCCTGGGCGTGGTGCTGCTGGTCCTCGGCGGCATCGCCTTCGGCAATCTGTTCATCGCCACGGTGGCTTCCGTCTATGTCGTGGGGTGGCTGATGCTGGTGGCCGGCATCATCGAGATCATGCATGCTTTCGGAGTCAAGACCTGGGGACGCTTCTTCTATTGGCTGCTCAGCGGACTGCTTTATGCGGTCGCAGGGTTCTTCGCTTTCGACAATCCGCTGCTGGCCTCGGCTGTGTTGACCTTCCTGCTGGCCGTCGCGCTCGTCGCTTCAGGTGCGCTGCGGGCTTGGGTCGGCTACAGCCACCGCCCGGAGCGCGGCTGGGGCTGGATTGTCGCGGCGGGCGTCATCAGCGTGCTCGCGGGCCTGATCATCGCCATGGGCTGGCCGGTCAACAGCCTGTGGGTGCTCGGATTGTTCCTGGCGATCGACCTGATCTTCCAGGGCTGGACCTTCATCGCCGTCGGTCTTGCGCTGAAGAAATAGGAACTCGCTTCCCCTTTTCGGGGTCACGCTTCAGAACGCCACCGCCGCGTCCAGACTGGACAGCGGTTTGACGCCGCCAAGCAGCGCGCGTGCCTCGGCTTCATCGCGCTTCATCTGCACCACCAGTGCATCGAGCCCCTCGAACTTGATCTCGCTGCGCAGGAAGCCGAAGAACGAGACCGCGCAAGTCTCGCCATAGAGATCGCCGGAAAAATCGAAGACGAAGGTTTCCAGGAGCGGCGCGCCGTTGTCGTCGACGGTCGGGCGGCGGCCAAAACTGGCGACTCCGTCGTGCAGCGTGCCGTCGGCGCGCCGGAAGCGAACGGCGTAGATACCTTCCTTGAGCGTGGCTTCCGCTGGAAGCCTCATGTTGGCTGTGGGAAAGCCGAGCGTTCGCCCGAGCTGTTGGCCGCCGACGACCTCGCTTTCCACCGTGAAGCGATAGCCGAGCAGACCGGCTGCCTCTGCCACCTCGCCCTCGCAGAGCAAGGCACGGATACGGCTCGACGAAATCACTTCGGCGCCTTCGTCGCGAAAGGCGTCGACGAGGGTGACACCGAAGCCATGGCGCTCGCCGGCCGCCATCAGATAGGCCGGCCCGCCCTGGCGGTCCTTGCCGAAATGGAAATCGAAGCCGGTCACGGCGTGGGTGACGCCCAGCGTCCTCTCCAGCACGTCGGTGACGAAGGCTTCCGCCGACAGCGAGGCGAAGCCGCGCGTGAAAGGTTGCTCGACGAGTGCGGCAAAGCCCAGCAGCGACAGGAGCCGCGCCTTCATCGGTGGTGGCGTCAGCACGAAAAGCGGCAGATCAGGCCTGAAAACCGTTCGCGGGTGCGGTTCGAAGGTCAGCACCAGGGCCGGCACGCCACGCTGCGTGGCCTCCGCCAATGCCCGTTCGAGCACGGCCTGGTGGCCACGGTGGACGCCATCGAAATTGCCGATCGCCACGACGCCGCCTCGCAGATCGGCGGGCAGCGGCGCGGTTGTCGTAAGATGCTGGAACGCGACCATCGTCACCTACTGCAGTCTTGCGATGACGGCCACCGGACGATAGCCGTGCCGCTCCAGGAAGAGCCCGAGCCTTGCCGGATCCGGCCGGGAGGGATCGCCATAGTCGCGGGCATGAATACCGCCGGAGACATAGAGAACGTCGAAACCATTGTCGGCCGCGCCCTTGACGTCGGTAAACATGCCGTCGCCGATAGCCAGTATTTGCGGACGCCCGACCGGCCGGCCGAGAATCTCGGCCACCTCCTTCATCGCGACCTCGTAAATCGGCGCATAGGGTTTTCCGGCGATCAGCGTGCGACCGCCGAGCTGCGCGTAGTCACGCGCGAGCGCACCGGCGCACCAGATGATCCGTTCGCCGCGTTCAACCATGATATCGGGATTGGCGCAGATGAACGGCAGGTTCCTGGCACGCAACCGGCGCAGCAGTTCGGTATAGTCCTCGGGTTTTTCGACCTCGTCGTCGAACAACCCGGTACACACGACGCCGGCGGCCTCGAATTCCTCGACGAGTTCGACGTCGAGGCCATCATAAAGGGTCAAATCGCGGTCGGCGCCGATGTGGAAGATCTTGCGAGGGCCCTCCGCGATCAGATCGCGGGTCACGTCGCCCGAGGTCACCACGCGGTCGTAGGCTGAGGGCGGGACGCCGATCACGCTCATCTGCGCCACGACGTCGGCGCTGCGGCGCGGCGAATTGGTGATCAGAACGACAGGAGTGCCGGCCGCCCTTGCCGCCGCCAGCGCCGCCGCGGCCGCGGGAAAATGCCATTCGCCATTGTGCACCACGCCCCAGACATCGCAGAGAATTGCCGAATAGGCTTTCGAGACGTCTTCGAGCGAGCCAACGATTTCAGGCGAATCCGCCATGCCATTTCCTTCAGTATGATCGTTGCGGGTGCGGCGGCCGACGGTTCGCCGCAGCCGGTTCGAATTATCCGAACCGGTCCAAGCTGTCACCAGCTTTCGCCTTGATCGGCACGAATTGCGGCGCAAGCCGCGGCTTTGATTGGTTAGCGGTTGGTGAAGCGCCGACCAAGCAATAGAGCGGTTTCCCAAACCCGTCCTTCAGCGTTTTGTGGAAAGCTGGCGCCGACCGAGAATCCGTCGGCGGGGGCCGCTGCAAGCATGTTTGAAATCTGGCGTCAGTTCCGGCGCGACAGGCGCGGCAACTATGCTCTCATGACGGTTGTGGCAATGGTTCCGCTGATGGGCGGCCTGGCGATCGCTGTCGACTTCACGGAAATGAACCGTGAAAAGCAGATGGTGATGAATGCGCTCGACGCCGCCAACTTCGCCACAGCCCGCCGGCTGACGGAAGGTGCGACCGACGACCAGTTGAGAGCCTATGCGCTCGATTTCTTCAACGCCAATTTGAACGATATCGATCCCGCGAGGGCGACGCTCAACGTCACCTTGCCGAGCAACACCAGCGGCGGCGGCCTGCTGACGATGACCGCCCGGCTCAACTACAAACCCTATTTCTACCCCGCCTTCGCCCAACTCGTCGGCAAATCGGCGACCGATGCGAACCAGAGGCTCAGCTTCGACGTCACCTCGCAAGTGCGGCTGAAGAACACGCTGGAAGTTGCCCTGGTGCTCGACAATTCCGGATCGATGACCACGCTCGGCACGGGTTCGGGGCAAAAGCGCATCGATCTTCTCAAGACCGCTTCCAAGCAGCTGGTCGACACGCTCGCCCAGCAGGCGGTCATGATCAAGCAGGTCGACAAGCCCGTGCAATTCGGTCTCGTGCCTTTTGCCGCCTCGGTCAATGTCGGCCCCGGGAATGGCAATGCGTCGTGGATGGACACAGAGGGGCTGTCGCCGGTGTCGAACGAGAATTTCGACTGGTCGACGCTGAACGCCGCCAACAAATACGCTCAGCAAACCAATGGCATCTGGTACAAGCGCGGCACTGGCTGGGGAACCGGGGAAGGCCAGATGCTGACCCGGTTTTCGCTCTACCGCGACATGCAGGTCGTCACCAATCACGAGCGTGTCGTCAACAGCAAGCGCGTGGTCTGCGACCAATACAATTCGAACAACACCTGCAAAAGCAGCCACAACGAATATGATTATATCGATTCCTACGGTCCGTTCGCCAGTTGGCAAGGCTGCGTCGAGGCCCGGCCCTATCCCTACAATGTCAACGACGCCGCGCCGTCCGGTGGCTCGGCCAATACCGGCATCGGCGTCGGCGATCCGGCAACGATGTTCGTGCCCATGTTCGCCCCCGACGAACCCGGCAATCATTGGAAGCTCACCCAGGACCCCGACGAAGCCCCGCCGGTAACTTATGGCGCCGTCAACAGCTGGTGGAACGACGATCCTGCGAGCAGCAGCGGCCAATCGCGGCTGCGCAACATGGCCAAGTATTTCCAGCCGCGGCCGATCGATGCGCCGGCGCTGCCGGCCGGCAACGGACCGAATTACAGCTGCACCACCAACCCGATCACGCCGTTGACCGATGTCAGCGTCGCCGACGGGCTCACCTCGATCAAAGCGGCGATCGACCTGATGCAGCCGAATGGCGGCACCAACGTCCCCGAGGGCATGGCCTGGGGCTGGCGGGTGGTCTCGAGCGGAGAACCGTTCACGCAAGGGCGGCCGGAAACCGAACGAGGCAACGACAAGGTGGTGATCGTGCTGACCGACGGCGCCAACACCTATTACACGCCATCCTCGCTGGGCTACTCGGATCCCGCTAATTCGAAATCGACCTACGCATCCTACGGCTATCTCAACCCCGGTTACAACGGCACCTCGGTCGGCCGCATGTTCATGGGCACATCGAGCGCCATCGGTCAGTTCGACTATTCGAACGGCAACTATACCAATGCGCTCAACGAGCAGATGGCCACGCTTTGCAACAACGCCAAGGCGGCCAACATCATGGTGATGACGGTGGCGCTCGACCTGTCGACGACCAAGGCCAGCGACAAGCTGGCGATCGATGCGCTGAAATCCTGCTCGTCGGAGTCGCGCTTCCGCAAGGATGCGACGGATCCGAGCAAACCGGCGAAGCTGTTCTGGAATGCGACCGGCGCCAGCCTGGCAAACGACTTCAAGGAAATCGGCAACGAACTGTCGAACCTGCGTGTGGTCGGCTAATCTAGAACCGCTCTCTGGCGTAACGCCTAGGCGGCGCCAAGCTCTTGCAGCCACCTGTCGGGACAGGCACAGATTGGCCGCTCGCGAGATCGCGAATCCATCGCGAGATGCTGGGGAACGAACAATGCCCGACACCGCCAACCATCTCGCCTTCGCGCTGGTCTGCCTCGGTATGGTGCTGACGCCAGGCCCCAACATGATCTACCTGATCTCGCGCTCGCTGTCGCAAGGGCCGAAGGCCGGACTGATCTCGCTTGGCGGCGTTGCGGTCGGCTTCCTGTTCTACGTGCTGTCGGCGGCGTTCGGCATAACCGCGCTGCTGCTCGCCGTGCCATTCGCCTATGATTTGTTGCGCTTTGCCGGCGTGCTCTATCTTCTGTGGTTGGCCTGGCAGGCGGTGAAACCCGGCGGACGCTCGCCGTTCCAGGTGCGCGACCTGCCACAGGACCGGCCGCGCAAGCTGTTCGCCATGGG
Organism: Mesorhizobium sp. B3-2-1; assembly: GCF_006439515.1. NCBI lineage: Bacteria > Pseudomonadati > Pseudomonadota > Alphaproteobacteria > Hyphomicrobiales > Phyllobacteriaceae > Mesorhizobium > Mesorhizobium sp. B3-2-1. The sequence continues at coordinate 52,758 of NZ_VFTI01000003.1, read as the reverse complement.
ATTGATGACCAATCTGCTCAATCCCAAGGTGGCCGTTCTCTATCTGTCGCTGCTGCCGCAGTTCATCAGCCCCGGCAAGGGCCATGTCCTGTCACAGCTTCTGGTGCTGGGCGCGACGCAGATCTCGATCAGCCTCAGCGTCAATGCCATCATCGCACTGACGGCCGGCTCGATCGCAACCTTCCTCGCCGGACGACCGCTATGGCTGGTGATCCAGCGCTGGATGATGGGTACGGTGCTGACGGCGCTGGCGCTGAAGATGGCGACCGACGCGCAGCGCTGAAGCCGCCTGGGGTCAATCGCCGAAGGCCTGCTCCAGGAAGGCGTGCACGTCGCTTGCCGATCGATCGGCCGCAGCCGCATTGTACTCCACCCGGTGACCGTAGGCCTCGACGCCGGTCTTGAACTCCTCGGCGTCGAACGCGTGCCGGGCACCCTCGTAGACGTTGAGCTGCACCGGACTTCCCTTGCCGCTGCGTTGCGCCATCATCTCTCGGCATTTCTGTACGGGGCTGAAATCGTCAAGCTCGCCGATCAGGATCAATGTCGGCACAGCCATGTCGCCGCTCGCTACCGAACAGTTCGGATAGTAGGCGATCGCCACGCTGAATTTGTGCTCCATCAGCCGCTCCGCGCCACCAAGCTGCACGGCTTCGAGCGTTGCGATGCCACCGGCGGAGAAGCCCATCAATGCAATGCGCCGCGGGTCGACAGAACTGTCTTTCAACAGGAACTCCAAGGCGCCATAGGCGTCATAAACGCGATCGGAGAGGAGGCTGTGACAGGTATCCTTTATGCCGCGCGTGCCGAAGCTATCGACAACGAGAACGACGTAACCCCAGGAAGACAGCCGCTCGGGCCAAGCTTCCCTGTCGTTCGAGAGCACACCAGCGCATCCGTGCAGAGCGACTATGGCCGGGAACGGCCCCTCACCCGGAGGACGTGTCAGGTATCCTCGCAGCGGTATGCCGGGAATAGACTTCGCGGTCTCGCCTCTTTTCTGCCCATTGCGCTCCTGAAACTGCGTCGGCTTCACGGCCGCGCTTTCAAATTGCACCACCTCGTCGGCCCAGGCGGGCGCCGCATGGAGGCAGCCGGCAAGGCAAAGGCACGCCAGGCCAACTCCTTTGAGCAAATCCACCACCTTGCGGTTTGTCCTTTGACCGCGTTGACCGGGCCGGACACTGCTCACATCGGACGGCGCGGAGGCCGGATCTGGGCCGGCTCGACCACCTTGCGGTAGAGATGCCAGGTCGCGTGGCCGAGGATCGGCATGACGACCGCCAGTCCGGCAAACAGCGGGATAGAGCCGATCACCAGCAGCACCGCGACGATCAGACCCCAGAGCGCCATCTGCAGCGGATTTGTCATGACCGCGCGCGCCGAGGTCTCTATTGCGGAAACGGCGCCGACATCACGATCAAGCAAAAGCGGGAAGGTAACGACCGTGGTCGCCAGCACGACCACCGCGAAGACCAGGCCGGCCGCGTTGCCGAGAAGGATCAGTGTCCAGCCCTTGCTGGTCGTCAACACATCGCGCAGGAAGGCCCCGACCGAAGCCGGCGGCTCGCCGCCAAAAAGGCTGGTGTAGATTGACTGCGCCGTGAACAGCCACAACAGGAACAGCGCGAACAGCATGATGCCGATGACTGCTATCGAGGGCAGCGCCGACGAGCGGCGCACATCGAGTGCGTGCCGCCAGTTGGTGTTCATGCCGAGCTCGCGCCGGCGGCTGATCTCATAGAGCCCGATCGCGGCGAACGGGCCGACAAGGGCAAAGCCCGACATCAAGGGATAGACGAGCTGGATGGCGTTGGAGCCGGACGTCCATTGCGTCAGGATCAGGCCGACGATCGGATAAATCAGGCACAGGAACACGTAATGCGAGGGCTTGGCCCAGAAGTCCTCTGCGCCAAGCCTGAGCGCGTCCCAGAGGTCTGGCGTGGAAATGCGGCGGACCGCAGGTTGCACATGCATTCCGTGCGCGTCCGCCATGACATGAAAGCCGGCCATAACCTACCTCCGTTTTTCTCCGGGGGCGGTCACCGCCTAGGGTGGCCGCCCGTAGCTGCCACTTCAAGAACGCTGGCATCATAGCCGATCTTCCCGGGATTGTCGCCGCGTCTCATTATGCTTGCTGGGCGGCCTTCGTTTGATCCACCACCGAGTTCACCTAGAATCTCTGCATTTTAGTTATTGCTTAAATTACTCGTAGAGACCCAGGCCTTAAAACCTGAGCTTTATAAATCTTGGCGAGGGGCGATGTTCGGATTGAAGGGCTTCTGGTCTTCGGAGCGCGGCAATTTTGCCATGGCGACTGCCGTAGCGATGCTGCCGATAATGGCTGTCGTCGCCGGCACCCTCGATCTGACGGGCACGAGCGACGACGCCGCGCAATTGCAGAACTCGCTGGACGCGGCTGGGCTTGCCGTCGGCACCAAGTACCTGCCCAGCATGAGCGCGACCGATGTCCAGGGACTTGGTCTGACATTCTTTGCAGCCAATATGAGCGTCGCCGACCAACAGGAATATTCAGACAGCGTCTCCGCTTTTTCGGCCACCGCCAGCGGCGACTCGAGTGCCTATTACATCTCGCTTTCGTCAGGCATCAACCGTCCGAGCTTCATCAATGGCGCGGCCCCCTGGCCAGCTCGCCGGTCGGCGACGGTCAAGATGCACCCGGGTTCACAGGCCTGCGTGCTGGCGCTCGATCCGCATGCGTCGGCCGCGGTAAGCCTGCAAGGCTCGACCGATGTCGCCATGAGCAACTGCGTGATCGCGGCAAACTCGGACGCGTCCGATGCCGTCAGCAGAGGCGGTTCCGCGCTGGTTTCGGCGGGCTGCGTCTCGACCGTCGGCGGCACTTCCGGGCTTTCACCGCCCAATGCCAATCTCACCTGCGGCGCGCCGCTCGTACATCAATATGCGTCCTTCGATCCCCTGGCGGACATCGTCCCTCCCCCTTACACGTTCTGCATGCAGGTGCCGAACGGAAAAACCTACACGCTGTCGCCCGGCACCTATTGCGACAAGACATTGTCGGGAAACATCACACTCAACCCGGGCGTCTACATCTTGCGCGGCGTCACCTTGAAGCCGGGAGGTAACGGCAGCCTGATCGGCCACGGCGTGACCATATTCCTCGTAGAGGGAGCACAGATCTACATAAACGCCAATGAAACGGTGAACCTTTCCCCGCCAACCAGCGGGCCTTACGCCGGCATCACCATCTTCCAGAGCCGCGGGAACACATCGGCCTTGACACTGAATGGCGGCGCAAATTCCGTGATCAGCGGATTCGTCTATGCGCCTGACGCGGCCGTATCGTTCGCAGGCAACTCGGATATGAGCGGTCAGGGCGACTGCCTGAGGCTTGTTGGCTTGACCGTGCAGATGACAGGCAACTCATCCATCAAGACCGATTGCACGGCCGTATTCGGAAATCGCGATATGTACGCCAGCCGCCTCGTCACGCTTGTGAAATAAGCGATCAGCCGCCATTCGATTTTCAGATTTTCATCACCCTGCCCGGCAAAAGCCATGATCGCGACTATCTCAGGCCGGCATGACCACTTCGAGAATCGATTGCGACCGGATCACGAACTTGAACAGGCGCACATGGCTCAAGGCGGCTGGCCTCGCGGCCTTGCTCGGGCTTGCCGCCTGCGGCACCGTCTCGCTGCCGACGGGTCAAGGCGCCGGGGTTTCCTCCTCGGCAACCGGCACGCTGGCGGGCCTGCGCGCCTCGGCTGGGCTCGGTCCGTTGGTCGCCGATACACAGTTGGAGCAAGCGGCACTCCAGCAGGCCGGCTATATGGCGCAGCGTGAAAACATGAGCCACACGACCGGCTGGGGCAAGGATTTCGCCTCGCGGATGAAGGACAATGGCGTACACGGTGCCGCGGCCGAGAACATCGCGGCCGGCCGCTTCGACCAACAGAAGCTGTTCGACATCTGGATGCATTCGCAGGGACACCGGCGCAACATACTCGATCCGGACTTTAGCCGCTTCGGGCTTGCCTATGTCCGTGACGGCCGCGATCCCAACCTGCGCTACTGGTCGCTGGTTCTCGGCAGGTAGCGGAGATATCGCCGGCAGGCAGCGGACGTCCCCTGACGAGCAGCCGCTACATCAGTCCATATGGGCGGCGGGCGCGCCGCCGCCGGCCGGACTGGCTTTCGGCTTGCGCAGCAGGAACACAAACGGGATGGCGACCAGCGTCATCACCATCAGTATTTTGAAGTCGTCGACGTAGGAGATCATCATCGCCTGGAGATTGACCATGCGATCGACCTGCGACAGCGCCGTCGGATCGCCGCCGGCGGCCGCCGGCGAGACCGCCCAGAGATTGGGATTGAACGGATTGATGAAGGCTGATAGCTCGGCGTGATTGACCTGCGTGTTACGCACCAGCAGCACCGTCACGACCGATACGCCGATCGATGAGCCAAGATTGCGCACCAGGCTGAACAACGAGGTTGCATCGGTGCGGTAACGGGCGTCGAGCGTGGCGAAGGCAACCGTTGACAGCGGCACGAACACCATTCCCATGCCCAGGCCCTGGATCACACCGGAGCTGAGGATCAGCCAGTTGTCCATCTGCGGGGTGAAGCTGGCCATGGTGTAGAGCGACTGCGCGGTCAGAAGGAAACCGATGACGACGAGAATCCTGGCATCGATCTTGCCCATGATGCGCCCGACGACGAGCATCGAAATCATGGTGCCGACGCCACGCGGCCCGATCACGATGCCGATAGTGACGGTCGGATAGCCGAAGATGGTCGACAGCATCGGCGGCAGCAGCGACATCGAGGCCAGGATCAGCACGCCCATGACGAAGATGAACGCCAGCCCGGTCACGAAATTGCGATCGAGGAAAATCTTCGGATCGATGAAGGGATGTTCCGATGTCACCGTGTGAATGATGAACACCCAGAAGCCGGTGATCGAAAGGCCAAGTTCGATCCAGATCTCGATCGAGGAAAACCAGTCGACCTCGCCACCGCGATCGAGCATCAGCTGGAGAGCGCCGACGCCGAGCGATATCATGGCAAAGCCGAAGAAATCGAAGCTGCGCACCCGCCGGGCAACGGCCGGCAGATAGGCGGCCATGCCAAGGAAGGCGAGGATGCCGACCGGCAGGTTGATGAAGAACACCCAGCGCCAGTTGAAATTCTCGGTCAGCCAGCCGCCAAGCGTGGGGCCGAGGATCGGTCCCAGCATGATGCCGGCGCCCCATATGGCCATTGCCTGGCCATGGCGCTCCTTGGGGTTGATGTCGAGCAGGAAGGTCTGCGACAGCGGCACGATCGCGGCGCCGAACACACCTTGCATCAGCCGGAAGAGCACGATCGTTTCCAGGCTCCACGCCAGGCCGCACAACATCGAGAAGATGGTGAAGCCGACCACCGCCGTCAGGAACAGTTCCTTGCGGCCGAAACGGTCGGCGAGCCAGCCGGTGACAGGCGTCATGATGGCGGCGGCGACGATGTAGGAGGTCAGCACCCAGTTGATGTTGTCGGGCGATGCGCCGAGATCGCCGGTCATGGTCGGCAGCGCGACGTTGGCGATCGTGGTGTCGAGCGCCTGCATGATGGTCGCCAGCATTAGCGCGACCGTGATCAGGCCACGATGCGGCACTTCTTTGAACGGTTCGGACGTGCTCATGGCGCAGAACTTCCAGAAGGTAACAGAAACGTGTACACCGGGTTTCCGGGCGGCAAAGCCTTCCGTCGAGAGACCTTCGTCGCGGTGGGACGCGACTATCGATGTGGGGGTTACATCGACTGAAAGTCTCTGACGAGCGGATGCATGCCGCCCGGAAACCAGAGGACCGACGGGTCCGTATCGAAGATTTCAGATCTTGGGCAGCCACGCGGCCCGACCCAAATACTGATCCTACCCACCGCTCCCATCAGACCAATCCTGTAACTCGGCTCCACCCGCCTGGTCCCGGCGGGCTTCCGCTGACTTACTGCGCGGGCTCGCCGGCCGTGGCGTGGCCGAAGATCGACGGCCAGCCACGCGCCACGCCCGTATCGACAGTAACCGAAGCGCTCATGCCGGTACGCAGCGCCATCTTGGCGTCGGCATCGGTCAGTTCCAGGCGTACCGGAATGCGCTGGGTCACCTTGACCCAATTGCCCGTGGCGTTCTGGGCGGGCAGCAGCGAGAAGTCCGCGCCGGTGCCGGCACCGATAGCCTTGACAGTCGCCTCGAAGGTCCTGCCCGGATAGGTGTCGACCACGATCTCCGCCTTCTGACCAGGCTTCATGTTGGTGAGTTGGGTTTCCTTGAAATTGGCGTCGATCCAGGTGTCGCCGGTTTCGACCAGCGCAAACAACGGTGTGCCGGAGCCGACATACTGGCCGACCTTGAAGGACGCGGCTTGATAGACAAGACCATCGGCAGGCGCCTTCACCGTGGTCTGCGCCAGGTCATAGGCAGCCTTGTCGCGCGCGGCGAGCGCCGACATCACGGTCGGATGCTTGTCTGTCTCGATATCGGGATTGCCGCCGAGCGCCGCCTTGGCGCTGACGATGCCCTGTTCGGCAACGGCGAGCTGCTGTTTTGCCTTGTCGAGATCGTTCCTGGCCTGATCCAGCGAGGACTTGGCGTTGATGCCCTTCTGCGCGAGATCGGCGGCACGGTCATATTGCGACTGCGCATAGGCAACTTCGCTGCTGGCGGATTTCTCCTGCGCCATCGCCTGGCTGTAAGCGGCGCGCAGCTGCTCGACATTGAGGCGCGCGGCAGCCACCGCCGCGTCAGCCTGTGCAAGCGCGATCCGGTAGGGCTCGGGGTCGATGGCGAACAGGAGATCGCCCTGCTTCACCGTCTGATTGTCCGATATGGCGACCTGAACGATACGACCGGCCGTGTCGGAGGCGATCGACACCTTGGCCTGCTGCAGATTGGCGTTTTCCGTTTCCTGGTAGCGCCCGCCCGTCACCCAGACATAGCCGCCGCCGATGATCAATGCCGCCGGTAAGGCAAACATCAGGAAGAAGCGGCCGATGCGGCGCTTCTTCTTCGGCGCCGCGACCGGCTGCACGGGAGGAGTGACCGCGACAGGGGCGGCAGCCGGCTGGGCCGGCGCTTCCATCTCCACCTTGGGAGCGTTTTCTTCAACCTTGGCTACCGCGTTCATGCTGCCGCACCTTCCGAACTCTTGATCTTTTCAAGTGACGAAGCTTCGCTGTCCGTCAGATTCTGTACCATTACATCCAGCGCCCGGATCAGGACGCGCCGGTCTTCCGGCGAAACGCCGCTGAGCGATTCCTCATAGACCTCGCCAGCAAGGCTCTTGACGTCCGCATAGGCCGCATTCGCCTTCTCGGTTGGGAAGATCATCCGCACGCGCCGGTCGGCCGCGTCGGAGCGGCGTTCGATCCAGCCGCCCTCCTCCATCCGGTCGACCAGGCGTGAGACGCTGATCGGCTCGATTTCGAGCAGTTCGGCGAGCCGCGCCTGTGCAACGCCCGCCTCCTTGGCAACGCGGACCAGAAGCCGCCACTGCGCCGAGGACAGGCCGAGCCCACTGGCGCGCGCCTCGAAGCGCTTGCGCATCAGGCGCTGCACGTCGTGGATCAAAAATCCCAGTCTGTCGATGCCATCTGAAACCATGAGCGATACATATAATAAGCGTGCTTACTAATCAAGATACCACATCGCCACGAAAGCCGGAAAAATGCGCATGGCAGGTCTGCAACGCGATCCTGGTTAGCGACAGGTGAACGCCCTTCCCATGCGAAACGCGCGGACGCCGTCTTCAAAGGCGGTTTCGAACAACCATGGTGACGACGAAGAACGCGCCGAGCGAGCTGGTGATGATGCCGATCGGCAGTTCCTGCGGCGGCAGCAAGGTCCGGGCCAGAAGATCGCTTGCCAGCAGGAGCACCGCCCCGAAAACCGCGCAACTTGCGATCAGGCGCAGATGCAAGGGACCGGCCAGTGGCCGCGACAGATGCGGGATCATCAATCCGACAAAGCCGATGACGCCGGCGACCGAGACGAGGATTGCCGTCGAGAAAGCCGCCACGAGAAATGTCGTCCTGCGCATGCGGGCCACCGGCACGCCGAGACTTTCGGCGGCGCTTTCGCCGGCCAGGAAAGCGTCCAGCTTGCGGTGGTTCCACAGTCCGTAGGCCGCGATCGTGCCAGCGCCGACCGCGCCCAGCCACACATTGTCCCAGCGCGCCAGCCCGAGCCCGCCCATGGTCCAGAACAGCACCGAATGGGCCGCGCGCTGGTCGCCGGCAAAAACCAGATAATTGGTCAAGGCCGTGAACATGAAGGAGACGGCAAGGCCGGCGAGGATCAGCCGTTCGGGACCTTGCCCCCTCACCCGCGCCACCAGCAAAAGCACGATGGAGGCGGCGAGGATGCCGCCGGTGAACGCAGCCACAGGCAAGGTCCAGATGCCGAAGCTGTCGCCGAAGACGGTAATGACGGAAACCGCGCCGGCAGCGGCCCCCGACGACAGGCCGAACAGGAAAGGGTCGGCAAGGTCGTTGCGGGTCACGGTCTGCAAAAGCGCGCCGACGATACCCAGCCCGCCGCCGACATAGATCGCCAGGATCGTGCGTGGCAGCCGCAAGTCGACGACGATCTTGCCGACCGGGCCCGATATCCCGGGCTCATCCAGCCCGATGGCACGGCCAAGGGCGGCGGCGACATCGGTTAGAGGTATCAGCGTCGAGCCGTAAGCGATCGACAGCAGCGCGAGAGCGACGAGCGCCACCGCGCCCGCCGTCATGGCCAGCGTGAAGGCTTTGTGCCCTGAAAGCGAGCCGGATTTGTGCTCTCGGGCAAGATCCATCAGAACGCTTCCGGATGCATCGCCCTGGCGATCTTGCCGATGGCTTCGATGTTCGCCGGTCCTGGCGTCAGTTCGGCATAACGAAGCGCCACGAAGCGCTCGTTCCTGACCGCGTCCGTCTCCTTCATCGCCGGGTGCGCCTTCAGGAAATCGAGCAGCTTCCTGTAACCGCCGCCGTCCTGATAATCGAGCAGGATGAGGAATTGCGGATTGCGCGCCGCCACCGTCTCCCAGTCCGTGTTGCCCCAGCTCGTTTCCATGTCGGCCATGATGTTGTCGCCGCCGGCCGCCGATATCATGGCGCTGGGGATGGCGAACTTTCCCGCGGTAAAGGGCTTGTCCTCGCCGGAATCGTACAGGAACACGCGTGTTCCCTTGGCGCTGCCGACCTTGGCGGTGATATCGGCGAGTTGCGCCTTCCAGCCGGCGACAAGCTTCTCCGCTTCTGCCTCCTTGCCGAAGACCTTGCCCAGCTTTTCGATATCGCCATAGAGCAGGTCCATGGAGGCGGCCGGGCGGCTCTTGTCGAGATGGACGCAGCTTTCGGTCAGCACCAGCGTCTTGATGCCGTGCGGAGCGAGCGTGTCGGGGGTCACGTCGCCGCCGGGCTTCATGCCGTAGTACCAGCCGGCGAAGAAGAAATCGGGCTCGGCGGCGACGAGATTCTCCAGCGTCGGATATTTCGGCGCCAGTTCGGGAATGGAACCCTGCTCTGCCTTGAATTCGGGGCCGACCTTGTACCATCCGGTGATACCGGTCAGGCCGACGATCGACGGCTGCAGCTTCAGCGCGAAGGCCATCTCGGCCATGTTGAGATCATGGATGACGGCGCGCTTCGGCGGCGCGTCGAAGGTCAGCTGCTTGCCGCAGCTGTCGACGGTGACGGGGAAGGCAAAGGCTGTCGAGGCCAGCAGCGAGACGACGAGGGACAAGGCGAGGCGTTTCACGGACTTTGCTCCTTGGTTGAACGTGTCGGATAAGGATGGATTTGATCAGGACGGCGGTGCGGCGCGGTTCGGAAGGTCGAACACCGTCAGTTCGCGGTCCTCGGTGGGATGGCGCAGGCGAAACACGTCGACGCCGAAAATCTCGCGGATCAACTGCTGCGTCAGCGCCTCGTGCGGCGGCGCCAGCGCCTGCAGCCGGGCCTCGTTCATCACCGCGACCCTGGTGGCGAAGGGCGCCACCAGGGTCAGATCGTGCAGCACCGCGATCACCGTCATGCCGAAGCCGGCCACCAGTTCGAGCAGTTGCGCGCGGGCGCGCGGGTCGAGGTGGTTGGTCGGCTCGTCGAGGAACAGGATCTTGGGCTCCTGCGCGATGGCACGCGCAAGCTGGGCGCGCTGGCGTTCGCCACCAGACAGCGAGCCGATGGTCCGGCCGAGCAGCGGCAACAGGCCGGTCCGGCGCAGCGCGTCCACGACAATGTCGCGTTCCTCGCCGCGGCGCCTCAGGCCGGCATGCGGGACGCGGCCAAGCTCGACATAGTCGATCACCGCCAGCCGTGGGTCCGGCTGGTCGGTCTGGCCCACGACGGCGATATGCAGAGCCCGTTCGGCGGGCGAAATCCCATCCAGGCGCCGCCCGCCGAGCTTCACCTCTCCGAAGCTCGGCCTGAGCATGCCGGACAACATGCGCAGCAGCGTGGTCTTGCCGGCGCCGTTGGGACCAATGATGGCGAGGCGGTCGCCGGATGTCACCGACAGGCTGACGGCATGGACCAGATGCCGGCCATTCGCCGTCGCGCCCAGGTCGCGCGCATCGAGAAGCGGCGTTGTCATCGATTGCCATCCGCCAGCTTGCCGGCTCCCGGGATGCGGGCCAGCGTCTTGCCGGCCAGGCCCGGCGGACGTTGTCCGGAATTGCACCAGCCGTCCGGAAGCGAAGCGTAAAGCCTGGCAAACCGCACGAGATCGGCAGCGTCGGCCTGCGCGTCGATCGACCCGAAGAGATAGGCTGCCTTGCCTGGCGCCTGGAAAGCCACTGTCAGGGGACGCGCGCAACCCGCCATGCAAGCCACGCCCTCGACCGTGAAACCATGCGCCACGTCAGGCTGGGCCGAGAGGCGGGAGCGCAACTCGGCGCACAAACCTTCGCCCGACCTGACGCCGGTCGGCACGTCGCGGCAAAGGGTGCACACGATGATCTGGTGCATGGAGCCGGGTTGAATACGATCGATTGCGCCGTCCAACTTCCCGTCACTTTCAAAACTGGCGACGGAAGGATGTTGGTCGACCGGCCGACAAGACCGATGTCCACGTTTCCTCCCGGCACACCCCGTCCGGTCAACTCAGTGATGGCAGGTCTCCTGGCTCACGGGTCTCTGCGCAATCCTGCCTTCCCAGCCTTGCCGGCCAGTGGCGTTCCGGATCTTGCTCACCGCTTACAGTTGCGGGGGCAGCCGCGGCCTCGACCCCATGGGGTCTCACCGCGTTCCCTTTTCACCCCTCGCCTTTCGGCTCGGGGACCATCACGAGTCGCAGCCTAGGCCGCGCGCGACAGCGAGGCAAGGCGATTGCTTCGTTTTGTTATAACAGAACAGACCTGAGAGCAAGCCTGTCGTCGACTTTGCGTCCGGCCGCCTGACAGCCGTTGCCGTTTTTTCATCGGCGCACGATCGACACGATCTGGAACGGCTGGCTTCCCGCCTCCGGCCATGAAATCGCCTACGCGTCGGAATTCGAGCGCTATGGGCCCGAATTCGATGGCCGCACCGGTAATGGCGGGCTGGAGATCTGGGTGCGGGTCAAGGCATGACGCGCCGCTACAGGTCCAGATCCCAGTTCTGTCCGACCAGATCCTTGCCGAAGGAATGGTGGGGCTCTTCCTCGATCAGCTTGAAACCGGCCGCCTGGTAGATGTGCCGGGCGGCGGTCAGAATGTCGTTGGTCCATAAGGTCAGCGTCTTGTATCCCCTGGCGCGGGCGAAGCCGATGCATTCCTCGACCAGGCGCTTGCCGATGCCGAGGCGGCGCGCCGAAGGTTCGACATAGAGCAGCCGCAGCTTGGCCACCTGATCCGACTTGCGCACGACGAAGACCGAGCCGACGACCTCACCTTCCCGCTCGGCGATCCAGCCGCGCTCCCATTTCGGATCGAAATTCTTGACGAACTCGCCGAGGATCTCAGCCACCAGTGCCTCGTAGGTTTCGTCCCAACCATAGTCCTGGGCGTAGAGCATGCCCTGGCGGCGCGTGACCCAGCCGATGTCGCCAACCTGCAGCGGCCGCAGGATGTAAGGCACCTTGGGTTCGGGTCTGTCGCCGAGCAGGTCCTGGACGATGCGCATGGCCTTGACCAGCCGATCCTGATCGACGGGCGCCAGGCGACCGAGTAGCGCGCGCACCTGGTCGTGCGAATCCTGGTTGAGCGGCGCGAAGGCTTCCCTACCCGCTGGCGTCAGCGCGATCGAGGCGCGGCGCGCGTCCGCCTCGGTGGCTTCGCGCTCGACCAGACCGCGCTCCTCGAATTTTTTGAGCAAACGGCTGACATAGCCGGGGTCAAGGCCGAGATCGCGCACCAGGTCGCTGGCGACGAGCCCGTCGCGATGGGCAAGCTCATAGAGCACCCGCGCCTCGGTAAGCGAAAAGGTGCTTTTCAGCCAGCCTTCGTCGAGCACACCGATCTGGCGGGTGTAGAAGCGGTTGAACGCGCGCACCGCGTCGATGCGTTCCTTGCCGGGGTGGTCGTGGATCGTCATGGGGGTTCCTCCTGTCCTGGACAGGATCAGTCATTTAGTTGACTGAGTCAATAAAATCGTTGCAACGAGGCGCCTCACAACTTCGTCATTCTTGTGCGGAGCAGGGAGCGCAGCGACGCGCGCAGACCCTGGAATGACGACATTGCAGATGCAGGCGCCAATGGCGACGCCGAGACGACAGCCATCACCCCATCGGCAGCACCGGCCAGCGGTCGACGATCCTGCCACCGGAAAGCACCGCGATCGGCCCGAGCTGCTGCAGCACGGCTTCGCTCTGCGTCGGCCGCAGGAATGCGTAGTCGCCCGGCCTGACGACGGCCTCGGCGGGCAGGGACATGAATTGCTGGTTGGAGGACAGGCCAAGCAGACCGTTCGTCTCCATGCCTTCGGGAAACACCGGTTCGGCCATCCATTTGCCGCTATAGAGATAGCAGCCCTTGCGCGGAAACCGGCCGAGCGCCTGGAGCAGACGCGAGACCGCCGGCGGGCCGGGCAGCATCGGCTCGACCACCTTCAGAATGGGCGTTGCGATGAAGGCCGCCGGCTGAAAGCCGCCGAGACCTGGCGTGTCGAAATCGCCGGGCAGCACGAAGGCCGAGCCCATCGACACTTCGTTGGCGGTGCCGCCATGATGAAGCAGCGCGGTCTTGCTGCCGCCAATGTTCAAGATATGGCGCTGGTTCATGCCGAGGCGCGCGACGAAAGCGGCGGCCCGTTTCGAGGCTTGCGCCAACGCCTTGGCCGGTCCGCCGAACAGGGCGGGTATGTGCGGCGCATGCGCCTCATAGGCCATGACGCCCTCACAGCGCAGCCCTTTATGGGCCGGCAGCGCCGTCAGAGCCTGCGACAGGGCATCCGGATCGGCGAAGCCGCCACGATGCAGTCCGACATCGATTTCGAAAGCGATGCGCAGCTCGACGCCGAGTTCGTCGGCGAGCGCGCCATAGTCAGCCAGCCTCTCCTGCGTATCGATCAGCCAGCATACCCGCGACCAGGCCACCTCGCCTCTGGAAAGCACCGCCCTTGCCGCGCCGACCGGCATCGGTTTGCCGTACAGGAGATCCGCATCCGGAAACGCGCTCAGCACCGCCTCGCTGATCGGCGGATGGAAGGTCATGAAGCGGTGGGTTCCAAGCGCCTTGCCAATATGGGCAAGCAGCGGCAGGCAAGCGAGCGACTTGTCGACCAGCCGTACGGCAAGGCTGGCATCAAGCCTCTCTTTCACCAGGGCGATGTTGCCATCCAGCCGATCGCGGTCGAGCAGCAGGCTGGGTTGGAAGATGCCCGCCTGCTTCAGCGCATCCGAAAGCGTGGCGAAATAGGCTCTCATTGTTCGATGCCGAAGAGATCGGCGATATAGGGCGAGACGAAACGGTTTTGCGGATCGATGTCGCGGCGCACCGCCATCGCATCGTCCCAGCGCGGATAGAGCTTTTTCAGATCGGCCGCTTTCAGGCTGTGCATCTTGCCCCAGTGCGGCCTGCCGGCATATCTGCGGAAGATCGGCTCGGCCGCGCGCACGAACGGCAACGGATCGTTCGCCGCATCGTGGTGGATGGCGATCGAACAGGTAAGCCTTTTGTGAAAGGGCGAGAGCCAGAATTCGTCCGATGCCACCGACCGCACTTCCATCGGGAAATAGACCTCCGGAAAATGCTTCTCGGTCAGTTCGATGATTTCGGTCAGCGCCTTCGGCCCCTCCTCGAAGGGAAGGTGATATTCCATTTCGTTGAACCTGGTCTGCCGGTCGCTGGCGTAGACGTTGAGCCAGTCCTGCACATAATCCTCGGCCGGCACCTTGGCGACGGCGCCACGGATCAACCTGCGGCGCAGCGACGGCAGCCAGGCAAGCCCGGTGCGCAAGCGGCGCAACGTGCGCAAGGAGCCCTCGTCGTCGTCGGTCGGGCGCATCGTCGTGGCTTCGGTGCTGAAGTCGCTGGCGATGAACTGCGCGTAGCCGGAGAAGGGAATGTAATAGAATTCGGCCGACCGGTGCGCGGCCATCATCGTTTCGAAATCGCGCAGCATGTCGCCTATCGGCAGCACCCATTTGCGGCGCCGCAGCCGGTAGGTCGCGATGTTGTTCAGCGTCACTTCGCTGAGCACACCGAAGGCACCGAGGGCGACGCCGATGGCATGGATCGTCTCCCGATCCCCTTCCCGCTTGAATTCGCGGACCTTGCCGAGCCCGTCGACGATCTGCACCGTTTCCAACTGCGTGTGATAGGCGCCGAGCGTCGACCCCGAGCCATGGGTAGCGGTGCCCAGCGCGCCGCCTATCGCCTGGCGGTCGATGTCGCCCATGTTGGGCAGGCCCTGGCCGATGCCTTGCAGGATGTGCATGAGCGAACCAAGCCGCGTCCCTGCCCGCACGCGCGCCTGATTTCTTTTCGCGTCATGCGAGACCAGCCCTTCCAGCTTCTCCAGCGACAGGATGGTGCCTTGCGACTTCACCAATGGCGTGAAGGAGTGACCGGCGCCGACGACGCGGACCGGGCCGGGTGCGGTGCGAATGAGATCGCCGAGTTCGCCGGCATCGGCGGGGCTGGCAAGCAACCGCGGCTCGGCCGTGACAAAGCCCGACCAGTTGCTCCAGCTGTTCGCCATGGTGCTCACGCAACAACCCGGCGACGCCGTGCGACGAGTACAAACAGGCCCAGCAACGCCACGCTGGCGACAGCGCTTGCGGCGGCGAATTCCGGCACCGGGCGAAAATCCTTGCCGTCGATGAGCAGCGACGCGGCGACCGGCCCGATCGCCAGGCCGAAAAGCTGGGCGGCCGGCACCAGCAGCACGGCGGTGCGCCTTTCGTCGGCGGTGATCGCCAGCCGGATCTGGTAGGGCACGATGAACAGCAGGATAAAACCCATGACCAGGGCGGCGACCCAGAATGTCGTGAGGCCAGGTCCGCTGGCAAGCACGAGCGAGGCGGCAAGCGCGACGATGCCGATCGCCGCGATGGCGAGGCGATAGTCTATGCGCGCCTCGAACACGGTCGCCGTCATCGCGCCCAGCACCTGCGCCGCGAGGCTGGCCGAGACGATCAGCCCGACCGTGCCGCCGTCGATGCCGAATTGTGCGCCGAGCGGCTCCAGAAAGGCCCAGACCGCGCCGAAGAACATGAAGTAGCAGAAGACCGACAACAGCGCGGTGATCGAAGGAACCGTCAGCACATTGGCGAGGTTTTCTTCCTTCGGCAGGTCGGCATAATCGGCGGGGACAGCGAAGGCGACCACCAGCGACGCCACACAGACGACGGCAAGAACGAGGAAGCCGCCCGCCGATCCGGCGGCGGGAACGACATAGAGCGCCAACAGCAGCGCAAGAGCGCATTGCGCCAGCGTCTGAATGGTGACGAAAAAACCGCCGATGCGTTCGGCGCGCCGCGAGCGGGCGATCAGTTCGGTGGCGATCGCGACAAGGCCGCCTTCGGCAAGGCCGGCCAGCGCGCGCGCCACCATCAGCGTGCTGGCGCCGGCGGCATAGGCGGTCCAAACATTGGCCAGCGCCAGCAGCAGCAGGAGGACCGCGCTTTTCCAGCGCATCTTGTGGGCGGAGAGCAGCATCGCAACGATCGCCGAGCCAATCGCGATGGCGATCATCTCGGCGGTGGCGACCAGTGCCAGTTCGTCGCCGCTGACATGGCCCTCGGTGTAGAGGGCTCCGAGCAGGACGGGCTGCAGGCCGAGAATGAGCAGGCCGACCGACCCGATCCACAAGGCCGATGCAAGCTGTCCGCCGGTCGGGTTGCCAACCAGCCAGTCGCCATCGCCCTGAAGACTGGTGCTTGTCGAAGTCAAAGGCGCCCTCCCAACGTCCTTGCCGCGCGGCAGAAAAGCTGACAATCTGTCAGCATTTCAGAAACTGATACTTGATCATATTTCATGTCAACCGGAATTTGAGAACCCGTGCGAAAGATCGGTGCATGACGCAAGCAAGTCGAACGGCCACCGAGCCGAGGCGCAGACCCAAGCAGGAGCGCAGCCGCGAGCGCATCGACGCTATCTTGTCGACCACCATGCGGCTGATCGGCGAGAAGGGCATCGACGCCGTCACCATGAAGGAGGTCGGCATGCTGGCGGGCGGACCGATCGCCACCGTCTACCATTACTTCCCCAACAAGTCGGCGATCCTGGCAATGCTCTATGAGCGGTTTTCCGAGGTCAGCCGGGCGCGATTGGCGGCGATTGTCGCCGATGTCAGAGAAGCCAGGGACATCATCGCCGCGGCGGACCGGCTGCTTGACGACTATCTCGGCCGTGTCGCCGGCGATCCGGCCATCCAGGATCTGCAGAACGCCATCCAGGCCGACAAGGCGCTCAAGAATCTCGACATCGCCGAAACCCGACTTCAAGCCAAGATGTTCTGCGACCATGTCATCGCCTTGCTGGAGCCGGACAAGCACGAGCAGTTCGAACGCATGGTTCTGCTGATCTTCCAGCTCGCCGGCGGCGTCGTGCGCCTGGCGCTTGCGCAGGGCGACGCGGAAAGCCGCCGGACCATCGAGGACTACCGCTCGATCATCCACACCCAGTTGCGGTTGTTCCTCTGACGCCGACCGAAGATGTCGCCCGGCCAATGAGGCCTTCGAAGCCATCGGCCAGATTGGCGTTGCCGGCGGCGAGAAAGGCGGAAAGATTGCGGGCACCGCCTGGCGTCTTATTGGCGTCAAGCAGCACCGCCCTGCCCTCATGCATGACAAAATCGAACTTGCCATAGTCAAAGCCAAGCTCGCGCCTCAGCGCACGAAGCTCCTCGGGAACCGGAACCGGCTCACGACGGATCGTGTCGTCGCCTTTGACCAGGCTTTGCGACGAAACATGGCGGGTGCAGCGCTCGCGCTCCCCGCAAAATATCCAGAAGCGGGCGCCAAAGCCGTCCGGTTCCGGCTCGGGAATGAATTTTTCGACGACGAGATCCCCGCGGTCGAACACCGCAGGCGCAACATCCGAAAGGGACGTACAGACGCGGTAGCCCTCGATAAGCTCGGCACCGGGAAATGGCTCCGGCTTTCCGGCACGTCGCGATCGCCGGTTAAGCGACTGTTCCCGCATTCCCAGATTGTTGAGATTGCTCTTGACGATGACCGGACCTGGCCAGTCGTCGTCCCTGCCGATGACGGCGCCGCTGATTAGGCGCTTGGAGATGTCGGCTGCCCCGATGTTCAGGCAGAACGGAAAAGCGCGCGCGTATTCGACATATTCGGGCGGCGTCACGGTCGCATCGACATGCAGCACCGCTATGTCTGCTTCGGGCTTCGCCGACGTTCCTGAGAGTATGCGGACGGAATGGCCGCGCCGCTTCAGTTCTTCCAGCAGATCAAAGAGCATGTAGGGACTGTCGCGGCGCAACAGCGGGCCACGCCGGCGTTCGAACCTGTCGAACTCATGCGTAATAACCGCGATGCGTGTCATGTGCCCCCCGCACTTGGTTTCATTAGCGTCTTCGATTATGCGTCTGAACACAATGCTGGTTGGGGCCAGGGATGACCGACCATTGGAATGCCATTCGACGGCACTGGGAGTTGCTCGGGCCACCGCTGCGGCCGCCTGCCGAAGCTGTGGAAACCTACCAGCGCGAACTCTACCTTTCGGAGGCACATGTCGTTCTGCTCGGCGTGACGCCGGAACTCGCCGGGCTCGGCGCGACCATGATGGCCGTCGATGAATCCTCCGACATGATCGCCGGAATCTGGCCAGGTGATACAGCGTCGCGAAAGGCCATCAACTGCGACTGGCTCGACCTACCGGTTTCGCGCGCAAGCGTCGATGCGGTGATCGGCGACGGCTGCCTGTCGGCGCTAGGCTTTTCAGCCGTGCGCGAGGCGCTGTTCGCGGCGATTGCCAGCGTGCTGCATTCTGACGGGCGCGCGGGCCTGCGTCTCTTTGCCCGTCCCGAGACACCGGACGATCCGGCAGCGGTGCAAGCGCTTGCGCTTTCTGGCGGTGTCTCCACTTTCCACGAGCTCAAATGGCGCGTCGCCATGGCCGCGACGGGCCCCGCTCCCGACCATGCAATTCCAGTAAAGACGATCGCGGAAAGGTTCGATGCACTGTTCCCTGATCGCCAGGAACTCTCGGCGCGTACGGGCTGGGAATTGCCGGTCATCGCCACTATCGATGTCTATCGGAACTCGCCGGCCATCTACAGTTTTGCGCCGCCCATGGCACTCATCAGCGAGGCGGAAGCGTTCTTCAGTAACGTCCGCATTGTTCCAACCGGCAGCTACGGGCTCGCCGAGCGATGCCCGCTTTTGGTACTGCGGTCGCCGAGGCGCTGAACGACCTAGCGAAATTCTTTCGCTTTTGCGGCCAGTAACCGCCACATTCTCCGCGACGATGCAGCGCATGAAAATTTCCCACGACTGCCTCCTGCGGCGCGCCTTGACTCTCGCAGATCGTCGGCCTATTTCAGCGCCACGTTAGCACTCGCCATTGGTGAGTGCTAACTATGTGTCCGGCGCCGCCGGACGGAGGAACTGTTTCTCACCGTTCTCATCGAGGAAGAAAAAATGGCAAAGTCGAAGTTCCGCCCGCTTCATGACCGCGTGGTCGTTCGCCGGGTCGAATCCGAATCCAAGACCGCCGGCGGGATCATCATCCCGGACACGGCAAAGGAAAAGCCGCAGGAAGGCGAGATCATCGCCGTCGGCTCGGGCGCCCGCGACGAAGCTGGCAAGCTGGTCCCGCTGGACGTCAAGGCCGGCGACCGCATCCTGTTCGGCAAGTGGTCGGGCACCGAAGTCAAGCTCAATGGCGAAGACCTTCTGATCATGAAGGAATCCGACATCATGGGCATCATCGGCTGATCATCGGCCTCACCTTCAACTTGAATTTTTCAGGCTCTATCCGAGCCCCTGCCAGGAGCTAAAACATGGCTGCCAAAGACGTAAAATTCTCCCGTGACGCCCGCGAGCGCATGCTGCGCGGCGTCAACATCCTCGCCGACGCGGTGAAGGTCACGCTCGGTCCCAAGGGCCGCAACGTCGTCATCGACAAGTCGTTCGGCGCCCCGCGCATCACCAAGGACGGCGTCACCGTCGCCAAGGAAATCGAGCTTGAAGACAAGTTCGAGAACATGGGCGCGCAGATGGTCCGCGAAGTTGCTTCGAAGACCAACGACATCGCCGGCGACGGCACCACGACCGCGACCGTTCTGGCGCAGTCGATCGTCCAGGAAGGCCACAAGTCGGTTGCCGCCGGCATGAACCCGATGGACCTGAAGCGCGGCATCGATCTGGCCGTCAACGAAGTGGTCGCCGCTCTCGGCAAGGCCGCCAAGAAGATCAAGACCTCCGAGGAAGTCGCCCAGGTCGGCACGATCTCGGCCAATGGCGACGAGTCGGTCGGCAAGATGATCGCGGAAGCGATGCAGAAGGTCGGCAATGAAGGCGTCATCACGGTCGAGGAAGCCAAGACTGCCGAGACCGAACTCGAAGTCGTCGAAGGCATGCAGTTCGACCGCGGCTACCTCTCGCCCTACTTCGTCACCAACGCCGACAAGATGGTTGCCGAACTGGAGGACGTCTACATCCTCCTGCACGAGAAGAAGCTCTCCAACCTGCAGGCCATGCTGCCGGTCCTCGAAGCCGTCGTGCAGACCTCGAAGCCGCTGCTCATCATCTCGGAAGACGTCGAAGGCGAGGCCCTGGCCACGCTGGTCGTCAACAAGCTGCGTGGCGGCCTGAAGATCGCCGCCGTCAAGGCGCCGGGCTTCGGTGATCGCCGCAAGGCCATGCTGGAAGACATCGCCATCCTGACCGGTGGCCAGGTCATCTCGGAAGACCTCGGCATCAAGCTCGAGAACGTCGGCCTCAACATGCTCGGCCGCGCCAAGAAGGTGTCGATCTCCAAGGAGAACACCACCATCGTCGACGGCGCCGGCAAGAAGGCAGAGATCCAGGGCCGCGTTGCCCAGATCAAGCAGCAGATCGAGGAGACCACCTCGGACTACGACAAGGAGAAGCTGCAGGAACGTCTGGCGAAGCTCGCCGGCGGCGTTGCCGTGATCCGCGTCGGCGGTGCGACGGAAGTCGAAGTCAAGGAAAAGAAGGACCGCGTCGATGACGCCCTCAACGCGACCCGCGCGGCCGTGGAAGAAGGCATCGTTGCAGGCGGTGGCGTTGCCCTGCTGCGCGCTTCGGCCAACATCAAGGCTGCCGGCGCCAATGCCGACCAGGCTGCCGGCATCAACATCGTTCGTCGTGCGCTGCAGGCTCCGGCCCGCCAGATCGCGGCCAACGCCGGTGCGGAAGCATCGATCGTTGCCGGCAAGATCCTCGAGAACAAGGGCGCGACCTTCGGCTACAACGCCCAGACCGGCGAATATGGCGACATGATCGTCATGGGTATCGTCGATCCGGTCAAGGTCGTGCGCACCGCCCTCCAGGACGCGGCCTCGGTCGCCGGCCTGCTCGTCACCACCGAAGCCATGATCGCCGAAGCTCCGAAGAAGGACTCTGGCGCCGGCGGCATGCCTGGCGGCATGGGCGGCGGCGGCATGGGCGGCATGGGCGGCATGGACTTCTAAGAAGTCCATAAAGCACGCCCATCAACCAACACTGCTCAAGCCCGCGAGCGGGCTTGAGTGGCGGCATGGATTTCTAATCCAGCCATCCTCGCAAAATTATCGAAAGGGCGGCCGAGAGGTCGCCCTTTTTCGTTGTCTCGATTCGAAGGCTTGAGCGCCTGGCGATCCGCCCTTGATGGGCAACGCTGCCGTGCCGCTCCAACCGACTGCCTAAACTTTGTGCAATTCTTCAATTAAATCAGCACTTTGATCAAACGTCCCTGATCATTGTGCGATTTGTCGGACAATGATTTTTAAGACTTTCACGCCTACTAATGGGCACAGTTGAGCTCCTCGCGCGTGCAGGGTCTTCATCGATGCAAATACTTCGCCGGTTTGTGCGTAACCGTGATGGCAACGTCCTCATTATGTCAGCGCTGCTCTTGCCGGTGCTCATCGGCATGGCGGCGCTCGTCACGGAATATGGCGGCGCGCTGGTCGACCGGGCCGGCAACCAGCGCACGGCAGACCTTGCGGCCTATGCCGGCGCTCTCGCCTACAATGCGACGAAATCGACCGACCAGATGACGGCGGCCGCGGTCAATGTCGCCACGCTCAACGGCGTCCCGGCCGCCGATGTCCAGGCGGCGCTGGTCACCTCTCCCAAGACTTCCGGCATGAATGCCGTCTCGGTGTCGATCCGCACCCAGAAACAACTGCTTCTGGCGCGCGTGCTCAACGACCGCCAGCAATTGCAGATCTATGCCAATGCCGTCGCCGAACTCGGCGCCCAGGCGCAGACCCCCGGCTGCATGCTGGCGTTGGACGGCACCAAGACCGGCATCACGCTCTCGGGTGGCACCAACATCACCGCGGCCAAATGCACGGTGTCGTCGAACAACACCGTGACCGTTCCCTGCGGCACGTCCATTTCGGCGATCGGGGTGAACTACAACTCGGCGGCGCCGCCCAGCCAGCCCTGCAACGGCATCACCGGCCCGAACGGCACGGCCGCGGTGATCGCCAAGAAATCGACACCCGATCCGCTGGCCGGCAATACGGCCATTGCCGCGGCTGTCGCGCGTTTCAGCACGGTCGCGGCGATGTCGAAGCCGACGGCGCCGGCAGCGCCGGCCAACAGCACCAACATCGACTTCGCCTGGAGCCAGGGGTCCACCCAAGGTCAGGCGACCGCGCTCGGCTGCACGGCAAGCTGGGCATCCCCGACGTCGACCTGGACGCTGAATTGCGGCAGCAAGACCACGGTCAATATCGGAACAATCACCATCGGCGGCGGCATCAACCTCAACTTCGCCACCAGCGGTGCGGCAACCACCGTCTACAACATCGCCGGCGATCTCACGACCAGCGGCACCACCAATTTCGGGCCGGGCATCTACAACTTCACCAAGGGGCTGACGACCGGCGGCGGCGCCACCACGACCTTCGGCGCCGGCACCTTCAAGTTCGGCATCAGCGACAACACCTGCGGCGGCATCGCGCGCGTCAGCCTCTGCAACACCAGCAAACTCACCTTCGGCGGGCCGAGCACGTTCGAATTGCCCGGCGGGCTCAACAACACCGGCGGCGCCGTCATCACCTTCGGCTCCGGCACCTCGAACAGCTACAAGATCGGGCCCGGCGGCAACGGCGACGCCATCACGCTCGGCGGCGGCTCCACGACCATCATGGCCGACGCCACCAGCTCGGGCGTGTTCCAGGTCATCGGCAATGTGAACGGCGGCGGCGGTGGCAGTTGCTTTGTCGTGCCGGCCACGGCGCAGCACGACATCGAAGGCAATTTCATCGCCTCGGGCGCCGTCCTGCTCGGCGCCGGCGTCTATACGATCGACGGCTATTTCGCGCTTGGCGGAAGCGGTGGCGGCAGCGCCAGTTGCGGCGGCTCGACGATCAGCGTCAGCGGCGCCAACGTGACGCTGGTGCTGTCGGGCAAGGCCAAATCGAGCTCGGGAAGCTGCAACGGCTATGTCTTCTGCGTGGCGGCCGGTTACAGCAATATCGTGCTGACCGCGCCGCAGACCGGCGCCACGGCGAAGCTCGCCGTTATCGGCCCGACATCGACTTCGGTCACCGCGGGCGCCACCTTCGCCGAGGGCGGCTCCAATGCACAGATCTCCGGCGCCTTCTATTTCCCTTACGGCCCGATCATCATGAATGGTGGGTCCAGTGTTCTGGGCTCGCCATCCGATTCCAGCAAATGCCTGCAGATGATCGGCTCGCTGATCACGCTCTCAGGCGGCACGGCCGCGGCGTCGGAATGCATCGCCGCTTCCAGCTCCAGCGCCAGCAACAAAGTGAGTCTTGTCCAGTGACGATCCTGAGAGGTTTCAAAACTGTCATGGCGCACGCGTCGCGGCGGTCCGCGTTCGCCCGCTTCCTCACCCGAGAGACAGCCGGCGCTTCGGCGGTCGAGTTCGCCCTGATCAGTCCCGTGCTGATCCTGATTTTGGCTGGAATGGTGGACATCGGCGCCTCGCTGAAGGCGAAGTTCGATCTGAGCTCGGCGGTGTCGGCAGGTTCCAACTACGCGCTGCTCGGCGCCGACAAGGTCAATTCGACCGGCGGCGGCACGCTTGCCGCCAATATCACAGCGGTGGTGGCGGGCGGTCTCGGCAGCGCCGGCGGCCATGTCCAGGTCGTCATCAATAATGGCGCCACCATCGCCTACGACACCAGCGCCGCAACCGCGATCCAGAGCGGCACGGCATCCGGCGCCGACCTCTGCTACTGTCCAACCGGCTCCGCCGGCAACGTCACCTGGGGCTCATCGGTGACCTGCGGCTCGACCTGCCCGGCCGGCGGCATTGCCGGCAAGTTCGTGACGATCAGCGCCAGCCGGCCTTTCTCGCCTCTGTTCGGCGGCGTCGGCGTCGTCAAGAGCGGCACAATCACTGTCCAGGCCATGATGCAGCCGAAATGAGACCCCTTGTCTTGAAGCGCCTGACCGCGTTCATCCGCGACAGGAGCGGCGCCAACGCCGTCGAATTCGCGCTGCTGTCGGTGCCGCTGCTGCTGGTGCTGTTCGGCACGGTGGAGTTCGGCCGCATGTTCTGGACGCAACATGTGCTGCAGGATACGGCCACCGCAGGTGCGCGTTGCGTGGGCGTGCTGCAGAGCCACTGCACGCAGAATGGCGTTTACAGCGCAGCCAACACCATAAGCTACATCAGCAGCATGGCTGCCAGCGACGGCCTCGAGCTGGCCGGAACCGACATCAGCATCGACAACAACACGACCTGCTCGGGTCTCACGGGATTCACGACGGTGCGGATCTCCTACACATTCTCGACCGTGCTGCCATCCTTCCTGACCGCTTTGGCCAACGGCCCAGTGCTCGGCGCCACGGCGTGTTTCCCCAACCAAGGCGCATAATCCCGGACAGTCTCAGACGACTGCTTCGGCATGTTTTGCGCTCTTGCCAGCCAGCACGGCCTGTTCGACCAGTGCCGCAACCTCGTCGGCCACCACCTTCAGCGGCGCGCGATCCCGGGTGGCGCGAGCGATCACCATCAGCCCCTCCAGTGACGATTCGACCAGCAGCGCCAGAGCGTGCGCGCGGCGCTCGGGCACTCCCGCCAGCATGAAAGCCTCGCGCAGCAGCCCGATCCACTGTTCGAAGGCAGAGCGGCAGATCTCCGCCAGATCTGGCACGTCGTTCGGCGCATCGAGCACGACCGGCGCGACCGGGCAGCCGAGCGAGAATTCATTCTCTTCCAGCATGTGTCCCACCGACTGATAGATGTGATGGACGGCGACCGCAGGATCGCGTTCGGCGGCCAAAGCCGCGCCCAGCCGCTCGGTCACGTGGGCCACGCTGGCGCGCGTCACCTCAATGACCAGTTGGTCCTTGCCGCCCGGGAAATGGAAATAGAGCGAGCCGCGCGGCGCGGCGCTGGCACTCAAAATGTCGCTGAGCGAAGTGCCGTGATAGCCGCGCCGCCGCAAAAGCAGCGCCGTCGCCTCGATCATCCGCGTGCGCGTGTCCGTCGCCATGTCAACCCCTGTCAGGAGTGCGCATTATAGGGCTTGTCCAAAATATGACAATCGGTCTACATAATATGTAAATCGGTCTACATATTTGGAGGCGTCGGCCGGGCGTCGCCGCGGTACCACTAAAACGAAGGAGAAAATCCAGTGACCCAGGAATCGATCATCGACATCGCCACGGCCAACCGCTCCGGCGAAACGGCTGAAATCATGCGGCGCTATAACGACGTGTTCCAGCATCACGACCCCTCGGCACTCGACGAATTGGTGGCGCAGGACTGCGTGATCGAGAACACCACACCGGCGCCGGAGGGCGCGCGCCGAGCCGGTAAGGCTGCCTGCGTCGAGTTGTGGTCGGCGATCGCCACCGCACCCGGCACGCACTTCGACATCGAGGAGACTTTCGTGGCCGGCGACCGCGCCACGATCCGTTGGCGCTACTGGATGGCCGACGGCAATTCTCTGCGCGGCGTCAATCTGATGCGCGTCGCGGGTGGGCGGATCGTCGAGGCGATGGGTTACGTCAAGGGCTAATGCATGTCGCCCGGAAGTGTCCTCGGTTCCGGGACAACGACATGCATGAAATGAGAAGCTTACAGCAGGTCGGGCGAACCCTATTCGCCGCGACATGCTGTAGGCCGCGCGATCACCTGTCCGCCAGCGCCAACTTGGCGCCGAGCATGACGAAGGCGCCGGCAAACGTCCGACGCATCCAGGTCATCACCATCGGCCGCGACACGACATGGCTGCGGATCGAGGCCGCGAAGATGCCGTAGCCGACGAAGACCACGAAGGTCAAAAGCATGAACACCGAGCTGAGCTCCAGCATCTTCGACAGTGCATTCGGTTCGGTGGTGCTGACGAATTGCGGCAGGAAGGCGAAGAAGAAGATCGACAGTTTCGGATTGAGGACGTTGACGAGGATGCCGGTGGCGATCACCTTGCCGGCCGAGCGCGGCGCGACATTGTCCTCGACGCTCAGGCCGCCCTTCTCCTTCAGCGTGTTCCAGGCCATGTAGAGCAGGTAGGCGACGCCGAGATATTTCAGGGTCTCGAAGGCGACCGCACTGGTGTGCAGCAGCGCCGCAAGGCCGGTGATGGCAGCCGCCATGTGCGGTATGATGCCGAGCGTGCAGCCGAAGGCTGCGATGATCGAGGCACGTGCACCGCGCGAAAGCCCGGCGCTCAGCGTGTAGAGGACGCCGGTGCCCGGCGAAGCCACGACAATCAGCGACGTCAACAGAAATTCGATGCTCAAGATGATTTCCTCCGGCACCCTGCCTGACGCAGCCTAGCCAGCAAGCGGGGTGCGCACAAGCGACAGACACTCGCCACTACAGCATGTCGCGGCGAATAGGATTCGCCCGACCTGCTGTAAGCTTCTGATTTTATGCATGTCGTTATCCCGGAACCGAGGACACTTCCGGGCGACATGCATTAGGACGCCGCCTGTTAAGAGGTAGAAAATCCGAGCGCCCGGCGTGCCATCAGGCACTCCTCATCGCCAGGCATGCAGGCGCGGCAGACATCCGGTCGCATTTCGTAGATGGTGCAAGCGGTCGACTTGCCGACTTCGCCTGATAGGGCCGAACAGCGCACGCCGTCACAGCGCATGCCCGACAGGTCGGCCGCCACGAATTTCTCCGGGATGCGATCGAGCTGCGTGTCGTCCTCGGTGGAGAAGCGCGGCCACTCGGCCGAATAGGAACAGCAGGCGCCGCAGCTCTGGCAATCGAAGACAGCAGCGATGTCCGACGACGGCAGGCTGGTCGTGGCTGCCACGGCAAACGGCCCCGAAGCGGCAAGGTTGCGATCGGCATCCCGAGGCAAGGTGCTACTTCTTCTTGCCCGTCTTGCCCTTCGGCGCGTCGACCGGCGACTTGAACAGATCCGTCGCTGTCTCGGCTGCCTTCGGCGCAGCAGCCGGCTTGGCCGGCTTTGCGGCGGAAGCCGGTGCTGCCGGCTGGTCCTTTGCAGAGAATTTTATGGCCATGTCAGTCCTCGTCGGCGAAACGCGATGACGGTGCGCGCGGATTTCGCAAGCGGCCGATCAACGCCGAAACCGCCGTGATGTTCATTTCCTCGGGCGACCAGTTCCTGGCTTCCGCGATGTGATGCGGCGCCAGCTCACGATGCGTGCTGCCGCTATAGGCAGCATCCTGATAGGTGACCCGCTCATGGGTCTTGGCGTCTTCGCGGATATATTCGATGAGGTAGTTTGGGCACTCGGCCCGGCCGCGCACGCCGACACGCACCTGGGCATCGCCATGGGCGCGCTTGCACCGTTCGAGTTTTTCCAGCACGCGCCGGACATATTCGACCGGCTTGTCCAGGGTTTCGACCATGTCGGCGATGGTCGCATCGGCGGCGATCGGCGTTGGCGGTACGCGCTTGGTGGCCATCAGCGTTTTCCGGCGCGTTTCGGCAGCGCCGCGAGTGCTGCGGCCGCCACCATCTCGTCGGCCTCCTTCTCCAGCCGCAGCTCGCGCAAGCGCGCGGTCTTGGCTTCCCGCGCCTGGCTGACGGCATCGCGCTCGGAAATGATGCGGTTGAGCGACATCGACTGGGTTTGCGTCTTGCTGAACAGCGACGCGGCCGGATCAACGGCTGTCTTCGGATGGGCGGTCAAAATCTTTCTCCTGTCAGGAGCCTGGTGCCGATAGGGCGAGACCGGGTCTTCGGTCGGGACCTTGCACAAAGCAATGCGGCAACGGATTCAAATTGCTGGAGCGTCCCTTAGCACGTTCAGCCCAATGCGCAGCGCATTTTCGGCGGCAACAAGCGTAAAATGAAAAAGGCCAGGCACCGCCTGACCTTCCCTGGGAGCGCCGCGCATCCAACTGGATGCACAAGGCTAGCTCCTGATGGGCAGCACAAACCTTGGAAACTCAGGTCCCCATGGCCATGCGCCCGAATTCGCCGTTCACCGATGCCAGTACATCCGTGGTCACCGGGACGGCTGAATTCTTTCTTCAGGCCGCCTTCAACTGGTCGGCCGACATCTTGCCCGACTTGTTGTCGCGGACCATCTCGTAGCCGAGCTTCTGGCCCTCGACGATGTCGCGCATGCCGGCGCGTTCCACGGCCGAGATGTGGACAAAAACGTCGGCGGAGCCGTCGTCAGGCTGAATAAAACCAAAACCCTTGGTGGCGTTGAACCACTTAACTGTGCCGGTGCTCATGACGAACCCTTTCCATGGCAAATATTCGTTCGCCGTCATGCGGATGCATAACGTCGTTGTCTCGATTTTTGATGTGGGAAGTTCGTCAAAGACGCGCTCGAAAGCGCGGATAACAAAAGTCAATCAAACAAATATCGACGAATTGCTTGTAGGGCTCTTTTGGCGGCTTGTCAAATTCGGATGACCCAAGCCGTGGATTCGCCAACCGCGGGCACCGCGGCGCACCGGATACCACGCCGTGTCAACTCGAAAAAAAATCGCCGGATCCCGGAACCATCCCTGCAAACGCGCATTTTCTCCATGTCATCAGCAGTTCATGAGAGCAATCGAAAGAAAGGCTGATGGCAAAGACGCCCCCCGCGAGCTAACAGGCGCGAGGGGCGTTCTATTTGACGAGAACCATGCGCCCCATTTTCCGGAACTACGCCCCAGGCCTATTCGTCGGGGCCTGGCTCCGGCCATGTCTCCCTTGCGGCTTCGGCATACCATTGGCGCATTGCCGGTGTTGCCAGAACCGCGTCGACATAGGCCCTGGTGTCGGGCGCCAGATCGCCGCCATAGGTGTCGAAACGGGTGACGACAGGCGCGTACATGGCGTCGGCCGCGGTGAAATCGCCGAACAGGAACGGACCGCCCTTGCCGTGTCTGTCACGGCACTCGCGCCACAGCGCCTCGATGCGAGCACGCTGGACCTCGCCCTCGGCGTCGAGCGGCTTGTGAGCCTTCGGCCGGCGCAAGTTCATCGGCCAGCCATAGCGGACTTCGCGAAACCCGGAATGCATCTCGGTCGCCGCCGAACGCGCCAGCGCCCGGGCGCCGACATCGGCTGGCCACAGCTTTTTCTCGGGAAAGAGATCGGCGAGATATTCAAGGATGGCAAGGGTTTCCCAGACGATCCTGCCACCGTGATTCACCGGCTTGTGAATCAGAACGGGCACCTGACCGGTCGGCGACACTTTCGCCAGATTGGCAAAAGTCTCGGGCGTGCGCAGCCGCACCAAGACCTCCTCGAACGATATCTCCAGCTGCCGCATCGCCACCCAGGGCCTGAGCGACCAGGACGAAAAGCACTTGTTGCCGATATAGAGCGTGAATTCCGACATCTGTCCCCCTTTGCGGCCTCTCTCCTTGCGGAGTGCGCTTGCCGGACCCTAGCCTGCCGGCCGCCGAAAGGCACCTGTTTTGCCGACACAGGCAGCGGCTGCTGGAACCGAAGCCGTGCCGGCTCGTTTGCCCAGGCGGACCAAACCCGGGAGATGCGAAAAATGGTGAACAAGGATCAGGTCGCCGGCGTGGCAAAGCAGGTGAAAGGCTCCATCAAGCAGGCGGCCGGCAAGGCGACCGGCAACAGACAGGCGCAGGCCGAAGGCATGGCCGACAAAGCCACCGGAAAGGTGCAGAAGGCCTATGGCGACGTGAAGGACAAGACCAAGAAAGCGCTTTGACCGCTGTGAAAAAGGCCGCGTCGAGCGGCCCTTTTCACGTCTTCAGCGACTTGCTGAAGGCGTTGGTGAAAATCACGTCGCCATGGTCGTCGCCGGCCTCACCCAACACGACGTCCAGGCTGTCTTCGGTGACACGTGCCAGAGCGAAGCCGCCCATATAGGCGGCTTTCGGCTTGAAGAGGTCGAGGCCGTCGCGTTGATAGATCATCGGCACCTCATGTTGATGACCGTGGAAGACGGCAACGACATTGTAGCCCTTCAGGGCCGCCAGCAATGCCTGACGGTCCGCATCGCTCCACCAATGCGATGCTCCCTTGCCGCCCTCGTCGAATACTCTCTTGACGGGGTCCCATCGCTCCATCGAAAAACTGTCCCAGCCATAGTGCTGGAACAGGACGACTGGGCGGCCGTCCGCCGCATAGGTCGCCAGATCCTGCTTGAGCCAGGGCAGGCTGTTGTCGGCGCCATGGCCGGTATCGCCGGCGAAGCGATGGGTCTGCACCAGATGCAGGCCACCCCAGTCCCATGAATAGCAGTCGGTGTCGACGTCGTAGCTGGTGGCCGGCACCGGGGGCTTGAAGAACACCCCGGCACGATGATTGACCTCGACATAATCGCGCATTTCGCGCCGATACCAGTCGACATGATGCGGCGGACCGTTCTGATCGAGATCATGATTACCGAGCCCGACATAAACCGGAACATGCACGCGGTCGGGACCCATGCCTTGCTGATAGCGCTGGCTGAACTGCAGAAGTTGGGTGCCTTCGCTGGGCTCGGTGATCTGGCCGCCGCCATCGTCTGTCATGTCACCGCCGACGACAAGGCCGAGTGGCGTGCCGATGCGGCCGCCGGCCGTCCGCAGGCCCGTGGCGATGCCGTTGATCTCGGCCGGCCAATCCTTGTCACCGATGGCGTTCAACGCCGCGACGTTGCGCAGCAGCGCCGCGTCCGTCTTGCCTTCCCGCTGGCAATTGGGGCTCAAGCCGCTTGCCATGCGGCAGGCATGGACATCGGCAACGAACAGGAAGGTGGCGTCGACAGGCTGGATGCGCTGCCCGGTCTGACCGAGCGCCCGGCGTGAAAGCGCACCGGCCGCGGCGAGACCGGCGGCCCGCACCAGAAAACCGCGGCGCGAGAGCAATGGGGACGAAGGGCGATTCATCATCGGGGAATTTCAGCATGGAGAGCGGGCGGCAGTAAAGTTCAGCCCGTGCCATTGCGATCGCCGCATGAAAGGAGCCGCCCTATCGTCATCGACAGCACGACAGGCGTCTGCCATGTCTAGGGGCATCCAGATCAAGCTCTATGGCAAGGGGAAGGCCATGAAGACCCTATCGGCTGGCATATCAGCGATCCTGTTCACCGCCGGCGCCGCGCATGGTGGCCCGTGCGTCGACGCGAAATCGGCGAGGAATGGCTTTGTCCTGGCAAGGCCCGGTATCCAAAGCGAATTTCGGCCAGCGGCAGGCGGGATGATCTCCGTCACCAACACTTACGAGCAGCAATCACCGCAGAAGCAGTTCCTGTATGCCGGCCTGATCGAGGTTTTTCGCGACAGCGAGACCGGTCGGCTGGCAATGATTCCGTTTTCCGATCTGCGAAAACTGTTTCCGCTGAAGGCTGGAGCCAAGAGCACGATCGAGTTCGTCGAACTGTCGCCGAGCAAGCAGCCGAAGGCCACCAAGACGCTGACGCTGGCCGTCAAGGGCAAGGAGACCTTCAGCCTGGGCGACTGCAAATACAATGTGCTCGCCGTCAAGGAAACTTTCAAGAACGGAGCCGGAGAGACACTCGACGCCTTCACCGCGCTCTATTCGCCCGATCTGCAGGCCGCCCTCGCCCGGCGCTACGATGAAGGCACCAGCGCGGAATCGGTGAACGGTTACGAGACGATCAAGCCATTGGCCGAGTAGGAACCGGCCTTCCGCGCTCGTCGGGGCGTCGACGGAAAAGCTGGGCTGTAGCCTGCCTCAAGTGCTGCCGAACCGCCGCAGCACCCTGCGACGTCGTCTCACCCCCGGATCGCGGACGCTCGAGTGCAGCGTCGATTTCATCGTCCTGGAGCAACCTCGAAACGTCGCCGCGCGCGCTGTCCAGAAAGCGGAACGACACACCGGGCGCCACCGCCGCGATGCGCGCCGCCAGCGGCGGCATCAGCAGCATGGAGAAGAAATCCGCGCCCATGAAGGTGAAGGTTCGCTCCAACCCGGCGGGATCGAAGTCCTTCCCAGTCTGGAAAACGCGTTCGATCTCGCGCAGTGCCGCGCGCACCGGCTCCGCCAGGCTTTCGGCGCGCGGGGTCGGCACTATGTCGTTGCCGTGCCGCACGAACAGCTGGTCGTTGAGGACATGACGCAGGCGATTGAGCGCCGCGCTCACTGCGGGCTGGCTCAGCCCGATCTGCTCGCCGGCGCGCGTCACGCTTCGTTCGCGCAAAAGCGCATCGAGCACCCTGACCAGATTGAGGTCGAGCGCATTTAAATTCATGGCATCAATCCGCCCCATACGATCATTCGATTTCCATCGCTCGCCAATCCTTGGTCAGGTAGCCGCAGACGCCGCTCGGTCGGCACCGCCAGCACAAGGGAGCGCTGTCATGACAATGATCAACAGGACCATCGCAGGCAAGGAACTCTTCTGGTTCAACAACACATTGGTTGCCATTCGGATTTCGTCGGCGGAGGGCGAGGACGGCATCTGTGTCGTCGAGCACCGCATGCCCCAATGGCGATTCTCCGCCACTGCATGTGCATCGGCACGAGGACGAGGTGTTTCATGTCCTGGAGGGACAGCTGCGCTTTCGGATCGACGGCCACGACCAGATCGCCGGTCCTGGCGAAACCATCATCGCGCCGAAAGGTCTGCCGCACACATACAGGGCCGAATCCCCAGAAGGCGCGCGCACTCTGACCATCACGCGCGGCTCCGATTTCGAGACGATGCTGCGCCAGACCAGCCGTCCCGCCGAACAGCCGGAACTGCCGTCGCTGTCGGAGCCGATGCCGGAGATGATCTGAGAATACGAAGCTGCCCATCCCCAACTGGGCGGGGGAGCATCTTCAACCGATTTGCACCTTCAGCGTCCGCAATCTCTGCTTGAAGCCGTTTGTGCAACGCGATACGCCCTTGCGCAAATCGACAGACCGGAGATTTCCCGTGAGCGCTGAAAAAACCAGAACCGAAACCGATACGTTCGGTCCCATCGAGGTCGCCGCCGACCGGTATTGGGGCGCGCAGGCGCAGCGTTCGCTGGGAAACTTCAAGATCGGCTGGGAAAAGCAGCCGGCTTCGATCGTGCGCGCGCTGGGTATCGTCAAGCGGGCGGCGGCGGAGGCCAATATGGAGCTCAAGCGGCTCGATCCGGCCATCGGCAAGGCGATCATCGAGGCCGCGCAAGAGGTCATCGACGGCAAGCTCAACGACCATTTCCCGCTGGTGGTCTGGCAGACCGGCTCCGGCACGCAGTCCAACATGAATGCCAACGAGGTGATCTCGAACCGCGCGATCGAGATGCTGGGCGGCGTCATGGGTTCGAAAAAGCCGGTGCACCCCAACGACCACGTCAATATGAGCCAGTCGTCGAACGATACCTATCCGACGGCCATGCACATCGCCTGCGCCGAGCGGATCATACATGACCTGATCCCAGCGCTGCACCACCTGCACAAGGCGCTCGCCGCCAAGAGCCGGGACTTCAATCACATCATCAAGATCGGCCGCACCCACACGCAGGATGCCACGCCGCTGACGCTGGGCCAGGAATTCTCCGGCTACGCGGCGCAGGTCGCCTCCTCGATCAAGCGTATCGAAATGACGCTGCCCGGCCTGCAGGAACTGGCGCAAGGCGGTACCGCAGTCGGCACCGGCCTCAACGCTCCAATCGGCTTCGCCGAGCGGGTGGCAGATCGCATCGCGGCCATCACCGGCATCGCTTTCGTCACCGCGCCGAACAAGTTCGAAGCGCTCGCCGCCCATGATTCCATGGTGTTCTCGCATGGCGCCATCAACGCGGCCGCCGCCGCACTGTTCAAGGTCGCCAACGACATTCGCTTCCTCGGCTCCGGGCCGCGCTCAGGCCTCGGCGAATTGTCGCTGCCGGAAAACGAACCCGGCTCCTCGATCATGCCGGGCAAGGTCAACCCGACCCAGTGCGAGGCGATGACGCAGGTCTGCGTGCAGGTGTTCGGCAACAATGCGGCGCTGACCTTCGCCGGCAGCCAGGGCCATTTCGAGCTCAATGTCTACAATCCGCTGATGGCGTATAATTTCCTGCAGTCGGTGCAGTTGCTGGCCGATGCATCGGTCTCGTTCACCGACAATTGCGTCGTCGGCATCGAGGCGCGAGAGGACAACATCAAGGCGGCCCTCGACCGTTCGCTGATGCTGGTCACGGCGCTTGCGCCAACCATCGGCTACGACAACGCCGCCAAGATCGCCAAGACCGCGCACAAGAAGGGCACGACATTGCGCGAGGAAGCACTCGCCACCGGACTGGTCAGCGAGGCCGACTATGACCGCCTGGTGCGGCCGGAGGACATGACCCATCCGGGGTGAAGCGATTCCAGGAAAAGTGCAAAGCGGTTTTCCGGCCGGAATTGCGTCAGATCACGGCTGACGTTTTTCGGCGGGAGAATTTACTCCCGTCACCGCATCGTCCGACACGAATTTCGCGCATTCTGCCTGATCATGGAAATGTATGTTCTGTGAACAATGTGTCGCCGCATCGCTGACTTTGGTGAACAGTCGGCATCGTCTATCTGAGTGGTCATTCAACCCATTCGGAGAGCCACCATGTCCATCAACACTTCCGCCGCCGGCGCCGGCACCGCGTCCAACAGTTCTGTCACCATCCTGCTCGGCCGTATCCTGCTCGCAGTCATTTTCCTGCTTTCCGGATTCGGCAAGCTATCAGCCATTTCCGGTACGGCCGCCTATTTCGGTGGCCTCGGCCTGCCGGCGCCGATGGCGACGGCCGTCATCGTCGGTCTGATCGAGCTGCTTGGCGGCCTTGCCGTCCTCGTCGGTTTCCAGACCAGGGTCGCCGCCTGGGTGCTCGCCATCTTCACCATCGCAACGGGGCTGGTCGCCCACACCGGCTGGGCCGACCAGATGCAGATGATCCAGTTCCTCAAGAACCTCGCCATCACCGGCGGCTTCCTGCTGCTGGCCTCTTCGGGTGCCGGCGCGTATTCGATCGACGCCAGGCGCGGCTGAGGCTTCCCCTCCCAAGGACCCGAAAAAGCGGCGCGGAATTTCCGCGCCGCTTTTTCGTTGTGTGGCTATAGGCGTAGACTGCGATGGTCGCCGGTGACCGTGCCGGCAAGGGAGAGTGCCATGGCCCGCAACGCATTGCTTCTGGTTTCGCGGCTGCTGTTTGCCGTGCTGTTCGTGCCGTCCGGCTTCCAGGCGCTCGCCAATATTGCCGGCACCACCAGCTATTTCTCCGG
Organism: Mesorhizobium sp. B3-2-1; assembly: GCF_006439515.1. Taxonomy (NCBI): domain Bacteria; kingdom Pseudomonadati; phylum Pseudomonadota; class Alphaproteobacteria; order Hyphomicrobiales; family Phyllobacteriaceae; genus Mesorhizobium; species Mesorhizobium sp. B3-2-1. Next base: position 17,643 of record NZ_VFTI01000003.1, on the reverse strand, counting down.
CCTTGGCCTGCCGCTGCCAGCGCTAGCCGCCTGGGGCACCGGCCTGTTCGAGCTGATAGCGGGGCTTCTGGTGCTCGTTGGGTTCCAGATGCGGATCGTGGCGCTGCTGCTGGCCGCCTTCTGTATCGTCGCGGGCTACATCGGCCATTATGGCCAAGGCGCCGGCGATGCGACGCTCGCCTTCCTGCACCAGCAGATGCTGATGAAGGATATCGCGATATCGGGTGGTTTCCTGGCGCTTGCCATGGCCGGCGCCGGCGCATGGTCGGCCGACGGACGGGGCTTCGGCATAGGCGCCGAGGCGACTTGACTATTTCACCGACACACTCTGCCCGCCCTCGACCGCCAACTCCAGGCGGCGATTGGTGATGCGCGCCAGTTGCGCCAGCCGGCCGGCCGGGCGCTCGCCGTAGAGGTCGGAAAGCGAAGCCGGCAGCACCAGCGCCAGCGCGCCGTTGGGGCGGCTTTCCCATTTCAGCCTCGGCATGATGCCGGGCATCGCGGCCGTCAGCAGGTAGACGACGCGCATCATCGCCGCCAGCACGCGGGCGCGCTCCAACAGGCGGGGCGGCGCCAGCGCCTTGATTTCGGGCGCCACCAATTCATTGAAGACGCCGTCATGACGGTAGGCGTTGGTCAGCGCCAGGTAGGCGCGGCCGGGATGATCGACACCGATGAAGGACGCATGCGCGATGATGTTGAGCGATTGCTTGCCGCGATATTCCGGATGAGCGCGCCAGCCGATATCGGCGAGCAGGCAGGCGGCGTGGCGATAGCGCGCTTCGTCTTCCGTCTCGTCGATGCCGAACGCCTTGAAGGCCCTGCCGGTCCATTCGACCAGATCATGCGCATGATGGACCGAACGCGAGCGCAAGAGCGCAAGCTCCTCGGCGGCCGAGATCAGCGGATCGGCCTTCTGCTCGGCCGCGTCGAGCAGCGAATAGAGAAAACCCTCGCGCACGCCTTGCGCCGAAACGACGATCCTGGACGGCTGCATCGCCGTCATGATTTCCTGCAGCACGAGAGCGCCGTATGGCAGCAGCGAGCGGCGGTTCTTGGAGACGCCCTCGATACCCCTCACCTTTTCGACCTCCCCCCTGGCCACCTGCTTGAGGAACGTTTGAGCACTTTCGGCCGATATCTCGTAGTTGTGCATGACGCCGAGCGGATAGTTGTTCATCTCCATGTGCAGTCTGGCGAGGTTTCGCCAGGTGCCGCCGACAGCGTAGAAAGTCCTGCCCTGCCCGCCCTTCAACAGCTTGGCCCGGGCCAATTCCTGGCGCGCGATCTTCTGCGCCTGGACGAGCGAGTTCTTCGCCATGTCCTGCAGGCGCAGGCCGCCAAGCGGCAGCGTGATGCCGTCGCCGATGGCCTCGCCATCGATGTCGATGAGCTCCAGGCTGCCGCCGCCAAGGTCGCCGGCAATGCCGTTGGCCGGATGGAAGCCGGAGATGACGCCCAGCGCGGAATAATGCGCTTCCTGGCGGCCGGAGAGCACGCGGATCTCGGTCTTCAGCACATCCTCGGCGCGATGGATGAAATCGGGACCGTTGATCGCCTCGCGGGCCGCAGCGGTTGCCAGCACGTACATATGTTCGGCACCGGCCTGGTCGGAGAGCGCACGGAAACGGCGAAACTCCTCCATCGAGCGCGCCACCCCTTCGGGGTCGAGCTTCCCCGTCGACACGATGCCGCGGCCGAGGCCCGCCAGCATCTTTTCGTTGAACAGCGTGGTCGGCGAACGCGCCAGCCCCTCATAGACGACAAGACGGATCGAATTGGAGCCGATGTCGATGATGGACAGCGGTCGGCGGTCCTGCAGCCGGCCCTGGGATTTGGACAGCATCAGGCGGCGGCGTTCTTCTTGCGCCGCTTGAACTGCGCGATTCGCTTGGGCGCATGCGATTTCAGCGCGTCACCTCGTCCCGACAGGCTCGGATTGGTCATGAAATATTCCTGCGCGTTGAACGGTTCCTCGCCCTCCTCCAGCACCACGCGCCGGGAGGTTCCATCAGCCAATACGTCGAAACTTTGCTGATTGTCCATGATGTTGCCCAGCATGATCTGGCCCAGTATCTGTTCATGCACAGTTGGATTGGTGATCGGCACCATGGTCTCGACGCGGCGGTCGAGATTGCGCGGCATCAGGTCCGCCGAGGAGATGTAGACAATCGCCTCGTCCGAGGGAAGGCCATGGCCGTTGCCGAAGCAATAGATGCGGCTGTGCTCGAGGAATCGGCCGACGATCGACTTGACCCTGATGTTCTCCGACAGGCCCGGCACCTGCGGCCGCAAACAGCATATGCCGCGCACGACAAGGTCGATTTCCACCCCGGCGCGGCTGGCGTCGTAGAGCGCATCGATGATGATGGGGTCGACGAGCGCGTTCATTTTCATCCAGATGCGCGCCGGCCGTCCCTCCAATGTGTGGGTGACCTCGTCTGAAATGTGCTGAAGGATGCGGTTCCTCAGCGTGAACGGCGATATCGCCAGCCGCATTTCGGCGGTCGGCTCGGCATAGCCGGTGATGAAATTGAACAGTTGGGCGACGTCACGGGCGATTGTCGGATCGGTGGTGAAGAAGGACAGATCGGTGTAGATGCGCGCGGTGACCGGGTGGTAGTTGCCGGTGCCGAGATGGACATAATTGCGCAGCTTGCCGTCCTCGCGCCGCACCACCAGCGACATCTTGGCGTGGGTCTTGAGTTCGAGGAAGCCGAACACGACCTGCACGCCGGCGCGTTCGAGATCGCGCGCCCAGCGGATGTTGGCCTCCTCGTCGAAACGCGCCTTGAGCTCGACCAGCGCCGTCACCGACTTGCCGGCCTCGGCCGCGTCGACCAGCGCACGCACGATCGGGCTGTCGTTGGAGGTGCGATAGAGCGTCTGCTTGATCGCCACCACTTCGGGATCGGCCATTGCCTGGCGCAGGAACTGCACCACGACGTCGAACGACTCGTAGGGGTGATGGACGACGATGTCCTTCTCGCGGATGGCGGCAAAACAGTCGCCGCCATGCTCGCGGATGCGCTCGGGAAAGCGTGGGTTGTAGGGTATGAATTTCAGGTCGTCGCGGGGGACGGAGACGATCTCGGAGATCTGGCTGAGCGCCAGCGGCCCGGTGAGCACGCTGATGCGGCTCGACGAGACGCCAAGCTCGCCGGCGACGAAATCGCGCAATTCTCCAGGCATCAGCATGTCGAATTCGATGCGGATGACCGAACCGCGGCGGCGCCGCTTCAGCGCCGTTTCGAACAGCCGCACTAGGTCTTCCGATTCTTCCTCGACCTCGATATCGCTGTCGCGGATGATGCGGAACGTGCCGGAGCCCTTGACCTCGTAGCCGGGGAACAGCTTGCCGATGTAAAGGCCGACCGCCTCTTCCAGCGGAATGAAGCGGACATGGCGCTTGCGGTCCGGCAGGCGGATGAAGCGCTTCAGCGCCACCGGCAGGCGCAGCAGCGCGCTCATCTCTTCGCCATTCTTGCGGTGGCGAAGCTGCAGCGCCATCGAGAAGCCGAGATTGGGAATGAACGGGAACGGATGCGCCGGGTCGATCGACAGCGGAGTGAGCACCGGAAACACCTGCTCCTGGAAATGCTCTTCCAGCCAGGTCTTCTCGTCCTTGGTCAGCGCATCACGGGTGATGCTCTCGATGCCTTCCTTGTTGAGCAGCACCGTGAGTGCCGAAAGGCTCTTCTGCTGGTCCTCCTGCAGCCGCTCGACCTCACGCAGCAATTGTTCGAGCTGCTGTTCGGGGGTGCGTCCGTCCGGGCTTTTCAGCACGATGCCCTCGCGCACCTGGCCGGCAAGGCCGGCGACGCGCACCATGAAAAATTCGTCGAGATTGGCGGCCGAGATCGACAGGAAACGGACGCGCTCCAGCAGCGGGTGATGGGTGTTCAGCGATTCTTCGAGAACGCGGCGATTGAACTGCAGCCAGGAGAACTCGCGGTTGACGAAACGGTCCGGATTGCCTTCCGGGCTCGCTGCCGTGACGTTGTTGAATTCGCTCTGTACCGGCTTCAGTTCGTTCATGATTCCTGCTCTTCCGCCCGCCTCGGCCGGTTAACCGGCTTAACTTATCCTGTGGCAGGCTTTTGCGACAGTTCTCTGACAGGCTTTTGCGACAGTTTGATTTCATCGAACTTGCAAACAGGCTTGATATGATCCAGATGCAGAGAGACTGCGTTAAGGAGACGACGATGGCAGGCGGTTCCATTCCCCATTTCCAGAACGATGCGGGCCATCCGGCAATCGACATCGGGGTCAAGGAATTCATGTGCACGGGCGCCAACCCGCCTTTTGATCATCCGCATGTGTTTCTCGACATGGGCGACGACAATGAGAAAGTCTGCCCCTATTGCTCGACCCTCTACCGCTATTCGCCGAAGCTGAAGGCAACGGAAACGCAGCCGGCGGGCTGCCTCTACATCGACCAGGCCGCCTGACCTCCCGACCATGAGCGAGACGCGGTCCCGGCAGGTCGTGATTGCCGGGGCTGGAATCGCCGGGCTGACGGCGGCGATTGCCTTCGCCGAACGCGGCTACCCCGTAAAAATGTTCGAACAGGCCAAGCGCCTCGAAGCGGCGGGCGCCGGCATCCAGCTCTCTCCAAACGCGACGCGCATTCTGCGCCAGCTTGGGGTTTTCGACACGCTTCTTGCCAATGCCGTCAAGCCGGAAGCCGTGGTGCTGAAGGACGCCGCGAGCCTGCGCCAACTGGCACGCGTGCCGCTTGGCGGCGCCGGTGAGGAACGCTGGGGCGCGCCCTATCTCGTGGCGCACCGGGCTGATCTGCAAGACGCCCTGATGGCGCGCGTCGCGCAAATGCCCGACATCCAGCTCACCACCGGCGCGCAGGTCAGCAGCGTGGCCTCCGGTTCAGTCGGTATCACCATGACAGATGGGGTCGGCCGCAAGATCATCGATACCGAAGGATCTCTGCTGGTCGGTGCCGATGGCGTCTGGTCAGCGGTGCGCAGGTTTGGCGTAACGTCCGCCCAAAGCAGGTTTTCGGGCGAATTGGCATGGCGCACCACGATCTCGGCCGACAGCGCTGCCGGCAATGCGTTTGCGGCAATCGGTGCGGCCAATTGCGTCACCACCTTCCTTCATCCCGGCTTCCACATGGTCGCTTACCCCGTCAGCAAGGGGGACGCGTTCAACCTTGTCGCTTTCACCAAAGGCGAGCGCATTGCCGAAGGCTGGTCAGGCCATGCCGATCCCAGCATCCTCGCCAGCGCCATGCGTGGCACGGCCGCAGGCCTTGCAAGACTGGTGGAATTGGCTGGCCCATGGCTGACTTGGCCACTCCATACAGTCGAACGGAAGCAGCCCTGGACGATACCACCCGGCATCGCGCTGATCGGCGACGCCGCACATGCGATGACCCCGTTCGCGGCACAAGGCGCTGCCATGGCGATAGAGGATGCCGCGACGCTGGCCACTTTGATCGCCGACTTCCCCGGCGGGCTGACGCAAAGCCTCACCATCTGGGAGAACCTGAGACGACCGCGCATCGAAAAGGTGCTGAAACGCGGCGCGCTCAACCGCCTCGCCTGGCACGCCCGGGGACCGGTGGCATTGGCGCGCAATCTGTTTCTGGCGACACGGCCGGGAGAGAATCTCGCGGTGGACTTGGACTGGCTTTATGGGTGGCGGCAGCAGCAGATCATCCGTCGCTGAAAGGAGCCCGCGGCAAAAGCTAATTGTACAGCCGCATCGACAACCCAAGCGACGCCGGCAGCGGGTTCCACCAGCCGGTGCGCAGGCCGGCGGTGCGCAGTGCCGCCGCCGTCCAGGTGTTGCAGCCCATCAGCGCGTTGAAACGGCCATTGGCCTCATAAAAGCGGTCGAAATTGGAGTAGGCGGCATTGTCGATGATGATCGGGCCGCTCGGTCCCTGCTGAAAACTCGCTTCGATGAAGTCGAGCAATGCGGCAAAATGGTCCTTGTCCACGTCGAAGCCGGCGACATCGGGATGCGGCTCGGAGATATCGCCGGCCACGTCGACATGCATCACCGAGGCGTCGAGCGTCAGAGCCTTGAATACGGGCAGCGCCTTCACCTTCGCCCATGTCGGCGTTTCAAGGTAGAAGGCCCGCCCACCCCAGCCGAAGACGAGGTAGCGCACTTCGGGTGCGTCCGAAGGCAGGCCGGCATAGGCCAGGAAACGGAAGCGCCGGCGCACCTCGTCGTCCACCGGAATGGCGATGTCGGTGTGGATCGCGTTCTTCAGCACCAATATGCGCCGCGTGCCCTCACCCGCGGCGGCCGCCGGCCAGAGCGGCCGCGGCACCAACGTGCCGAGCGAGACGGCGAGCACCACTGCGGCAACCAGCATAACCAGGAAACGCAGGAGTTTTTTCATCGGTGCGGCTTCGCGGTTTCGTCGCGGCTCAATGCAGGCGACCATTATCCGATCGGCCAGACGCTAAAAAGCCCGGCCGTGGCGTGGCCGGGCTTTCTCGAATCGGCGCCAGTCCGCTCAGTGCAGGATCTGCGACAGGAACAGTTTCGTGCGCTCATGGCGCGGATGATCGAAGAACTCAGCCGGCGTGTTCTGCTCGACGATCTGGCCCTGATCCATGAAGATCACCCGGTTGGCGACTTTCCGCGCAAAGCCCATCTCGTGGGTGACGCACAGCATGGTCATGCCTTCCTCGGCGAGGCCCACCATGGTCTCCAGCACTTCCTTGATCATTTCGGGATCGAGTGCCGAGGTCGGCTCGTCGAACAGCATGATGCGCGGGTTCATGCACAGCGAGCGGGCGATAGCCACGCGCTGCTGCTGACCGCCGGAAAGCTGGCCCGGATATTTGTTGGCCTGCTCGGGGATCTTGACGCGCTTGAGGAAATGCATGGCGATTTCCTCGGCCTGTTTTTTCGGCGTCTTGCGCACCCAGATCGGCGCCAGCGTGCAGTTCTCCAAGATGGTCAGATGCGGGAACAGGTTGAAGTGCTGGAACACCATGCCGACCTCGCGGCGCACCTCGTCGATCTTCTTCAGATCGTTGGTCAGTTCCTTGCCGTCGACGATGATCTTGCCCTTCTGGTGCTCCTCCAGCCGGTTGATGCAGCGTATCATCGTCGACTTGCCCGACCCCGAAGGGCCGCAGATGACAATGCGTTCGCCGCGCATCACCTTCAGATTGATGTCCTTGAGCACATGGAACTCGCCATACCATTTGTGCATGGCGACGATGTCGATGGCGACATCGGTGGTGGAAATATGCATCTTGGCGGCGTCGACCTTGATCTCTTCCGCGCCGACGGCGTTTTCGGTGGCCATGGCTGGGGTCCCCTTGCTTTTTTGTTTAGCGTTTGTAGCCGGTGTCGAGCCGGCGTTCCGTGTACATTGAATAGCGCGACATGCCGAAGCAGAACAGCCAGAAGATGAAGGCCGCGAAGACCAGGCCGGATTTCGCGGTCTGCGCCGTCGCCCAATTGGCATCGGAGAAGTTCTGCTTGACGATGCCGAGCAGGTCGAACATCGAGATGATGAGAACCAGGCTGGTGTCCTTGAACATGCCGATGAAAGTGTTGACGATGCCGGGGATGACCAGCTTCAGCGCCTGCGGCAGCACGATCAGCCCCATCTTCTGCCAGTAGCCGAGGCCGAGCGAATCGGCGCCTTCATACTGGCCCTTCGGGATCGCCTGAAGGCCGCCGCGCACGACTTCGGCCATGTAGGCGGCCGCGAAAAGCGACACGCCGATGAGCGCCCTCAGATACTTGTCGAAGGTGACGCCGGCCGGCAGGAACAGCGGCAGCATGACGCTGACGAAAAACAGGACGGTAATCAGAGGTATACCGCGTACGGCTTCGATGAAGATGATGCACAGCATCTTCACGATCGGCATCTTGGAGCGCCGCCCGAGCGCCAGCACGGTGCCCAGCGGCAATGACACGGCGATACCGACGAAGGACAGGCTCAGCGTGATCAGCAGACCGCCCCAGCGGGAGGTTTCGACATGCGGCAGGCCGAACATGCCGCCAACCAGAAGGAAGAAGGCAACGATCGGCAGCACCAGGAAGAGCAGGATCGCGTTCAGCCCCTTGCGCGGTACACGCGGTAGCAGCATCGGCACCAGCAGTGCCGCGAACAGGATGGCGACCAGTATCGGCCGCCAGCGCTCCTCGATCGGATAGGTGCCGAACATGAACTGACCGAATTTGGCATTGACGAAAGCCCAGCAGGCGCCGCTCCAGCCGTCGGGCTGAATGCCGCCTTGCGCGACGGTCGCGCAGACCGTGCGGTCCGGCCCGGTCCACTGGGCGGAGAGGAAGGCCCAGTTGATGACCTGCGGCAGAATCATTGCCACGATGACAACGCCGAGGATCGTCAGGATGGTGTCCCCGGTGGTCGCGATTAGATTCTTGCGCACCCAGGCGACCGGCCCTCGTTCGCTCGTCGGCGCCCGCTCGGCCAACGCCATCTCGGTGCGCACCCAGGACAGATCGTGTTCCTGCATGGCCTTACCTTTCCACCAGCGCCATTCTGGCGTTGACCACGTTCATGACCGCCGAGGTCACCAGGCTGAGTATGAGGTAGGCGACCATCATGATCAGCACGCCCTCGACCGCCTGTCCGGTCTGGTTCAGAACCGTGCCGGCGGTAGCTGTCAGGTCGGGATAACCGATGGCGATCGCCAGCGAGGAGTTCTTGGTCAGGTTGAGATATTGGCTGGTCAGCGGGGGGATGACGATGCGCATGGCCTGCGGCACCACGACCAGCCGCAGGATTGACCCGGACCGCAGCCCAAGGGCGGCGGCCGCCTCGGTCTGGCCCTTGCTGACACCCCTGATGCCGGCACGCACGATCTCGGCGATAAAGGCCGCCGTATAACAGGACAGAGCCAGATAGAGCGAAAGGAATTCCGGCTTGACCTGAAAACCGCCGGTCAGGTTGAACGTCGATTGTTTCGGAAAATCGAAGGTCACCGGAAAGCCGCTGAGCGCATAAGCGAGCAGTGGCAGGCCGACGATCAATCCCACGGAGGTCCAGAACACCGGAAATTGCTGGCCGGTCGTCAACTGCCGTTGACGTGCCCTGTGGGCAACGAACCACGCCATGGCGAGTGCGACGACGAGCGCAACCAGGATCAGCCAGGAGCCGTCGCCCCAGATCGCGCTCGGAAAATAGAAGCCGCGCTGGTTGAGGAAGGAGCCGAAAGGCAGATGATAGGAGTCGCGCGGCGCGGGCAGCACGGCGAGCACGCCCGAATACCAGAAAAAAATGACCAGCAGCGGCGGGATGTTGCGGAAGACCTCGACATAGACCGTGCAGATCTTCTGGATCAGCCAGTTCTGCGACAGCCGGCCAATCCCAACGACAAAGCCGATGATGGTGGCGGTGATGATGCCGGCGACCGCGACGATGATGGTGTTGATGAGGCCGACGATGATCGCGCGGCCATATGTCGAGTCCGACGTGTAGGCAATGGGCGTCTGGCTGATATCAAAGCCCGCGCGGCCCTTCAGGAAGGCGAAGCCGGACGCAATGTGCAGGCGCTGCAGATTGTCGATGACGTTGTTTACGACCCACCAGATGGAGCCGAACAGAAGGATAACCACAAGCGTCTGAAACAAGAGGCTGCGTATTCTCGGGTCATTGATGAAAGAGCCGCGGTTCGGCTCTTCGCTAAGAATTTCCTGCGAAGCCATGGACCATCCCCTGGAAAGAGAAACCGGGAGGCAAACGATCTGCCTCCCGGATCACGTTTCGATCAGCGGATCGGCGGACCGTATTGCAGGCCGCCCTTGGTCCACAGCGCGTTGATGCCTCGCGCGATCTTGAGCGGGCTGCCGGAGCCGACATTGCGCTCGAACATTTCGCCGTAGTTGCCGACGGCCTTGATGATATTGACGACCCAGTCGTTGGAGAGGCCAAGATCAGACCCGTACTTGCCGTCGGGCTCGGTGCCCAGCATGCGCTGGATGTTCGGGTCGTTCGAGGTCTTCATCTCGTCGACGTTCGCCTGGGTGACGCCGGCCTCCTCGGCGTTGAGCAGCGCGAAGTACGTCCACCGTACGACATGGGCCCACTGGTCATCGCCCTGGCGCACGGCCGGGCCGAGCGGCTCCTTGGAGATGATCTCGGGCAGCACGACATGATCAGCTGGCGAAGCCAGCGTCAGGCGGATGCCGTAGAGGCCGGACTGGTCGGTGGTGTAGACGTCGCAACGGCCGGAGTCATAGGCTGCGTTCACTTCTTCGAGCTTCTCGAAGACGACGGGGTTGTACTCCATCTTGTTCTTCTTGAAGTAGTCGGCGAGGTTGAGCTCGGTCGTCGTGCCGCTCTGCACGCAGACGGCGGCGCCTGAAAGCTGCAGTGCGGAGTTCACGCCCGGCAGCTTCTTGGCGTTGATCATGAAGCCCTGGCCGTCATAGTAGGTGACGCCGACGAAATCCAAGCCGAGCGCGCTGTCGCGGTTACTGGTCCAGGTGGTGTTGCGCGACAGGAGATCGATCTCGCCGGACTGCAGCGCTGTGAAGCGCTCCTTGGCGCTGAGCGGCGTAAACTTGACCTTGGAGCCGTCGCCGAAGACCGCGGCCGCCACGGCGCGGCAGAAATCCGCGTCCAAGCCTTTCCAGTCGCCCTTGTCGTCCGGCGCGGAGAAGCCGGCCAGACCGGTCGAGACGCCGCACTGGATGAAGCCCTTCGCCTTGACGGTGTCTAGCGTGCCGGCCGACGCGGCCGACGCCATCAATCCGAGCGTGGCGGCGCCAAGAATGCCGATAGCAATATGTTTCATGACCCACAGACCCTTTTCTGTTTTTTCAGGCAAACCCTGATCTTTTTTCCCTTGTGAACGCAGCTCCCAGCCCGGCCCATTCCCGAAACCCCGCATCGCAAACCGACGCACCGCCTCCCATTCACGAATAGCATCGAAGGCGATAATTCCCGTGAGGTCAAGGAAAATGACCGAATTCCAACGGGTTTGAAAATCGATTGCCTGAAATGCCTGAATTGCAGACAGACGCGCCCGCTATTTAGTCAGAAGCGCGAATTAATTCGGCGAAGCTCATTTGACGCAGATGTGAGCCGGCGCCGCGAATCCATGCCAGTTACAATAGCTGGCTACAGTAGTTGACCGGCGGCGAGAGAGCTTCCGACAAGTACTGCCGCATGCCATGGCCAGATGCAGGATCAACGCCGGCGATGTCTTCCGGACGCGGAAATTGGCATATTCGAAGTCCATTCCTGGCGGACAGCGGGCTGTTGCACGGCCCACGACGCCGCACTATGGCTAGCGCCTTATCAAACAAGGCGACCAAGAATGGCGAAAGACGGCAGCGAGCAGGGTTCCGGCAAGATGGGCATCAACACGCGGCTTGCCCATTCGGGCAACAACCCGCACGACTATTTCGGCTTCGTCAATCCGCCCGTGGTGCATGCCTCGACCGTGCTGTTCCCCAATGCCGCCGCGATGGCCGCACGCAACCAGAAATACACCTACGGCACGCGCGGCACACCGACGACCGATGCCCTTGCACAGGCGATCGATGCGCTGGAAGGATCCGCCGGCACGATCGTGGTGCCATCGGGCCTGGCGGCGGTGACCATTCCGCTGCTCGCCTTCGTTTCGGCGGGCGATCATCTGCTGATCGTCGATTCCGTCTATCACCCCACGAGAAACTTCGCCGACACGATGCTGAAGCGGTTGGGCGTCGAGGTCGAATATTATGCGCCCAATGTCGGCGCCGGCATCGCGGCGTTGATCAAGCCGAACACCAAAGTGGTGTTCACCGAATCGCCGGCCTCCAACACGTTCGAGGTGCAGGATATTCCGGCGATCGCCAAGGCCGCGCATGCGGCCGGCGCCATCGTGATGATGGACAACACCTGGGCGACGCCGCTCTATTTCCGGCCGCTCGACCATGGCGTCGACATCTCGATCCACGCGGCGACGAAATATCCGGCCGGACATTCGGACGTGCTGCTCGGCACGGTCTCGGCCACTGAGGCCTGCTGGAAGCAACTCTACGAGAGCTTTTGCACGCTTGGCTGCTGTGCGGGACCCGACGATGTCTATCAGGTGCTGCGCGGCCTGCGCACCATGGGCGTGCGGCTGGAGCATCATCAGCGCAGCGCACTTGCCATCGCCTCGTGGCTCGAAGGCCAGAAGGGCGTGGCGCGCGTGCTCCACCCTGCCCTTCCCAGCCATCCGGATCACGATCTCTGGAAACGCGACTTCTGCGGTTCGAGCGGCATCTTTTCCATCGTGCTTGCCGGCGGCGACCAGAAGGAGCAGCACGCTTTCCTGGACGCACTGCAGATCTTCGGTCTCGGCTACTCCTGGGGCGGCTATGAGAGCCTTGCGGTACCGGTCTGGCTTGGCGACCGCGTCGTCGCGAAAGGCCCTTATGAAGGTCCGCTGATCCGCTTGCAGATCGGCCTCGAGGATGTCGACGACTTGAAGGCCGACATCCTGCGCGGGCTTGCGGCGGCGGCGCGCACGGGATGACGTCAAACAGAGTCGGCAAAAGGCCGCAAGCCCTTGACGCTGATGACAAAGCCCGAGCCGCTGCCAGCACCCCGGCGAAAGCCGGCACGCAATATTATTCTCCGGCGCCATGACTTTACGGATTTGTTTGACTTTCAAATCGGCGAATTCGGCTGCATTGCGTGCCGCACGCATCCTCGACAGACCCATTCCTCGCAAAGTTCTCGATGACCTATCGTCTTTTCGTCCCCATCCTCGCCGGCGCGACGCTGCGTGAACGCATCCTGGCCTGTATCGGCGCCACGATCGGCATCGCGCTGACCGGCGTGATCAGCGGGCTGGCGATGGGCGGCGGCCCGCATGTGGCCCTGCTGGTGGCGCCGATGGGCGCATCCGCGGTGCTTCTGTTTGCCGTACCCGCGAGCCCGTTGGCGCAGCCATGGTCGATCATCGGCGGCAATTCCATATCGGCGCTGGTCGGTGTGACCGTCGCACATTTTGTCCATGATCCGGTGATGGCCTCGGGCCTCGCGGTGGCGTTGGCCATCGCCGCGATGTCGTTCACGCGCTGCCTGCATCCGCCGGGGGGCGCCGCCGCGCTGACGGCTGTACTCGGTGGGCCGGCAGTCATCAGCGCGGGCTTCCTGTTCCCGTTCGTGCCGGTGGCCTTGAATTCGACCATCCTGGTGGCGCTGGGCTTGCTTTTCCACAAGCTGGCGCGGCGCAATTACCCGCATGTCGCCGCACCGGCCGCCAACAGCCACGGTACCGACGATCCACCGGCTCGGCAGCGCGCCGGTTTCCGGCCGGAGGACATCGATGCGGCGCTGACGGCGCTCGACGAGACCTTCGATGTCGACCGCGACGACCTCGAACGACTGCTGCGACAGGTCGAATTGCAGGCCATGGTGCGGTCGCACCGGACGCTGCTGTGCGAGGACATCATGTCGCGCGACGTGGTCTCGGTGCCCGAGCAAGCCACCGCCGACGAGGCACGCCGGCAACTGCTCGATCACAATATCCGCACCTTGCCGGTGGTCGATGCGGATGCCCGCCTGGTTGGCGCCGTCGGCTTGCGCGAACTGACGAAAGCCGTCGATACGGTGAAGGGCGTGATGGCAAAAGCCGGCACCGCCTGGCCCGCGACGCCGGCGATGAGCCTGCTTCCGGCGCTGACCGACGGCCGCAGCCATGCCGTGGTCATCGTCGACGGCGAGCGGCGCATTCTCGGCCTGATCACACAGACCGACCTGCTGGCGGCAGTCGCACGCGTACAGACGGCAGACAAGGGATTGGCGGCTTAACGCGGGCGGGCTGGCGCGAGGCTTGGGCTGCGTGATGCCGGAATGGAGAACCGCTTGGTCCGGTTGCTTTCAGGGCGCAAGCCGCTGCGTTCGTCCTAGAGGCCCAACGCCAGCCAGGCAGTGCCGACCACGAGCGTGATCAGCGTCAGCGGCAGACCGACCTTGAAGAAGGCGCCGAAAGACAACTGTGTGCCCGCGGCCTTGGATTGTTCGGCGACGATCAGGTTGGCGACCGAGCCGAGCAAGGTGAAGTTGCCGGCGAGCGTGGAACTCATGGCCACCACCAGCCAGGCGCGCTCGGGGTTCTCCAGGCCGGGTATGAATGGCCTGAGCGCCAGCACGGCCGGAACATTGCTCATGATGTTGGACAACACGGCGGTGAAACCCGACAGCCTCCAGACATCGTCGAGCCCGATGTTCTTGGCCGAGGCGATGATATCTGATGTCAGCAGCGTCTTTTCGGCACCGGCAACAACCACGAACAGACCGGCGAACATGAACAGCAGCGGTCCGTCGATCTCGCGGTAGATGCGCGATGGCTTGATGCCGCGGGTGAGCAGCAGAATGGCGCCGCCGATGAGCGCCGCCTTGGCTACGGGAACACCCGCGAAGAAAGCAATGGCCAGCCCGACGCAGACGACCACCGCCTTCAGCACCTGGCCGCGATGCATGCGGCCGCGCGCGACATGCGGCGTCAACTCGGCGGTGCGGGTGAATTCGGCCCGGTAGACGATGCGCACAATGATGATGACCGCGACGAGGCCAAAAAGGGCGACCGGCGCGAGCGCCGCCGAAAAGGCCGGATAGGAAATCCCCGACAGCGCGCCGATGACCATGTTCTGGGGATTGCCGGTGATGGTGGCGACGCTGCCGCAGTTCGAAGCGGTGGCGGTGGCGATCAGATAGGGGATCGGGTTGCGGTTGATGACGCGGGTGACGTGGACGACGATCGGCGCCATGACCAGGCAGATGGCGTCGTTGACCAGGAAGGCCGACAGCACGCCGGTCAAGAGCGTCACCATCACCAGTAGCATGAACGGCGCATGTGCATGCTCGATGGCGATTGCGCCGAGACCGCGAAAGGCACCCGACACCTTCAAATGCGCCACCACGATCATCATGCCGAGCAGAAGCGTGATGGTGTCGAGATTGATGGCGCGATAGGCGTCTTCCATGCTGAGTGCGCCGATGGCGATCATCGCCGCGCCGCCAAGCAGCGCAATGCCTGCCCGGTCGAGACGCAAGCCAGGTATGCGCCCGATGGCTACTCCGGCATAGGTGAGGACCAGGATCAGCAGTGCCGCCGCGCCCATCAATGTCATCGGTAGAAGCCCTGCCCGATCTGTCTGCGCACCGATGACGGCCGCCCCGCGATTCACGTGATGTAAGTTTTAGCGCGATGTCGGGATTGATGCCAAACGGCTACGTGGATTGTCCGAGAGTATCTGAAGGCAGATGGCGCCGCTAACGCCGATAGAAATCCAACCGCTGTTGCAGCGCCTGCGGCGAAAACAGTTGCTCGACGGTTTGCCGCGCCTTGCGGCCGACAGTCGCCCGCAGCGCCGGATCGGCTTCAAGCTCGGCCAGTATGCGTGCCGCCTGTTGCGTCGTTTCGAACAGGAAGCCGTTTTCACCATGCCTGATATGGTCGGCATAGCCGCCATGCGAATGGCATACGACGGGCAAACCGCAGGCCATCGCCTCGAATACCACGCGGCCGAACGTCTCCACATGCGAGCCGGTGCGATAGTAGAAGACGTCGAGCGTCGGCAGAAACTGTTCGGCGGCAAATTCACCCTGCGGCAGGAGTTCGAGTTGCGGATGCGGTGCGAGGCCGCCCTTGAGCGGCATGCCGCCCTGAATCCGCACCGCTACGCCATCGGCAAGCAATGCCTCATAGAGTTCCACATCGTCGGCGTGATGCTTGTCCGCCGTGTCGCGGCTCAGCCGTCCTACCGTGAACGGACCGTTTGGCCTTGCCGGCCGTGGCGAGAAGCACTCGATATCGATCGGCGAGGCATGGACGACGCCTTCGACCTGCAGCATGCGCCTCTGAAAGTCCGAGATCAGCACCAGTTCGGCACCGGGCCAACCCAGCAAGCGCGGCCTGCGCGTCGTCAGCGCGATCATCTTGGGATGAAAGGTGTTGAAGACATAGATCAGCCGGCGTGGCCGCGGGATCAGATAAGGCCATATCTTGTTGCGCCAATGCGCACCAAGAAAGACATAGATGCCGCCATCCGGCACGTTGCGTGTTGCCGTCGAGACGCGGCGTATCGGAAATTCGCGCATCAGGTCTTCGGATACGCGTGACGAGGTTGCCCAGAGGTGCACCTGCGAGTCGGCGCTCAACAGCCGGTACAAGTCCAGGGTTTCGCGCTCACTGCCGCCAAACGGGTTCTGAAAGCCGTTGAATAAATGGATCATGATCGCGGTGCTTACTGGGCTCTACCCCGGGGCGTTGCGCCATTCAATTGCCTGCATCCAAGGGCCGTGCCGTACCCGCGAACCGCACGATCGAGGGACTTAAGAGGCAGGACTATTTTTGGCGACGTTCCATACTTGCCCGGAGGAAGCATACAGACAAGCAAGCGTCAAGGAAGCGGTCAGTATCCGCTCGCTGCCGAGGCTGCCCTCAGTGCACGGTGGCGATGCTGGGTGGGGACACCAGGGAGGCTTCCGACGGATCGAAGCTGACCTGATCGCGTCCATTCGATTTCGCGGCATAAAGCCGCCTGTCGGCGGCGGCGAATATTGCCTCGTAGGTCGTCGGCCCGCTGAAGCTGGTGCCGCCGATGCTGACGGAAAGCGGGCAAGAGCGGCCCCCAGGGGAAAAGTCCATTTCGCGTATCCGTCGGCGGATCCCCTCGGCAACCAGCCAGGATTGCGAGGGGTCGACACCGGGAAGAAACACGCCGAACTCCTCGCCGCCGATCCGGCCGACGATATCGCCGCCGCGCAGCTGGCCCTTGATCGCCTGCGCGATCAGTTTGAGCGCCTGGTCGCCGCAATCATGGCCGAGGCGGTCGTTGATCGACTTGAAGTGGTCGGCATCGATGATCAGCAGCGCGCCGGAACGGGTCTCTTCCCGCTTGCGGGTCTGCTCGAGATAGGCCTCGACCAGCATCGAGAAGGCGCCGCGGTTCAGCACCGCCGTCAGGCTGTCCGTCGCGGCGATGACGCTGAGGTCGCGCTGGGCTATCGCCAGTTGGCGGATCTTCCACATCAGGAAAAACAGGAACGAGCCACCCAGCACCAGAGGCAGCAGAAGGTCGGTCAGCTGCGCGCGCCAGACCGCCTCGGGCGAAAGATAGGGGAAATTGAACGAATCGACGAAAAACGCCACGGCAATGCAGAATGCCGTGCCGGCGGCGGTGACGGCGATCACCCTGCCCCAGCTGGTCGGCGACAGGTCCAGCTTCATCCCTTCCACTCCGTTAGCCGTCCCTACTATGACGTGCCAACGCAAACAAAATGATAAGACTTTCCTTTCAATTCGAGATCGGATGACTGGGAGACAAGATGACGTAGCCGAGAGCGGGGCACGAACGCCCAATAGGCGGCCGTGCCCCGGTTGTGGCAAATTTACTCACCGCATTTCGGTGCGGGAGAATTTCCGAAGTCAGCGGCCGGGCGCCGACCCAACCCGTTCGGCGACGAAGGACGCCGCGATCAGGTCGTCGGCATCCAGTTGCAAGGAACCGTCGCCAGTTCCCATGATGGCGGCGACCTTATGGAAAATTTTCATCTCTTGGCCAGAAATTTCGGCATCGTGCATTCGCGCCCTGAGTTCGGCGATACGCCGCCCCAAGGCAGGGGACGTTCCAATCTCACGTTTCGACATAACCTGGTTTCTCCTCCCCCAACCCGCGCTTGTGTTGCCCCAC
>NZ_VFTI01000029.1:0-79892 GCF_006439515.1 Mesorhizobium sp. B3-2-1 | reverse complement strand
GTCACGGTGGCGCGGGACCAACGCCCAATCAGCTCCTAAACTGATTCAACGCAATCGTGAGGTTGCCTGATGAGCGACGGTGAGACTCCCGAAGAGGCCGTCGCAAATGTTCAAGATGCCATAGCGTCCTGGATAGAGGCCGCGCATGATCTCGGCAGATCGATACCAAAGCCGTCGCGAAAGCTGGCATTCGCCTGAGCAAAAAGAAAAGCCCGGTCCTTGGGAGGACCGGGCAGCGTGCAGGCAGGCCGGCGGGGAACCGGCAGGGAGTGGGGAGCCTGCATGAACCTTGGTCGCGCTGAACCGTAAAAAGGTTCAACTGAACCGAAACTCAGCCAATCAAGCCACCTTGCGGGCGATGTCCTCGATCGTTTCCACGCGATCGCTGGCGATTTCGCGCAACCTCGCCGTCGGGTCGCGGCCAAACGGCACGCCGATTGCGACATGCAGGTCGGCGCGCGTCAGGCCGATATCGGCGAGCTCGGCGTCCGACATCTCGCCAAGACGGTAGAAAGCGCGGCGATTTTTCCAGGCGCGATAGGCGTTGGAGATGGTGTTGGCCACGCGCGTCGCAACGGCCGGACGCGAGGTGATGCGCGAGGTCTCGGTGGCGAAATCGATCGTGGTCATGTCGGTCTCCTTCAGACTGCCGCATGACCCCGAACCGGAGGTTCGGAAAAGGATCATGCGCAAAAACAAGGGCTACAGCGTCCTTTGCGCGTCCAAAGGACGGCGACGCTGTAGGGCGGATGAAACCCGACGATCGGCGCTGATGACAGCGGCCGTTCCGGCTTCGATTCACATGCCTTCATGTGGACAATGCCAATTTGCCATCGACCGATTGATTAATCCAACGAATGTTTTTAATCTTTGGCATCAACACTCGTGATGGATCACATCGATGAAAGCACCGCTCGATCTCGATCAATTGCAGACCTTCATCTCGATTGCCGATACCGGCAGCTTCACGCGCGCAGCGGAAGAAGTGCACCGCACCCAGTCGGCGGTGTCGATGCAGATGCGCCGGCTGGAGGAGCGGATCGGCAAGCCGCTGTTCGAGAAGGAGGGGCGCAGCAACAGGCTGACCGAGGAAGGCGACAAGCTGCTCTCCTACGCAAGGCGGCTGCTCTATCTCAACCGCGAGACGCTCGCCGCCTTCGACGACCAGCGGCTCGAAGGCACGATCCGCATCGGCACGCCGGACGACTATGCGGACCGTTTCCTGCCGGAGATCATGGCACGCTTCACGCGCTCCAATCCGCGCGTCGAACTGACCGTCATCTGCGAGCCGACGCCGGGGCTGGTCGAACACATCAAGCGCGGCAATCTCGACCTGGCACTGGTGACGCACAACGACGTGCGCGGCCAATCGGAGGTGGTGCGGCGTGAACCGCTGCTGTGGGTCTCCTCGGCCAATCACGCAACGCACGAGCAGGAAATCCTGCCGATGGCCTTCGGCCGGCCGAACTGCATCTGGCGGCGCGCCGCCGTCGACGTGCTGGACCAGCAGAACCGCGACTACCGCATCCTGTTCACCAGCTTCTCTGCGACGGTGATCACCGCCGCCGTGCTGTCCGGACTGGCAATCTCGGTGCTACCGGAATGCGCGCTCAGGCCCGGGATGCGGGTGCTGGGCGAAGCCGACGGCTTCGGCGCCCTGCCCGACTGCCGCATCGGCATCATGCGCGGCCAGACCTCGCGACCGGAGATCGTCGATGCGCTTGCCCGCCATATTTCGGAAAGCCTGGACAACATCTCGATCCCGCTTGGCGAGGAGACGGGAACGTTCGACTTCGCGGCACTCGCCTTCGCCAAGATGAAGCGGAGCAAGCCGAACCAGATCCTGCCAGGCTGGTAGGATGCGGGTCATGACTATCGGGGCTGACATGGCCGCCTTGACGTCGGCGCCCAACCAGCCCCCAATCGGCAGATGAGCGAAGCAGCATCCGAATCACGCACCAACGCCACCGAATACACGGTGAGCGAAATATCAGGCGCGCTGAAGCGCACGGTCGAGGACGTCTTCGGCAATGTGCGGGTGCGCGGTGAAATCTCGGGCTATCGCGGGCCGCATTCCTCCGGTCATGCCTATTTCGCGCTGAAGGACGACCGCGCCCGGCTCGACGCCGTGGTCTGGAAAGGCACGATGAGCCGACTGAAATTCCGTCCCGAGGAAGGGATGGAAGTGATCGCCACCGGCAAGCTCACCACCTATCCCGGCAAGTCCAACTACCAGATCGTCATCGACAATCTGGAACCGGCCGGCGCCGGGGCGCTGATGGCGCTGCTGGAGGAGCGCAAGCGCCGGCTGCAGGCGGAAGGGCTTTTCGAAGCGGGCCGCAAACGCCGGCTGCCATTCATGCCGCGCACCATCGGCGTCGTCACATCGCCGACCGGGTCCGTCATCCGCGACATCATCCACCGCATCAAGGACCGTTTTCCGCTGCATGTGCTGGTCTGGCCGGTGCGCGTGCAGGGTGACACGGCGAGTGCGGAAGTGACCAATGCCGTCACCGGCTTCAACGCCCTGGCATGGGACAGCCCGATCCAGCGCCCCGATTTGCTGATCGTCGCGCGCGGCGGCGGCAGCCTGGAAGATCTATGGGGCTTCAACGACGAGACACTCGCCCGTGCCGTCGCCGCATCGGGCATTCCGGTGATTTCGGCCGTCGGGCACGAAACCGACTGGACGCTGATCGACCTCGTCGCGGATGTGCGGGCGCCGACACCGACGGGCGCGGCCGAAATCGCCGTGCCGGTGAAGGCTGACCTCGAAGCGACGCTGGCCAGCCTCGGCGCACGGCTCAAGGCCGCGGTGCTGCGCAATTTCGAACGCAAGCGGCAGGCAGCCCGTGCGGCGGCGCGTGCGCTGCCCTCGCCCGATCAATTGCTGGCGCTGCCGCGCCGGCGCCTGGACGAGGCGACATCGAGGCTCGGTCGTGGCCTGATGGTTTCCACCGAGCGCAAGCGGGCACGGTTCTTCGCCGTAAAATTGACGCCGGCAATGCTGTCGCAGCGGATTGCCGAGGCGCGGCGCACCAACGACCGTAACCTTTTGCGCGCGCAAGGGGCCCTGCGCACTCTGGCGAGAAGCCGGCGCGCGGAGCTCAATCGTGCCGCGGATCAGTTGCCAAAATGCGCCATGGCGTCGTTGCAGCGGCACAGGCAGCAACTGGCTTTGCTCCAGGGCCGCATCACGATCGAGCCGACAGCCCGGCGGCAACGTGTGCAGAGGGATTTGCTGACGGCTTTGACGAGACGGGGCGGCCAGGCGATGCTGCTCAGGCTGGAGCGATTGCGCGGCCGCATCGTCCAGGCCGACCGGCTGATGGCGACGCTTTCGCACAAGGCCGTCCTGGCACGCGGTTTCGCGCTGGTGAAGGATGCCGACGGCGCCGTCATCAAGCAGGCCGCCGACGTGGCGTCTGGGATGGCGCTTTCGCTGGAGTTCGCCGATGGCACGGCGGACGCGGTGGCGACCAGCGGCGCGGCGCGGCCAAAGCCGGCTGCTAGGCCCGCAGGCAAGGCCCCAGTTGCCAAGACGAGGGAACCCGGCGATCAGGGATCATTGTTCTAAGGCATGACCGACAATCCGCACCATCTGGCAACGCCGTCCGGCAAGCCGCGCGCGCGAAGCTTCAATATCGGCTTCGACGGAACGCCTGGGCCGTTCAACGCGATCACCGACGTGCCCGGCGTCGCGGTCGGCTATGCGACGCTGATATCGGGCGATGGTCCGCTCAGCGTCGGCAAGGGACCGGTCCGCACCGGTGTCACAGCGATCCTGCCCAGGTTGCGCGCCGAGCTGGCGACGCCGGTTTTCGCCGGCATTTTCAGCCAGAACGGCAATGGCGAGCTGACCGGCTCGCACATCATCGAGGAAACCGGCGCCTTCAACTTCCCGATCACCATCACCAACACGCATTCCTGCGGGGTTTCGCGTGACGGCACGCTGCGCTGGATGAACCAAGTGCTGCCGGCGGCCGTCGACAGCGCCTGGGGCTTGCCGGTGGCGGCGGAGACCTATGACGGGTTTCTGAACGACATCAACGGCCACCATCTGACATCGGAGCACGTCGCCGAAGCTCTAGACGGCGCCGCCGGCGGACCGGTCGAGGAAGGCAGTGTCGGCGGCGGCACCGGCATGATCACTTTCGGCTTCAAAGCCGGTTCCGGCACGGCCTCGCGCATCGTCGCATGGCAAGGGCGCACCTACACGGTCGGCTCCTTCGTGCAGTCGAATTTCGGCAAGCGGCGCAATTTCACCATTCGTGGCCTGCGTGCCGAATCCGAACTCACCGAGCCGGCGATCCGCGAAGCCACTTCGCGCGCGGAAAAGGGCTCAATCATCGCCGTCATCGCGACCGACGCGCCTTTCCTGCCGCACCAGATGAAGCGGCTGGCTCGCCGCGTGCCGCTCGGCGTCGCCATGACAGGCGGCTTCGGCTACCACAGTTCGGGCGACATTTTTCTCGCCTTCTCGACAGCGAATCCTGCCGCGGCGCTGGGGCTGACTGGCCGGATCGCCAGCGCCGATTTCATTCCCGATGTGGACATCGACCCGTTCTTCGATGCCGTGATCCAGACGGTGGAGGAATCGATTCTGAACGCTCTTGTCGCCAATCACGACATGACCGGTCGTGATGGCAATTTCGTGCCTGCCCTGCCGAAAGCGTGGCTCAAGGAAAGATTTGGCTGAGAAGGGTGGCTGAGACGAAAACGCGGGCCGAAGCCCGCGCAGCCAGACAGGATTGTCCCTGAAAATCTATTCCGCGGCCTCGCTGGAAGCCTGCTGGTTTTCGTCGGCCTCCGCCGCTTCCTCGAGCCGGGAAGCGATGAGTTCCTGGATGTCGCCGACTTCCTCCTGGATGTCCTCCAGCGGTATGCCGACCTCGGCCGCCTTGGCGGCGCATTCCTTGGCCAGTGTCTCGGCCTGCTTCTCGATCCTGGCGTGGGACTGGCAATGGACCTTTTCGCCGATCCATCCCCGCAAGAATTCGATCGCGTGTTCACTCATACTGCTGTTCCCTTGCGGCAAAGCCGGTTGGCAATCATAAACGTCGGCATCCCGCAAAGGATGCATGTTCCCATTCCAGCCGAGTCGCGGCCAGCCGGCAAGCCGAAGCTGTCCAGGGTCCACAGAGCCGAAGGAAATCGAGGGGTGAAGGACATTTTCTGATTCTGAAGGACTGTACCGTTGGCGGGATCGGCCCGCTCCGAGCAATTGCTTCTACCTTTTACGGCTTCCAGTCCGTTTCGTATCTCAACGGCTGTCGCTACAGCCGCCTTATGACGTTACGCTTCAAGGCACGAGCCATCGAAGCCGCCGCTATATAGTGACATCCTCATGCGATGTCGACTCTCCTCGAGGTCGTGCATATGAGCCATGCGAAAGTCACATCGATCATCAAACCAATTCCGGGTCAGAAGGTCTCCACCCACGGCCTGAGCTCCATTTCCCAGGTCCAGGCGCTGCGATGCTGGCGATGGATGGCGAGATAGGCCTCGGCGATCGCGTCCGGCGACAGCCGGCGATCTTGCGGTTCGGACTCCTGGTCGGAAACGGCCGAGGCAATGGCGCCGTCGATGATGAAATGCGCGACGTGGATGTTCTTTGGCGCCAGTTCGCGGGCCATTGACTGCGCCAGTCCGCGCAATCCGAATTTGGGCATCGCAAAGCCGGCGGAACCGGCGAACCCCTTCACGCTTGCCGTCGCTCCGGTGAAGAGGATCGACCCCGCCCCTCGAGCAATAAGCCGGCGGGCTGCCTGCTGAGCCACCAGGAATCCGCCATAAGCCCCAACCAGCAACGCCTGACGGACCGCCTCGGGATCGAGCTCCGCGATCGGACCGCGGGCGCGTCCGCTGGCGTTGAAAACCAGCAGGGAAAGCGGACCAGCCTTGTCGGCGACATTGAACAGACCCTCCACCGACGCTGGATCCGAGACGTCCGTCGCCACGGCTTGCGCGCCGGTCTGCGCCCGCAATGCATCGAGCTTCTCGATGTTTCGGGCGGCCAGGACGACGTGGAATCCTTCCCTGGCGAGAAGACGCGCGAGCGAGGCGCTCAAACCGGAGCCCGCCCCGGCAATGACGGCGACGTTGGATGTCATGAGACCTCTCCTTCTTCCACTGATTGCAACGGCTGGCACCTGTTGAACCCTGCCGGATCACAGCCGCGGCGGCAACGCGCAGGCGGAAAGAAAAATGGCCGGGCGCGAAACGGCCCGGCCAAAAAGAAGGTCATAACCTTCAGAGGGGAACACCGTTCAGCGAAATGGGAGGAAAACACCGAACGGGTTTTCAGATTTTGGACCGATCCTTGTGCGTATACGACGAATGATTTTCCAAAATCAGCCGGAATTACGAAAAATCCCGTTCGTTCTTGCTTCAACTGGCTCAACCCGCCCCAGTTTCCGGCCCCAGCAGGTCGGCGTAATGGCGGCGCGCGACGTCAGGGTGCGAGCGCAACCGGCTTTTGAGCACATTGGTTCCGACATCGCGAAACAGCGGATTGTCCGGATCGCTGGCCGGCCCGCGCGCCCGCGCCGCCAATTCCTCCGGCAATCCGAGCAGCGGTATCGTCGCGTCGAGTTTGGCGCTGAAGAAGAACGGCACCGAAATGCGTTCAATACCGACGGGCGGCGTCACGACGCGATGCACGGTGGCGCGCAAATAGCCGTTCGAGGCCAGTTCGAGCAATTCACCGATGTTGACGACGAGCGTGCCAGGAATGGGGTCCACATCCACCCAGCTGCCGTCATACTCGACCTGGAGCCCCTTGTTGTCATCCTGAAGCAGCAGCGTCAGGAAACCGCCATCCTTGTGCGCGCCGACACCCTGGTCGCCGCCGGTCGCCTCGCGGCCGGGGTAGCGCACGATCTTCATGCGATGGTTGGGCTGCTCACGGTAGATCAGGTCGAAGGCATCCTCGGGTTGGTCGAGCGACAGCGCGAAAGCTTTCAACAGCCGGATCGCCACTGCTGTTGCCTTGGCCTGCCAGGCAAGCAAGGCGGGTTTGAGCTCCGGCAACGCAGCGGGCCACTGGTTCGGCCCCTGCAGCCGCGTCCAGGCGGGAATTCCGGTGCCTTGCGCTATGGGCTGGCGCTCGACCCCGATGTCGAGCTGTTCGCGCCAGTCCGCCTTGCCCTTGGTCAGCTCGCCGCCGGCGCGCGTATAGCCGCGGAACTGCGAGGACTTGACCATTTCGATCGCGAGCTTGTCGGCCTCGGCCAAGGCAAAGAAGCGGCGCGATGCGGTGAGCACTTCGCTGATCTCCGCCCAGGAGATGCCATGTCCGGCCAGATAGAAAAAGCCGATGTCGCGCGAAGCTGAACGCAGATCCGCCAGGAACGTCCGGTGCTCCGAGGCGCCTTGCTCAAAGCGGCTCAGATCGAGCACGGGTACTATTCTGGGCATATCAGGCTCCTTCCTGGTTTCTGCGGATGTGTGCCCATTCGCAAACCAGTCCCGTTGGACATGCGTGCACTCTTCGGCAGTCACAACCGCCAGCAATGCCCGCAAGTCTCATCGACTCCAGATTGCCAAGAAAGAAACGATCGGCCCTTCGAGGCCGCCGCGGCGAACAATTTTTCCACGCACGCTGGCTGGCTGACAACGACCGCGATCATTCGACAGATACGGACCGCCGGCAGGCGCGCGACCAATACCCTATTGGGCTGCCCTCAAGAGCATGCCGAAGAGGTCGCGCGGCTCGTCGGGATCGGCCAGCATGTCGAGTTCCTGGTAGAGGCCGGTCGAGGTCGGCTGGTGCCTGATATAACGCAGCGCCGAAAAGTCCTCGATGGCGAAGCCGACCGAATCGAACAGCGTAATCTGGCCGGCATCCCGCGCGAACGTGACGCCGCGACCATCGCGCAGATCCGCAAGCTGCGTTTTTCGCCGCTCAGCGTGGCACCCGCTTCTGTGGTGAAGGAGCCGCGCCTCACGCCAGCCACTCCTTGATCGCCGGGCGGGCAAGCACCGCACGCATGCGGTCCTCGGCATCGGCGACAGCCAGCGCCATCGGCGCGCGGGTCGGGCCGCAATCGACGCCGATGACGCGGAAGGCCGCCTTCATGCCCGGCAGGACGCCGGTCTCCAGCAGCGCCTCGACGAAGTCCTGCGACACCATCTGCAGCGCCTTCGCCCGTGAAAGATCGCCAGCGCGGACCGCCTGGTCGATCGCCACGTAGAGCCTGCCGAGCAGATTGTAGGTGGTGCCGATGCCGCCTTCGGTGCCGAGCATGCCGGCGGAGGCATAGATCTCATCGAAGCCGTAGTAGAAGAGCTTTTGCGGCTGCCGCTTGCGCAGCAGGGAATATTTGAACAGGTCGGTGGAGGTGAACTTGATGCCGACGACATTGTTGAGATCGAGCAGCCGGACCAGCAAGGCAAGCGGCAGTGGCCGGCCGGTGCGCAAGGGGATCTCGTAGACGATCAGCGGCAAGTCCGTTGCCGCCGCCAGTCCCTGGTAGTAGCCGAAGACTTCCTCGTCGGAGAACGGGTAGGAATGCGGCGGCAGCGCCGACAGCGCGTGATAGCCGAGCTTCTGCGCCTGCCGCGCCAGGCGGATGGAATCGCGCAGGTTCGGCATGCCGACATGGGCGATCAGCTTGACGCCACTCAAGGCGGCGCCGGCGAAAACCACCTCTTGCTGCGCCAACAATTCGTCCACCGTCAGCA
Organism: Mesorhizobium sp. B3-2-1; assembly: GCF_006439515.1. Classification (NCBI taxonomy): domain Bacteria; kingdom Pseudomonadati; phylum Pseudomonadota; class Alphaproteobacteria; order Hyphomicrobiales; family Phyllobacteriaceae; genus Mesorhizobium; species Mesorhizobium sp. B3-2-1. The sequence goes on along the minus strand of NZ_VFTI01000029.1, from coordinate 71,207 downwards.
AGCCGGATTCGCCGCTGCTGCCACCGACATAGAGACCGGCCAGCCCTTGGCGCAGCACATAGTCGTTGATGTTGCGCTGGCGTTGCGGATCGAACTCGCCGGCATCGCTCAGTCCGGTCATCAAGGCGGCATACATGCCCGCCAATTGCTTGGTCATTGGGATCCTCGGTTTTCCAGATTTGTCATGATGTGGCTTCACCAGCGTGGTGGCAGGCGACAAGATGGCGGCCGGTGACGGCGGAGCCGAAATCGCGCTGTGCCGGATCGACCTTGGTGCAGATCTCGGTCGCCAGCGGGCAGCGTGGATGGAAATGGCAGCCGAGCGGCGGCTTCGACGGGTCGGGCACGCCACCGCCAAGCACGATGCGGCGGCGTGTGCCGCCGGCCTTGGGATCGGGCGCCGGGATCGCCGACAGAAGCGCGCGCGTATAGGGATGTAGTGGTGCGCCAAACACCGCTGGCGTGGTGCCGATCTCGACGATGCGGCCGAGATACATCACCGCGACCCGGTCGCTGAGATAGCGGATCATCGACAGATCGTGGCCGACGAACAGATAGGTCAGGCCGAGGCGCGCCTTGAGGTCGTCGAGCAGATTGACGATCTGCGCCTGGATCGAGACGTCGAGCGCCGAGATCGGTTCGTCGGCAATGATGAATTTGGGATTGGCGGCAAGCGCGCGGGCAATGCCGACGCGCTGGCGCTGGCCGCCGGAGAGCTCGAACGGATAGCGGTTGCGCAGCGCTTCCCGGAGACCGACCAGCGCCAGCAACTCGCTGACACGGGCATCGCGCGAGGCGCGCGTGCCGATCTTCTGCGCACGCAACCCTTCGCCGATGATGCGCCCGACGGTCATGCGCGGGTTGAGCGAGCCGAACGGGTTCTGGAACACCATCTGCATGTCGCGGCGGCGCTGCTTCAGCTCCTCGCCGGTCGCGCCCGCATAGTCCCTGCCTTCGAACACGATGCTGCCGGCGCTTGGGCGCTCCAGGCCCAGCACGGCGCGGCCGGTCGTCGACTTGCCGCAGCCGCTTTCGCCGACCAGCGCCAGCGTCTCGCCGCGCATCACCTCGAAGCTGACGCCGTCGACGGCGTGCACCGCGCCGACCTGCCGTCGCAGGACCCCGCGCCGGATCGGGAAATGCACTTTGAGGTCCGTGACGGTGAGCAGCGGTTCCTGCTCCGGTACCGTCACGGCGGGCTTGTCCGCAGCGGCCGTGCTCATGCGCGGCATCCGCTCCACTTCCCGCCAGTGCCAGCACGCAGTGGTGTGGCCGGCACCGGCACCTTCCAGCGCCGGCTTTGCCTCGCGGCAGCGCGTCTCGGCATAGTCGCAGCGCGGGGCGAATGCGCAAAAGGTCGGCGCCAGCGTGACATTGGGCGGCGCGCCCTTGATCGGCACCAGCCTGGTGTTTGCCGCCGTCGGCGACGGGATCGAGTTGAGCAGGCCGATCGTATAGGGATGCTTGGTTGCCGAAAACAAATCGCCGACCGGCGCGCTTTCGATGATCGAGCCGGCATACATCACCGCGACGCGATCGACGAAGCCGGCGACGAGGCTGAGGTCGTGGCTGATCCAGATGATTGCCATGCCGAGCTGCTTCTGCAGGCGCACGACAAGTTCGACGATCTGCGCCTGGATGGTGACGTCGAGCGCCGTCGTCGGTTCGTCGGCGACCAGGATCGAAGGCTTGCACACCAGCGCCATGGCGATGCCGATGCGCTGCAACTGGCCGCCCGAGAACTGGTGCGGAAACGCGCGCATGCGCTGCGGCGCGTTGGCGATGCCGACCAGCGCCAGCATGTCGAGCGCCTGGCGCTCGGCCTCGGCCGCGTTCAGGCCCTGGTGTTCGCGCAGCGCCTCGGTCAGTTGCAGGCCGATGGTCAGCACCGGGTTCAGCGACGACATCGGATCCTGGAAGATCATGGCGATGTCGCGGCCGCGTATCCGGCGCAGCTCGCTGTCGGGCATGGCCAGCAGATCGCGGCCACGAAACAGCGCGCGGCCCGCGGTGACGCGGGCCGGCGGCTTGCGGATCAGGCCCATCAGCGTCTGCACGGTGACCGACTTGCCGGAGCCGCTCTCGCCGACGATCGCCAGAGACTCGCCCTCGGCGAGCTCGAAGGAGACGTCGTTGACGGCATAGACGGAATTGCCGCGCGGGCCGAACTCGACGCTCAGCCCCTGCACGGAAAGCACCGCCTGCTGCCCGATCCCCTTCGCGGCCCTGTCGACGGCAAGCGTGTCGGCGGCCATCATTTGCCACCCATGATGTGCTGCGGATCGAGCGCATCGCGCAAGCCGTCGCCGACGAAGTTGATGCTGAGCACGGCCATGGCGATCATCGCGCCGGGCGGGATCCACATCCAGGGCTGGCTTTCCAGGATCGACAGCGTGCGGGCGTCGCGCAGCATGTTGCCCCAACTGGCGGCGGGCGCCTGCGCGCCAAGGCCGAGGAAGGAGAGCGAAGCTTCGAGCAGGATGACGGTCGCCACGTCGAGCGTGATCGCCACCAGGATCGGGCTCAGCACGTTGGGCAGGATGTGTTCGAGGATGATGACCGAGGGCGAGGTTCCTAACGAGCGAGCAGCCAGGATGAATTCCTGGTTGCGCAAGGCTAGGATCTCGCCGCGTGTCAGGCGGGCGATGGAGGGCCAGCTCAGCAGTCCGATCACCACCATGGTGTTGAAGATGCTGGGCCCGACGACCGCGACGAAAGCGATGATGATGACCAGCCGCGGGAAGGTCAGCACCATGTCGATCAGGCCCATCAGCAAGAGGTCGGCCTTGCCGCCGAAATAGCCGGCGACGCAGCCGATGAAGATGCCGATCGCGGCCGAGATCGCCACGGCGACGAAGCCGACCGTCAGCGAGATGCGGCCGCCATAGAGGATGCGGGCGAAGATGTCGCGACCGGTGCCGTCCGTGCCCAGCCAGTGGATGCCGCCGGGCGGCTGGTTCCGGCCCCTGAGGTCGATGTCGTTGGGGCCGTAGTGCGCGATCAGCGGCGCGAGCACGCAGGCGAGCACAATGATGGCGAGCATGATCAGGCCGAGGGTGGCAAGACGGTGGTGGAGGAAACGGCGCGCCGCCTCGCCCCACAGGCCGCGCGAGGCGCCGGCGGCGATCGTCATGTCGGCGGCGGTAGCGTCAGTCATAGCTCACCCTGGGGTCGAGCACGCTGTAGGCAAGGTCGGTGGCAAGGTTGGCCAGCATGACGATGAAGGCGGTGATCAGCACGTAGCCCATGATGACTGGGCTATCCCGGTTCACCACGGAATCGATGAACATCAGGCCGATGCCCGGCCACTGGAAGATGGTCTCGATCACCACCGAGCCGCCGAACAACGTCGGAAGCGCGAGGCCGAAGACGGTCACCAGCGGGATCAGCGCGTTGCGCAGGCCGTGGCGCAGCGTGATGGTGCGGGGTTTCAGGCCCTTGGCCTTGGCGGTGCGCATATAGCTCTGGTTCAGCACTTCGAGCATGCCGGCGCGGGCATAGCGCATGAAGATCGCGGCACGGAACAAGGCAAGTGCCGCCGCCGGCAGGATCAGGTGCCTGAGATTGTCGAGGAGCGAGAAGTTTTCACCAGCCGTGGAAATGCCCGACGACGGCAGCCAGCGCAGTTCCAGCGCAAAGACGTAGACGAGCAGCAGTCCCATGAAGAAGTCCGGGATCGAGACGCCGACAAAGCCCGCAAGCGTCAGCGAATAGTCGGTGAGCTTGTATTGCCTGAGCGCAGAGATCACGCCCAGCGTGGTGCCGATGACGAACGCGACGAGCAGTGCGACACCCATCAGCTCCAATGTCATCGGCAACCGCTCGACGATGATGTCGCCGACACTGCGGCCATTGACGAAGGAGCGGCCGAGATTGCCGTGCAGGATCTGGCCGATCCAGTTGAGGTACTGGATATAGACCGGCTGGTCGAGGCCGAGTTCGCCGCGCCGCATGGCGATCAGCTCCTCGCTCGACGGCGCCTCCGCCGTGATCATCGCCAGCACCGCGTCACCGGGCATGGCATGCGCGATGGCAAAGACGATGACGGTGACGCCGAACAGCACCGGGATGCTGAGCAAAAGTTTTCGCAGGAGATAGCTGAGCACCGGCCTCTCCTATGGCTAAAGGCGGTTCTGAGACAACGGATCGTGAGGCTCGTTCAGGGCCCCACGACCGGCAGGGATATCCGAGGCTATTTCGCCACCTCCCACTTCTCGACTTCGTTGTAGACGGGGTGATTGAAGATCACGAGCGGCTGTTCCTTGAAGTGCTGCGCCAGGCCGACGATGCGGTTGTTGAAGGCGAGCGGGCGCACCTCGTTCCAAAGCCAGGCCTTTGGCAGGTCCTGGTTGAGGATGCGCGAGGCCTCCTGATAGCTCGCCGCACGCGTGGCGCGGTCGTTGGACTCGAGTCCCTTGTTGAAGAGCTCGTCGACCTTGGGGTTGCAATAACCCATGGCGAGCGGCTTGGCGCCGCAGACGACCAGCGGCGAACCGAGCGAGGGATCGAGCCCCATGCCTTGTGCGAAGAAGCCCATCTGGAAGCTGCCGTCGGCATAGATCTGGTTGATCGCCGCCGGATCGAGCAGGCGCGGCTGGATGTTGACGCCGACGGCGGCCAGATAACTCTGGATGGCGGTGACGGTGTCGACGTTCATCTGGTCGGAATAATAGTAGATGAAGTCGACCGGTTGGCTCGCATCCCAGCCAGCGTCGGTGAGCAACTGCTTGGCCTTGTCGGGGTTGTAGTCGTAGGGTTCGAGGTCCTTGGCACGCGCCCAGTCCTGCGGGAACAGCGTGTTCAAGAGTTCGCCGGCGCCCTGCTTGACGGTCTCGATGATCGCCTTGCGGTCGATGGCATAGAGCATCGCCTGGCGCACGCGCACATCGGCGAAGCGCTTGTTCTCCAGGTTGAACTGCAGGTAGGTCGGCAGGCCGGCGGAGAATTTCGGCAGCACGGTCAGATAGTCGAGTTTTTGCAGCCGAGGCAGCTCGGAGATCGGCACGCCGCCGCCCTCATAGGACATGGCGTCGACCTCTTGCGTCTCCAGCGCGGCGATGATCGGCGGCACATCCTTGTAGATCTGGTAGATGATGCGGTCGAGCTTGGGCGCGCCGAGGAAATAGTCGGGATTGCGGTCGACCTCGACATACTGGTCGCTCTCATACTTCTTCCAGATGAACGGACCGGTGCCGACGCGGTTGACCCAGAAGGCATTGCCCTTGATGTCGGCGGGCGCGACCTTGCTCAGTATGTGCTCGGGAAAGATGCTGATCGCGATAAGCTGCAGCTCGACCCAGAGCGGCTTGGCGCTGTCGAGTTCAATCTGCACGGTCGCGTCGTCCAGCGTCTTCACCCCGGCAAGCGAGGTCGCCGAGCCATCCTGGAAGGCCTTGTATCCGGCTACGGCGGAAAGCTTCTGCGACCAGGGCGAGCCGACCTTCGGGTTGGCGTAGAGGTTGAGGCTGAACACTACGTCCTTGGCGGTGAAAGGCGTGCCGTCATGCCATTTGACGCCATGGCGCAGGTTGAAGACATAGGTCTTGCCGCCGTCCGACGTCTTCCAGCTCTCGGCCAGCATCGGCTGCACGCCGTCGCCCGTCCACTTGATGTGGACGAGGCCCTGCAGCACCGTCTCGTCGAGGCGGTGGCCGCAGGTGGTGTGCAGCGTGCTCATCTCGATACAGCCGGTACGCATGGCGGATCGGAACGTGCCGCCTCCTTCGGCCTTCACAGCGCCCGCGGCAAGCATGAGCGCCAGGGCCGGCAAAAGGCTGATCAGAAATCGTCTCATGGAATTCTCCTCCCTTCGATTGTGTCGGCCGGTTGCGGCTGACCTTGGAGCGCGCCTTCTCGCGGTCGCTTGGTCGCGGTTTCGCGTCCAGTCGCTCATTGGCGCGTAGCGACCTCCTCCCACCCTCGGTCGCACCAAACCCTGGCGATCCACAGCTGCTTGCCCGTGCTCGCTTGCGGCGCCTGGTCTAATAGCTTAAAAGGTAGACCATGCACAATATGCCGGTCCGAAAAAAATTGTCCGACGAAGTCCGTCTCCGCCTGGAGGCGATGATCCGCGACGAGGTCTATCCGGTCGGCGCTTCGCTGCCGTCCGAGCGCGAACTGATGTCGATGTTCGATGTTGGGCGCCCCTCGGTACGCGAGGCACTATTTGCACTGGAAAAGATGGGCCTTGTGCGCATCAACAGCGGCGAGCGGCCCAAGGTGACGCGGCCGACGTCGAAGAACATGCTGGAGCAACTAACAGGCACCGCACACTTACTGATGGACCAGCCCGACGGCATCGGCCATTTCGAACAACTGCGGCTGTTCCTCGAAGTCTCGATCGCACGCCATGCCGCCGAGGTGGCGACACGCCAGCAGATCGACGCGTTGGCGGCGGCACTTGCCGAAAACGAACGCGCCATTTCACGCGCCCGCGCCTTTGCCGTCACCGACGTCGCCTTTCACCGCGTGCTGACCGCGATCCCCGGGAATCCGATTTTTCTCGCCGCGCACGAAGCGCTGGTGGAGTGGCTGATCAACCAGCGCATCCACATGGCCAACACCGAGCTCGAAAACCGCATCAGTTTCGCCGGCCACAAGGCAGTCTTCGAAGCCATCGAGCGGCACGATCCGGAAGCCGCCGGCCAGGCGATGCGCGAGCATCTGGAAAACGCCCGGCGCAAGTTCAATTCCGGCCAGGCGAAACCAGATTAGCCGTCTCGCGGAGCCTGTACACCAGGCGAGGTCTAGAGCGGTTCAGCGTTTGATAGAATCGCCGAACCGCTCTAACTCTTTGTTTTCACGCAATTCCGGACAGAAAACCGCTACGCACTTTTCCTGGAATTGCTCTAAAGCGATGGCCCCATCCGCATCGGGCTGCCGTCGCTGAAACGGGATTGACGGAACCTGTGAAGGTTATGTCCAGTCTCGTTGCCCTGGATCAAGTCGGACAGGACGCGGCCCATGCCGGGCCCTATGCCAAAGCCGTGGCCGCTCATCCCTGTCGCGATGACGAGGCCCGGAACCGCAGCCGTACGATCCACGACGGGAACGGCATCCGGCATCGCATCGATCATACCGGCCCAGCTTGCCCTGAGCGGCACCGCCTCGAATTGCGGAAAAAGCTCCTTGAACCCACGATCGATGGCGCGAAGCGCCTTGGCCTCCGGGGCGGGATTGAGAACGCGCATCCGTTCGAACGGGCTTTCCTTATCGGCATCCCATTTGCGTGGGGTAGACCAGCTGTCCGGATATGCACGAGGCGCCGCCGGCAGGTAGCGCGTGCCGAAAGGATTTGCCTTCAGCGCGGGCAGGTATTTCGGTGCATGACGCAACGCATCCGGCCCGACATAGAGCAGGTGGCTGCCTCCCGCCGCCAGCGTGTATCCGCCGTCCTTTCTACGCCGGAAGGCGATGCGTTCGTCCGCGGCGGCGCCCGCATGGATTTCCGCCATCGGCGCGGTCGCCGCGACGGTCGTGCGGACACTGAGCTGCGGGATCGAGACGCCATGCGCGCGCAGGAACAGCGACGTCCAGGCGCCGCTTGCGACAAGCACGTTCGATGTGGCGATGCGGCCTCGTTCGGTCCAGACACCGCTGATGCGCCCCGCGGAGATATCGAGCATGCGTGCCGCACAGTTCTCGACGATCGTGACACCATGGCGAACGGCCAGGCGAGCAAGCGCCGGCACGGCGACCCAGGGCTCGGCACGCATGTCCGACGGCGTGGTCATGGCGCCCTTGAAGGGGCGTGACATGGCCGGGATCAGCCTGGCGGTCTCATCCCGGTCGAGGAGACGCGTGTCGACGCCATGGGCTTCGGCGATCTTCAGGAACTTGGCGAAATCAGCCATCTCCTTGTCGGTCCGCGCAAGATAGGTCACGCCGGTTTGCGTCAAGCCTATGTCCTCGCCGCACTCCTCGGCCAGTTGGCGCCAGAGACGCTGCGCTTCGATGACGATGGGCAGTTCGTCCGCGTCGCGGCCCTGCTGTCGGATCCAGCCCCAGTTGCGCGAGGACTGCTCCGCGGCGACACGTCCCTTCTCCAGCAAAGTCACCGGTATATAGCGCCGCGCCAGGAACAATGCCGCGGTCACGCCGATGATGCCACCGCCGACAATGACCACGTCCGCCGTCTTCGGCAGCGGCGCCTGAAACTCGATCGGGCTGGCTTCGGTGAAAGGGAAGATCGTCAAAGGGTTATCCTTTTTCATAAGCATGACCCTTAGCCGGTGGCGGGAAATTCGCCCGCCTTCATGGAGCGCTGGCCAAGCATGAAGTGCATCAACGATGCACTACACGACCGGTCTTGAAAATCTGCATGCCAGTTCAATGAAGTTGTTGACCATCCCCCGAAGGCCGCTTCTCGTCGTAGGGCCAGCCCCGGCCGCATCGACAATCGGATGGTTAGGCACGCGGATGCCGGACGAAACGAAGCGCCCGGTGCGTCTTGTCGCTACATCCCAGCGGAAGATCGCAAACGACTTATCGCCCGATGGCTTCAGGCCAGCCCGAACCGCTCCACGGCGCGCATGATGCCGCGCAATTCGGCGAGGCCTTTCAGCCGGCCGATGAGCGAATAGCCGGGGTTGAGCTTCTTCTTGCCGATGTCGTCGGCGAGCAGGTGCCCATGATCCGGCCGCATCGGAATCTGCCAGTCGGCGCGGCCTTCCCCGCGACGGCGCTTCTCTTCCTGCATCAGAGCGAGGATGACATGCGCCATGTCGGTGCCACCCTCCAGATGTTCGGCCTCGTAGAACGAGCCGTCCTCCTCGATGGTGATGTTGCGCAGATGGACGAAATGGATGCGGTCGGCGAATTCCTTGACCATGGCGACGATGTCGTTGTCGGCGCGCGTGCCGTAAGAGCCGGTGCAGAAGGTCAGCCCATTGGCAGGGCTGTCGACAGTGTTGAGGATGAAACGCGCATCGTCGGCCGTCGAAACGACGCGCGGCAGGCCATAGAGCGAGAAGGGCGGATCGTCGGGATGGATGCACATGCGCACCCCCGCCTCTTCGGCCGCCGGGATGATCTCGCGCAGGAACCAGGCGAGATTGTCGCGCAATTCCTTCGGCCCGATCGCATCGTATTCCGCCAGGGCCTCGCGGAAACTGTCCCTGTTATAGCTGCGCTCCGTCGCCGGCAGGCCGGCGATCAGGTTGCGCTCGATCTGGTCGATCTGCTCCGGCGTCAGCACCTTCAGCCGCTTCTCGGCCTCGGCGATACGCGCCGGCGTGTAGCTTGCCGCGCCATTCTTGCGCTGCAGGACAAAGAGATCATAGGCCGCAAAATCGATGGCGTCGAAACGCAAGGCATAGCCGGTTGTCGGCAGCCGGTAGGCCAGATCGGTGCGGGTCCAGTCGACCACCGGCATGAAATTGTAGCAGATCGTCTGGATGCCGGCCCTGGCGAGCGCGCGGATGCTGTCGCGATAGTAGCCGGCATAGCGCTCGCGCCCCGGCGCGCCGATCTTGAAGGAATTGTGGACCGGGATGCTCTCGACAACCGACCAGGTCAGCCCAGCCGCTTCGATGATACGCTTGCGCTCGAGCACATCGGCCTCGGGCCAGGCCCTGCCGTCATAGATCTGGTGAAGCGCTGAAACCACGCCGGTTGCGCCGGCTTGTTTGACATGTTCAAGCGTCACCGGATCATCGGGACCGTACCAGCGCCAACACTGTTCCATTGCCACTTCCTTTTTTGCGAGACCGGCAACCTATTGTTTGACCACGATGAGTGTCAAACTAAGAGCCGGTTTCGATGGCGAATGAAGGAGCTTCCACGATGAAGGATTTTGACGGCAAGGTGGCATTGGTGACAGGGACGACCGGTATCGGCCTGGCAACCGCCAAACGCCTTGCGGCGGGGGGTGCCGCGATCATCGCCTGCGGCGTCGACCGGGCAGCCAATGCCGCCATGCAGGAGAGCCTCGCCAAGGCCGGGGCGAAGGCACTGGTTCAGACCGTGGACGTCTCGGTTTCCGACCAGGTGCGCGACGCGGTCGCCGCCGGCGTGGCGAAATTCGGCGGCATCGATGTCATCGTCAATTCGGCGGCGGTGCACCCCTATGGAACAGCGACGACAACCGACTGGGAAACCTGGAACCGGGCGATGACCGTCAATGTCGGCTCGATCTATCTGACCGCCCATTTCGGCATCCCGGAAATGATCAAGCGGGGCGGCGGCGCCATCGTCAACGTCGCTTCGGTGCAGGGCTTCGCCTGCCAGCAGAACGTTGCCGCCTATGCCACGACCAAGGGCGCCATCCATACGCTGACGCGTTCGCTGGCGCTCGACTATGCCGCATCGGGCATAAGGGTCAATTCGGTCAGCCCGGGCTCGATCCGCACACCGATCCTCGAAAAGGCCGCGCGTGGCGACGGCGGCAGCGACGCAGATGTCGAAGAGGCCTACAGGCGGTTCGGCGCGGCCCATCCGCTCGGCCGTATCGGCGAGCCGGAAGAGGTGGCGGAACTCATCGCGTTCCTGTGTTCGTCGAAGGCCGGATTCTGCACCGGCGCCGACTACAAGATAGATGGCGGCCTCACCGCCGGCATCGGCGTGAAGTAGCGCCATGAAGTTCGGTCTTCGGGTCTATCGGGGGTGGCGGCATTAACGCAGCCAGTTCGGAACAATCTTTTTTGGTCGAAGTTTCCCCCTTGAAGGGACGAACTCTCCGAAGGAGATTTCCTATGAAACATGTTCTCATTACCAGCATGCTGGCGATCGGGCTGGGCTGCGGGACGGCGATGGCCCAGTCGCAGCAGCCCGCCGACAGCCAATCAGGAGCGGACACAAACTGCGCTTCCGGCACGACCAACTGCCAGAAGGGCTCGAAGATGAAAGAGCAGGCACAGGGCAAGGCCAAGGTCCAGACCGACCAGCAGGCGCAGGACAAGGCCGGCACCAAGATGAACCAGCAGGCACAGGGCAAGGCCAAGGTCCAGACCAATCAGCAGGCCCAGGGCAAGGCCGGCACCAAGATGGACCAGCAGGCCCAGGACAAGACCAAGGTCCAGACGGATCAACAGGCCCAGGGCAAGGCTGGCACCACGACCGACCAGCAGGCTCAAGGCAAGACCTCCACGCAGGATAAGACCTCGACCGCTTCCATCAACAATGTGACCGTTGAACAGAAGACCCAGATCACCCAGGTGATCAGGGAAACCAAGGTCCAGCCGGTATCCAACGTCGACTTCGACGTCTCCGTCGGCATTGAGGTTCCGCGGCACAAGATAAGGCTGCATCGTTTGCCGGCTCGCATCGTCAAGATCATCCCGGCGTACGAGTCCTACGACTATTTCGTTCTGGCCGACGGCCGGATCGTCATCGTCGATCCGGATACGTACAAGATCGTGCTGATACTGACCTAGAGCAATTCCAGGAAAAACACGTAGCGGTTTTCCGTCTGGAATTGCCTAAAACAATGGGGATTGCTCAACCCACCTCGCCGCACGGGGGGCGGGTTGAGCAATTCTGCGGACAGCCTTCCCGGATCCTGGAAACGTCAGCGCGCGCTCAGGGATCCTACGACCGCAATGTTCGCAAGGTAATCGAGTAGCGGTGCTCGGCAAGCGGCGGGATGCTGTGTTCCCATTGCGACCGCGAAGGACCCGTCATGAGATAGGCCGATCTCGGCTCGACAGTGATGGTCCGGCGGTCCCATCCGGACCCATTCTTGCGTCGAAGGCGAAAATCGCAGGGCGCCAGCAGCGAGACGCCCGCGACATCTTCGAAATGAGGCTTGTCGCGGTGCCAGCCGATACCGGCGCCGGGCCGGTATTCATTGATCAAGACCTGCGCGAAGGCTTCGGCGGGCAGGCGCGCAAAGGCCGCGACCTGCGCGCGCAAGGGCAACAGAAAATCAGGGATCGGCGGTGCCTCGACGACCTCGCGCCGGTCATAATCGTAGCGAAGGCCAAAACCGGCGACACGCCGGTTTGCCAGATGGCCGTGAAAGTCGAAGGCCTTGAAGGGCAGTCCTTCAAGATGCTGGACGAGTTCGATTTCCTCTTGGCGCGGGATCAGTCCGGGCTGGTAGGCGAAACCCTCCGGCAGATCATCCTGAGCGGCACCGAAGAGATCGTACTGGGCCACATGGCCGGCTGTTTTCGGTTTGAGCGGCGACATTGTGCCTAGATGGTGAAGGCCGGATCGCAAGGCAATACAGGAACCGCGCTTGCTTGCCTCGGACGCATTTCAAAACCGGCGCGACGGAACACCGGAGCGGCGTGAAAGTTTAGGAAACGGCGGTTCCGTCGGAGGCCGCCGGTCATGTTCCAGCCTTGGAGTGCCGGATGCCGCGCGTTGAAACCGGGGCCTGCTTTTGCGGAGCAATTGCCGCCGCCATGGAGGGTGAGCCTTTCTGGATATGCTACGATCACGACGACGATTGCCGACGGGCGATCGGCAGTCCGCTCACCATCTGGGTCGGATATCGGCCGAGCCAGTTCCGCCTTTTGAAAGGAGCGCCAAAGGCTTTCTCCAGGACGCCGGGCGTTGTCCGTACCTTCTGTTCCGATTGTGGGAGCTCGATAGGCTACAGCGACGAAGGCCTGCCGGACGAGTTCTATCTGACAATCGGGTTCTTCGACAGACCAGAAGGGCTGCGGCCACAGGCCCATGCCTATTGGGACCTCAGGCTGCCGTGGGTCGACTTTGCAGACGGGCTGCCGCGCATCGATCGATATTCGAGGAAGCGCGTCGCGAAGTTCGGCAATCCACGTGACAGATAGCACCTTCGGGCGGCACGGAACCGGACCATGGCTGGCGGGTTAATCGGTGGAGCCGTCAGGTGCCACCATGCCGTCGACCGTCATTCGAAACACGCAATACGATTCCGCGACCAGGATCCTCTCGGTCTGGTTCGTGCCGCACGGCAACCGCTATGACTACGAGGACATCGCCCCGGCTACCTATGCGGCGTTCATGCGGGCTTCCTCGAAAGGCCGCTTCTTCAATAAATTCATCAAAGACCACTATAGGTTCCGTCGCGTGGCGTGATGCGGCGCCAGCGGCCTGTCATGCCTTCTTGTTCTGCTCGGGAGGCATCTGATCCGGCGCCGGTTCCCAACCAAAGACACTGCGGCCGCCAAGCAGATGCGACTGGTCGAACTCGCCCGCGACAATTTCCTTGAGGCTGGGACCGGTGACATATCGCTCGACCTGCCGCGACTGATCGTCGAGCCGCCTCAATGCGCCGATCTCCTCTTCGCGACCAAGCCTGGCCTTTTGCACGGCGGACTTCAACACTGTCCTTGCCGCCATGCGCCAGCGAAAAACGGCCCGGGTCCGAAAACCGGCAAGGCGCGCCATGCACCACTTCGGCAACGAGGGCCAGCGCCCGCACCGTGCGGGCGCCCACGCCAGGAACCAGGAGAAGCTCGGCGAAATCGGCGGGACCCCGCTCGGCGGCCGCGGCCATGTTGCCGTGAAGGCGATGCATCACGACATCGCTTTCGCGGACATCATGGTGAGCCGGCATGACCAGATGCGGCAGCAATGGCTGCACCGGGGCCGGTGCGGTGCGGGGCTCCAGGGCGGCGAGTTCTCGAAGGATGCGATCCGGCCCAAGATCCTGGAGCAGGTCAAGCTGTCCCTGGCGCGAGGCCTCGGCGCGCCGGTCGGTCAGGTTGACGATCTCGCCCTGGTTGGCGCCTTCGATGGCCGCATGCGGCTGGTCGACGAAACTCTTCAAACCTTCGGACAGCCAATGATAGCGGCGCGCCACCTTGCTGTCACCGTTCATGCCTTGCTGCACCACCACCCAGTCGCCGTCGTCGGTGACGATGAAGCCATGCAAATAGAGGTCGAAACCGTCCTGGACGGCGGCGCTGTCCACCTTGGCGACCAGCCGGCTGGCGGTTGCCAGGCGCGCGCCGTCGAAGCCGATGCGCTCACCGATGGCGGCAAGCTCATGCGGGGTTTTGCGCGAATGCGCGCCACGGCCGCCGCAGACGTGAATGCCGAGTTCGCCCGATAGCGGCGTGAGACCGCGTTTCAAGGCGCCGACGACGCTGGTCGTGATGCCGGACGAGTGCCAGTCCATGCCCATGACGGCGCCGAAGGACTGGAACCAGAACGGATGCGCCAGGCGCCGCAGCAACTCATTGCGGCCATAGTGATGGATGATCGCCTCGCACATGACCGCGCCGAGACGCGTCATGCGATCGCCCAACCATTTCGGCACACGCCCGCCGTGAAGGGGAAGATCAGCACTGCCCGATCGTTGCGCCACGTTCGTGCCTGCTCCTGTGTCCGCGAATCTTAGACAAATAGGTATCCCGGACCGAGCAAGGAAGCACTGAATGCTCGCACCCGGGTGATCGATGAGCCAGACTGGGCTCGGCCCGCTCGCGAGAGCAACGGCGCTGTGCTACCTCACCACGCGCTTCTCGAGCTTGCGGGCCAGAGTACGCCGGTGAAGGCCAAGCCGGCGCGCCGTTTCGGAGATGTTGAAGCCGGTTTCGACCAGCGTTTCGTGGATGCGCTCCCATTCCAGATTCTTGATCGAGGTGGGCCGGCTGGAAAGCGGTACGGAAACATCGCCCTCGGCACGGCCGAAGGCGGCTTCGATGTCATCGGTATTGGCGGGTTTCGCCAGGTAATGGCTGGCGCCGAGCTTGATCGCCTCGACCGCCGTGGCGATGCTGGCAAACCCCGTCAGCACGACGATCTTCATCGAAGCATCGCGGGCGCTGAGCAGCTTGACGCACTCCAGCCCGGAGCCGCCGGCTCCAAGCTTGAGATCAACGACGGCGTAAGCCGGAACAGTTTTTTCGAGGGCGCCGAGCAATGCCGCCCTGTCGTGGCAGACGACGACGTCGTAGTCGCGCTTTTCGAAGGAGCGCTTCAGCGTTTTCGCGAAGGTCGCGTCGTCCTCGACGATAAACAGGGATCGATCAAACGTCACGATCATCTCCATCGGTCAGTGCCGCCAGCGGCAGCAAAAGGGTAACACAGGCGCCCTGCTCCATATTGCGCGCCGAAAAATCGCCTCCCAGTTTCCGGACCACGTTCATGACGAGGAACAGACCAAGACCGCCGCCTGGCCGTCCCTTGCTCGACATATAGGGTTGGCCAAGTGCTGCCAGAATACCCTCGTCGAAACCCGGACCGCGATCGCGCACGGAGATCATGAGCTTGTCGCCTTGCCGCTCGGCAGTCACGCCGACCCAATCCTGCGATGCTTCCTGGGCATTGTCGAACACATTGAAGATGACCTGCTTCAGCGCCGTGTCTGACACGATCTGCTCGTCCGGGGCGAAATCGTTCTTGTATTCCAGCTTGAATGGCTGGCGACTGATGCGCCATTCCTCGACCAGATCGTCGAGGAAATCGCGAATGGTCGTGCGTATCGTCCCCTCGCCCCTCGCCTGGCCGGAAGACATCAGGATTCCGGACACGATGCGCTTGCAGCGCTCGATCTGCGCCTGCATTTCGGCCACGTCGGCCGCCAGTTCGCGGTTGCGCGCAAGGGTGCGCAAGTGGCGCCAGTCGGACAGGATGACGGATATCGTGGCTAGCGGTGTGCCCAGTTCGTGCGCGGCTCCGGAGGCCAGCAAGCCCATGCGCACGATGTGGTCCTCCTCGGCCGAGCGCTGGCGCAGATCGGCGAGATAGGCGTCGCGCTCGCGCAGATTGCGGTTGATGCGCGTCATGAAGATCACGATCAGCCCGGCCGCCAGCACGAAGCAGATGAACATGCCCCTGATATGCAGGGACAGGAGATCGCTGCCGCCATGATGCGGGATGGCGATCGGCTGGAAAAGGAAGATGAGCAAGACGAAGCAGGCCGAGGCAGCCGCCACGAGGATCCAGGTAAACCTTGGCGTCAGCAGTGCCGCGCCGAGCGTGATCTGCAAGAGATAGAGCGATACGAACGGATTGGACGCGCCGCCGCTCAGGTAAAGCTGCGTCGTCAGTGCCGCCATGTCGAAGATGAGTGCGATGAAGAGCTGGGTGTTGCTGATAGGCCTGATACCGCGCAGGACCAGCAGGCTGAAGATGTTGAGGCCCACCAGAAAAAGCACCACCCCGGCCATCTCCCCCAGCGGTAGCGGGATATCGAACCAGTATTCCGTCGCCAGAATGGTGAGCACCTGACCCGCCACCGCCAGCCAACGCAGTTGGATGAGCAGGAACAGATTCTTCCTGTTCGTCGCATCGGTATGCGATACTGTCCCGTTCTTGCCGGCAAGGGATGCCGCCACCAGGGATTTGCCATGGTGAAGCTCTTGCGTGGGAACGCTCATCTCGTGGGTCCTTGCCGCCGGCGGTGGCCGATCATCGGCCTGGCCAGGGCAATGGCGAGCATCGCAGCGAGCGTGAACCAGGTCAAAGCATAGACCAGATGGCTGTTGCGGAAAGTCACGACGGTCAGCCCGCCGCGCGGCCAGCCCTCGATGCCGGATGCTTTCGCATCGACGAAATAGGGAGCGACATTGGTCGTCAACCCGCGCGCGGTTGCGATAGCGGCGACGTCTCGCGCATACCAGCGATTGCCCGTGGCGTCGTTCTTGCGCAGGAATCCTCCGCCCGGTTCGCTCATGCGCAACAGCCCGTCAATGACGGCCGGCGCGGTTCGACCGCCCCTCTCCCGTTCGAATTCAGCCTTGCGCTCCTGGGGAATGAACCCGCGGTTGACCAGCACGACGAAACCAATGTCGGTTCGCATCGGCGTCAGCACCCAATAGCCGCCGCCAAGCTCCGTCACCGCCCGAACCAGCGTGTTGGCGCCGCCCAGATAGCGCCCCGCCAACCGCACATGGCGGTATTCGTAACCGGCCGCGGTGATGCCGTTCCAGCTCTGCGGGCCAGGCGCATCGACAACCGGGGCATGAATGCGCTGGTCGACACGGGCGATCAGATCGAGTTTCCAGACCCGCCTTTCCAGCTGCCATATGCCGAGCCCGACAAACACCAGCACGCCGAGAAGTCCGAGCAGCACAAGGACAAGGCGCGATGCGGACGATCCGCCGGCGTCTTCTTGCGGGGCGGGACGCGAGCCAATGCCGGTTTGTCCGATCGCCTCGATGATGGTCCTCCCAGAGCCCGCCGCCGGGCTCATGGCATCTCGCGCATGTCGTGCAGTCCCGGCATCATGTTGGCGTTGAGATGGTACATCACCCAGAGCGAACCGGTCAGCACGATACCGACCAGGATCAGCGTGAAGATCAGCGCCAGCATCGACCATCCGCCTTCCGAGGCGGTATTCATATGCAGGAAGAAGACCATGTGGACCATGATCTGCACGACGGCGAAGGCCATGATGACGATGGCCGTGGCCTGCTTGTCATCGATGGCGCCGGTCATGACCAGCCAGAATGGAATGGCGGTCAGGATCACCGACAGGACGAAGCCGGTCAGATAGCCCCGCAACGATCCGTGTGCCGCCCCACCATGGGCGTGGCCGTGACCCTCGGCATGATCATGAGCGCTCATCGCAACATTCCCATCAGATAGACGAAGGTGAAGACGCCGATCCAGACGACGTCGAGGAAGTGCCAGAACATGCTGAGGCACATCAGCCGGCGGCGGTTCGCCTTTATGAGGCCAAATCTCGCGACCTGCACCATCAGAGTCACCAGCCAGACGGTGCCGAAGGTGACATGCAGGCCATGCGTGCCGACCAGCGTGAAAAACGACGACAGGAACGCGCTGCGCTGCGGCGTGGCGCCTTCATGGATCATATGCGCGAATTCGTAGAGCTCGATGGACAGGAACGCCAGGCCGAACAGGCCGGTCACGGCAAGCCAGGCTTGCGTCGCCACGACGCGGCCCTTGTCCATGGTCAGCATGGCGAAGCCATAGGTGATCGAGGAGAAGAGCAGCATGGCGGTGTTGACCGCCACCAGATCGAGGTCAAACAGGTCCCTGGGCGCCGGCCCGGCCGCGTAGTTGCCGCCGAGCACGCCATAGGCGGCGAACAGCATCGCGAAGATCAGGCAGTCGCTCATCAGGTAGAGCCAGAAGCCAAGCATGGTGGAGCCGCCTTCGGCGTGCGCATGCTCTTCTTCCAGGTGGAAGACCGGTTCGGTGCCGGCCGTGATTGCCGTCGATGTCATGCTCAAACCCTCAGCCCCGAGCGGCGAGGAGCGTCGTCCTCGCCTCCTCCGTTTGCGTGACTTCGGCCGCCGGAATGTCGAAGTCGCGGTGGTAGTTGAAGGTGTGGCCGATCGCGGTGGCGATGAGGCAGACGAAGCTCAGCGCCGCCAGCCACCAGATGTACCAGATCAGGCCGAAGCCGAGCGCAACGCTGAAGGCGGCCAGGATGATGCCGGTGCCGGTATTGCTTGGCATGTGGATCGGCTTGAAGCCGGCAAGCGGCCTGACGTAGCCGGCCTGCTTCATGTCAAACCAGGCATCGTTGTCGCGAATGACCGGCATGAAAGCGAAATTGTAGGCGGGCGGCGGCGAGGATGTCGACCATTCGAGCGTACGGCCTTCCCAGGGATCGCCGGTCGTATCGGCAAGCGCCTCGCGCCTGCGGATGGAGACGAAGATCTGGATCAGGAAGGCGGCGATGCCGCAGGCGATCAGCACCGCGCCGAAGGCGGCGATGACGAACCATATCTGCAGCGACGGGTCGTCGAACACACGCATGCGTCTCGTCACTCCCATCAGGCCGAGGACATAGAGCGGCATGAAGGCGAACCAGAAGCCGACCACCCAGCACCAGAACGAGACCTTGCCCCAGAACGGATCGAGCTTGAACCCGAAGGCCTTGGGCCACCAGTAGGCAATGCCGGCGAACAGGCCGAACAGCACGCCGCCGATGATGACATTGTGGAAGTGCGCGATCAGGAAGAGGCTGTTGTGCAGAACGAAGTCCGCCGGCGGCACGGCAAGCAGCACGCCGGTCATGCCGCCGACGGTGAAGGTGAGCATGAAGGCCACCGTCCACATCATCGGCAGTTCGAAGCGGATGCGGCCCCGGTACATTGTGAATAGCCAGTTGAAGATCTTCGCTCCCGTCGGGATCGAGATGATCATCGTGGTGATGCCGAAGAAGGAATTGACGCTGGCGCCGGAGCCCATGGTAAAGAAATGGTGCAGCCAGACCAGGTACGACAGGATGGTGATGACCACCGTGGCGTAGACCATCGAGGTGTAGCCGAACAGGCGCTTGCCGGAGAAGGTCGAGGTGACCTCGGAAAAGACGCCGAACAGCGGCAGGATGAGGATGTAGACTTCCGGGTGACCCCATATCCAGATGAGGTTCACATACATCATCGGGTTGCCGCCGAAGTCGTTGGTGAAGAAGTTCGTGCCGACATAGCGGTCGAGCGCCAGCAGCGAGAGCACCGCCGTCAGCACCGGGAAAGAGGCGACGATCAGCACGTTGGTGCAGAGCGACGTCCAGGTGAAGACCGGCATGCGCATCATCGTCATCCCGGGCGCACGCATCTTGATGATCGTGCATATCAGGTTGATGCCCGACAGCGTCGTGCCGACCCCCGCCACCTGCAGCGCCCAGATATAGTAGTCGACGCCGACGTCGGGGCTGTAGCCGATGCCGGAGAGCGGCGGATAGGCGAGCCAGCCGGTGCGGGCGAATTCGCCGACGAACAACGATGCCATGACCAGGATGGCGCCGCCGACCGTCATCCAGAAACTGAAATTGTTGAGGAAAGGGAAGGAGACGTCGCGCGCGCCGATCTGCAGCGGCACGACGAAGTTCATCAGCCCGGTGACGAAGGGCATCGCCACGAAGAAGATCATGATGACGCCGTGGGCGGTGAAGATCTGGTCGTAGTGGTGTGAGTTCAGGTAGCCCTCGGAGCCATTGAAGGCGATGGCCTGCTGGAGCCGCATCATGATGGCGTCCGAGAAGCCGCGCAGCAGCATGACGAGGCCCAGCACCATGTACATGATGCCGATCTTCTTGTGGTCGACGCTGGTGAACCATTCGCGCCAGAGGTAGCCCCACAGCTTGAAATAGGTGATGACGCCGAGAAGCGCGATGCCACCGAGCGCCACCGCGACGAAGGTGGCGACGACGATCGGCTCATGCAGCGGCAGCGACTCCCAGGTGAGGCGGCCGAAAATGAATTTGGTCAGCGTATCGGGCATCGGCTGTCTCTCACAATTCACGCCGCAGCAGGCCGAGGGTCGGCGTATCCGCCTCCGCGCTACGGCTGTCGGTCCCTGGCCGGAGCAATCCCGCCCCGCGAAGCGGGGACAGGTTCTTCGCCGGCCAATAGGTCGGCCAGGCATCGCGGGACGCGCGCGAGACCGCAGCAGCCTCCTCAGCCGTGCAGATGCTGGCGACATAGGAGGGATTGTTTCCGAACACCGCGCCGCGCCGGGCGAGCTTGTCGTATTGCAGCGGCAAGGTGTTGCGCACACCCGCAAGACCGAGACCACCCTTGGCGTCGATCGACATCATCTCGTTCATGCACATCTTGCCGCGCTCGACGCACAGGTTGAGGATGGCGCCATAAAGGTCGGGATCGACCGAGGCGTAGTGCCGGACCGGTTCGTTCTCGCTCGGCTTTTCGAGCTCGAGATAGCTGTCGCGGTTAAGCGCCGCCGACGCTGTCCTGGCCTGTGCCACCCACTGGTCGAAGGCCTCATCGGACAGACCGTGAAAGGCGAAGCGCATGCCCGAAAAGCCGGCACCGCTGTAGTTGGCCGAGAAGCCGCTATAGGTACCCTGTCGGTTGATGACGGCGTGCAGCTTCGTCTCCATGGCCGGCATGGCGTAGATCTGCCCGGCTAGGGCTGGAATGTAGAAGGAATTCATCACCGCCGACGAGGTGATGCGGAAATCGATCGGCTGGTTGACCGGCGCAGCCAGCTCGTTCACGGCGGCGATGCCATAATCCGGATAGATGAACAGCCATTTCCAATCGAGCGCCACGACCTCGACCCTGAGTGGCTTGTGCAACTGGGTGACGGGCTGGCCGGCTTCGATCCGGTCGATCCGGCGGTATGGGTCGAGCAGGTGCGTGCCGAGCCAGGTCAGCGCGCCAAGGCATATGACGATCAGGAGCGGTGCCGCCCAGATTACCAGTTCCAGTTTCGTCGAATGATCCCAGTCCGGCGCATAGGTCGCCGAGACGTTGGATTGCCGGTAGCGCCAGGCGAAAAAGACAGTCAGCGCCATGACCGGCACGATGATGATCAGCATCAGCAGGGTCGAGACCATCAGCAGGTCGCGCTGCTGGGCCGCGACATCGCCCGCCGGCGCGAGCACCACCATATCGCAGCCACTCAACAGCCCGGCCAGGGGAAGCAGAAGCAAGGCTCCAAATCGTTTCATCAGACGCTGCCCTCGATGGACCTCCGCAACGCGTTGGAATGTTGCAGTGCGGTATCGATCAAGGGCTACTGCCGGCGGCGGCGCGGTGACATTGGACAATTTGTCCAATGCCCAGCCGGGATAGGTCTGGCACAGTGTGCAGCGCACAATGGGATTGCCGCAATTGGGTCCCAGATATTTCATTCCACGCGGTGGCGACGGATAAGATGGCTCATACTTCGACTGGCGAAACAAACAGCGGGCTGATCGGCTCGGACCACGGCCAGGTCAGCGCGGGCGATATCGCGGTCGGCGTGATCGTGGGCAGGACGTCGGAATTCTTCGACTTCTTCGTCTATGCGATAGCGTCCGTCATCGTGTTCCCCAAACTGGTGTTTCCCACGCACGATCCGCTCGTCGGAACGCTCTACTCCTTCGCCATCTTCGCGCTGGCCTTCATCGCCCGTCCGTTCGGCTCCGTCCTGTTCATGGCCGTCGATCGCGCCTACGGTCGCGGTGCGAAACTGACGATCGCGCTGTTCCTGCTCGGCACCTCGACCGTCGCCATCGCGTTCCTTCCCGCCTATGGCGATATCGGCGCGGTCGCTATCTGGCTTTTGGCACTGGCCCGCATCGGGCAGGGCGTGGCGCTCGGCGGGACGTGGGACGGCCTGCCCTCGCTGCTGGCACTGAACGCGCCGCGGAACCGGCGCGGCTTCTATGCCATGATCCCGCAACTGGGCGCGCCGATCGGCCTCATCGTGGCCAGCGCCCTCTTCGCCTTCTTCGTCGCCAACCTGTCGGCCGACGACTTCCTTGCCTGGGGCTGGCGCTATCCCTTCTTCGTCGCGTTCGCCATCAATGTCGTGGCCCTGTTCGCCAGGCTGCGCATCGTGGTGACGCCCGAATTCTCGAAACTGTACGAGAGCGGCGACCTGCAGCCGACGCGCATAAGGGACACGATCAGGACCGAAGGCCGCAACGTCGTCGTCGGCGCCTTCGCGCCGCTGGCGAGTTTCGCCCTATTCCATATGGTGACGGTGTTTCCGCTTTCCTGGGTGTTCCTGTTCACCAAGGAGGGGCCGGCGCGCTTCCTGGCGATCGAGGCGGTGAGCGCGCTGTTCGGCATCGCGGCCATCGTCGCGTCGGGTCCACTTGCCGATCGCGTCGGACGCCGTGCGCTGCTCGGCGGTTCGGCGATCGCCATCGCGACGTTCAGTGGCTTTGCCCCGCAGCTCCTGGATGGCGGCACCGTTGGCGAGGCCCTGTTCATGGTGCTGGGCTTCATCCTGCTGGGGCTGAGCTTCGGGCAATCGTCGGGTGTCGTCGCATCGAGCTTTTCGCGACAGCATCGCTATACCGGCTCGGCGATAACCTCGGATCTTGCGTGGATGTTCGGCGCTGGCTTCGCGCCGCTCGCAGCTCTCTTGCTGGCCGGCAATTTCGGCCTCATCGCGGCGGGCGCCTACCTACTCTCGGGTGCGGCCTGCACCTTGCTTGCCTTGTGGATCGATGGACGGCGTCCGGTCTCGGACCGTCCGGCCGACTGAAAAACCAGAGCTTGCAGAAGGTTCGACGCAGTCGCCCTGCCGGTCAGCGGAACATCGAACCGCCATCTACGTCGAGCGCCGCGCCATAGACGAAGCTCGCGGCGTCGGAGCATAGGAACAGGATCGCGGCAGCCATGTCGTCGGGCCGGCCCATGCGGCGTATGGGGAGATTGGCCGCGATGCGATCCTTCAGGGCCGGGTCGATGTGGGAATGCATCGGCGAATCGGTCGGTCCCGGATTGAGGGCGTTGATGCGCACCGCCTTGCCCGCCAGTTCGCGCGCGACCGACTTCACCAGCGACAGCGTGCCGGCCTTCGAGGCCGCATAGGCCGTGTCGGCGATAAGGCCGCCGCCGCCATGCACGCCGGCGTCCGATGCCACGCAGACGATGTTTCCCCCACCGCTGCCCTGCATGCGCTGCACCGCCCCCTGGACGGTGAAGAAGGTGCCCAGCAAATTGACGCCGAGCACGTGTTGCCAGTGCGCCCAATCCTGGTCCGGGATTCGCTTGGCGGTGATGATCGCGGCGCAGGTGACGACGTTGTCGAGCCGTGCCAGCCTGGCATCGCAATAGTCGAACATATGCTTGATGCTGTCGGGATCGCCCATGTCTGCCACCACCTTGTGCGGTGTCCCGGCCATCCCGCCCAGCTCGTCATGGCGCCTTGCAAGGCCTTCCGCGTCACGGTCGCACATCACGACCTCGGCCCCTTTGGAGAGGAATGCCCGGGCGGTTTCGAAACCCATGCCGCTGGCGGCACCGGTCACCAGCACGGTCTTGCCGGCAAAGCTGTCCTGGGCAAACGTGGCGTACGCGTCGGTCATGATTTCTCCATAAGCTGAAAAACGGATTTGCCGGCCATAGGCGAGGCCCGTTGCGCCGGCGCGAGCCGGTTCAGGCCTTCAGATGCAGAGTCACCAGCACGGTACACTCGGCGCCACCGTCGAACCGTGCCGCGACACGCAGCCAGTTGCCGAAATGGGCAAGCCGCGCCATCGCCACGGCGTCGCGCTCCTTCGGCATGGGAAATTCGGTGCCCTCGCGCAGCCAGTGCATGCCGTCCGGCGAGACCTCGACCCATGCCGAGCCGGTGGGGCCGACGGGTTGCTTGAGCGCCCGCACGAAGAAGATCGCCTCTCGCGCCCATCCCGCCTCATAGGGCTCGCTGGCGGCTTCGCCATGCCAACGCTCGTTGCGCGAGACGACCGCGGTGATGTTCTCGGGCAGCATCAGAAATCTCCCGAAATGCAGATGGAATCGACGTAGAGAAAGGCCCGTTTGGCGACGTCGGTTTCAGCGAAAAGGCCGAAATTGAGCATGCACCACAGGTTCTTCATCGCCGGAATGCGGATCGAATCGAAGCCTGTGAGATCAAAGCTGCGATCGTTGCAGCGCAGCCCGAGCGCCGTCATCGTTGCCAGATCGAAATCGAAGCACAGATACGTCCAGTTCACCTTGGTGGGGATTTCATTGTAGCAGAGGCGCTGCGATCCGCCGGGAAGATCGGTCCAGCCCTCCGGCGACAGATGGTAGTGGCTGATCGTCTTGTTGTCGGTGCCGATCGGCGTGATCCTTTCGGTCTCGCGCTTGTACTGCCATTTCTGCAGGTGCTGGCCGTCGAGCGCGTTCAAAAAGCGCAGATGCGGCATGACACGATCATTGTTGCTGTTGCCGTCCTGGTCTCCACCCTGCAGATCGAAGAGGAGGCCGACGGATCGCACGTCGGTTTCGGACAGCTTGAGCGTGTTGGCCTCCGGCTTGAAGGTAAAATACACTTCGAAACGGATCGGCCCGCGTTTGCGGAATGTGTGACGTTTGATGGCGACGTTGCGGGCCCCCGCCACCGGGCGCGTCGCGATCTTCAGCGCATAGGACGAATCCATCCCGCCATGCGAGCCGGCGTCCCAGTGCGCGAGCGTCGACAGCATCGCGCTGGTGTGCTGCGCGTAGCCCGGCAGCATGGTGTCGAGATCGTCCTCGTAATTGCCGACAAGCTGGGACCAGCCGCAGTGGCCGCGCGCGAAATTGTCGAACGACAATATCCGTGGCAGCGGATCGAAACGGCTGAGCGCGGGGTCCGCGCGCAGCAGCGCCAGGCGCATCGCCTCCGTCAGGTCGCCGGTCTGGTTTGGAGCCTGGTTCTTCATCTGGTCTTCGGCCTCATTCGGCTTTCAGTTTCTTGACGGCATTCCAGTCGATTTCGATGCCGAGCCCGGGTTTTTGCGGGACATCGAGCGTGCCGTTCTTCTGCCTGAGGCAGCCGGGCGCGAGATCGGCCAGATGCGTCTTGAACGGGCTGGCGTCGCACTCGCATTCCATCACGCCGAAGTTCGGCATCGCGGCAGCCAGATGAACGCTTGCCGTCTCGCAGACGATGCCGGACATGCCGATATGCGGAGCGTAACGGACGTCGTGCGCGGAGGCGTAGTCGGCCATGCGGCGCGTCTCGGAGATGCCGCCCGCGCGCGCCACGTCGGGCTGCAGGACCGACAGTGTGCGGTTGGCGATCAGGCGTTGCGCCTGGTCGAGGGTGAAATTGCTCTCGCCCGCGGCCAGCGGTACGTCGCAGCGCCGACGCAGCTCCTCATAGCCCTGCTCGTTTTCCGGCTGCAGCGGCTCCTCGAACCAGAAATAACCATTTGCCGAAAGCGCGCGGCCGACCTCGACGGCCTCGTCCAGATCGTAGGCCCAGTTCGCATCGACACAGAGCCCGATCGCGTCTCCGGCCCGCTTGCGAATGCGCTCGATGCGTTTGCAGGCGTCCCGCACGGGGCGGGCCATCTTGACCTTGATGCGTGTAAAACCCTCGGCGACATAACGGTCGAGCTCGGCGTCGGCGGCCTTGTCATCGACCCAGTTGACGGCCGCCGCGTAGACATCGATGCGATCACGTCCGACGCCGCCAAGAAGTTTCGCGATCGGCTGTCCGGTCGCCTTGCCCAGTATATCCCATAGCGCGATATCGACGCCGGCGATGGCCTCGATCAGCATGCCACCTGCCCTGCCCGACAGCGCGCGGCGCATCGACTGCCACAAGGCGCCGATGTTGCGCGCGTCCTGGCCGAGCAGGCGCGGCCTGAGCGAGCTTTCGATCAACTCGACATAAGCCTTGGGTGAAAATCGAGCCAGGGTTTCGCCGACCGCGACAATGCCGTCGGTGGTGCGCACTTCGACCAGAACCAGCGAGACCTTTTCGTAGACGCCCCATGACGTGACCGTGGGCCTGGGCAGCGTCTGACTGAGGGGATGGGCTATCACCTCGGCAATCTTCAGCGGCCCCGCCGCGGTTGGATCGCTCATGCGCATCGATACCAGACTTCCCTCGTCCCTGCGGATGGCCCGTCATAACGCTCACTTATAAACTTAGCAACCAGAAAACTTAGTTGCTATGTTTGAGGCAATTGTGCTAGGCAGCCAAAAGAGGATCCCGAATGGCCGCAGAAACAGCACGCAAATCGATTTTCGCCGTGAAGCCCGCGAGCCCATCGCGCCTTGCTGATGGCGTCTCGGATGCAATCGCCGCGGCCCTGTTCGACGGACGCATCGCCCCTGGCGAGGCGTTGCCGCCGGAAGGCGAGATCGCCAGGGAGTTCGGCGTCTCCAAACCGATTGCGCGCGAGGCGCTGCGCCAATTGACCAGCGCGGGCCTGGTCTCGACGCAGCAAGGCAAGGTCGCGCGCGCCAAGGCACTGAGCGGCGAGCCGATGGACCGCATCTACGCCTATGCGGTCCGCTCGAGCCTGATGCGGCTGCAAGAAGCCAACGAGATGCGCCGCGTCATCGAGGTCGGCATCGCCCGGCTGGCCGCCGAGCGCCGCGATCCCAGAGGGTTGGAAATGATGCGGCAGGCCGTGCTCGACATGCACGCCGGCATCGGCAGGCCAGACGATTTCACGCAAGCAGACATCATGTTCCACCTCGGCCTTGCGACAGCCACTGGAAATTCCATGATCCGCATCCAGATGGAAGGGATGCGGTCGGTCCAACGGGAGGTTTCGGAACTGTTCTCGCGACGTTCCAATCGCAGCGAAGCGGATTGGCGCGCCACCGTCGAACGGCACAAGGCAATCCATGACGCAATCGCGGCGGGCGACACCGATCTCGCCGACCGACGCATCCACGAGCACTTCGACGCGGCCGACATCGCCTCGTTCGAGGTCGCGGACAAACTCGGGGAGCCGTCGCGGTGAGCCATGACCGTTTTTCCCTGGCTGGTCGTCGAGCGCTGGTGACGGGCGCCAGCTCCGGCATCGGGCGTGCGGTTGCGATTGCCCTTGCGCAGCAGGGGGCCTCGGTCGCGCTGCACCATTTCGGCGACGCCGCCGGCGCGCGCGATACGGCGGCGGCCATCGGCCCCGGCACCGCGGTCATCGAGGCCGATTTCACCGACAGCAGGGCAATGTCGGCCTTTGCGGACGAGGTCAGCGACGGCCCCATCGACATCCTGGTCTCGAACGGCGCGATCGAGCGGCGCTGGGCATGGAACGAGGTCGACGAAGCGCATATCCAGGCGCATGTCGCGGCCAACTTCACGGCGCTGCTCACCTTGGCCGCTCGGCTGGTTCCAGCCATGGCAAAGCGCGGATGGGGGCGCGTGGTGGCGACCGGCAGCGTGATGGCGAGGCGCCCACGCGCCGAGACCATCGTCTATGCATCGCTGAAGGCCGCGCAACTGACGGCCGTGCGCGCCATGGCGCGTGAAGTCGCGCCGCATGGCGTCACCATGAATGTTGTATCGCCCGGCGCGATCGAGACGGAAGCAACTGCCGAGCGTTACCGGGACGCCGCTTTCCGCCAAGCGGTCGCGGCGAAGATTCCCGCCGGGCGCCACGGTCAGCCCGAGGACGTCGTCGGCGCTTTCGTTTTCCTGTGCAGCGATGCCGCCCGTTACATCACCGGCGCCGACATCCCCATCGATGGCGGCTGGACGATCGGCGACGCGCCCGGTGCCCTGCCAGGAGCGACAGCATGACCACACGCCGCCGGCCGGGCCATTGATATCGCGCCACAATTGTCGAGTGACCATCAGCGCTTCGGGAGGAAATAATGAAGACCGCAATCAAGCTCGCACTATCGGCCGTGGCACTGTGCGCCCTGTCGGCACAGTCGCTGGCCCAGGAACTCCGGATGACCGTATGGACCGGCAGCGAGGCCCATCTCAAGATGCTGAACGGCATCGCCGCGGGCTTCATCGCCAAGCATCCGGGCGTGACGGTGAAGTTCGAGACCGTTCCGGTCGCCGACTATACGCAGAAGCTCACCTTTCAGGTCGCCGGCGGCAACACCCCGGATGTCGCCTGGATGATGGAGGATGCGGCACCAGCCTTCGAGAATGCCGGCCTGCTCATGGACATCGGCCCGACGCTGAAGGCTACCGAGGGATACAATTTCGAGGATTTCTCCAAGCCGGCGATGGCGCTCTGGCAGAGGGATGGCAAGGTCTATGGCGTGCCGTTCTCGACCTCGCCTTTCCTGATCTACTACAACAAGGACATGTTCGACAAAGCGGGTCTCGAAGACCCCAACCAGCTCGCCGCCAAGGGCGAGTGGAACATGCAGAAATTCCAGGAGGTCGCCAAGAAGCTCACCCAGGCCAATCCCGGCAAATGGGGCTTCGAGTTCAAGGACGGCGAAGGCTACGCATCGCGCATGACGCACGCTTTGCTGCCGCCCGTGCGCGCCTATGGCGGCGATCTATGGGCCAACGGCCAGTGCGGCCTGGACAAGCCGGAAGCGGTGGCCGCGATCAAGCAGCTGCACGACATGGTGTTCAAGGACAAGTCGATCGTGCCGCCGGGAGAACAGGGCGACTATTTCTCCGGCAATTCGGCGATGACCGTGAACCAGATTTCGCGGGCCTCGAAGATGCCCGAGGCGGGTTTCAAATGGGGCATCGCACCGCTGCCTTCGGGGCCGGCCGGCGAGGCTCCCGTCATCGGTCAGGCCGCGCTGACCGTCTTTGCATCGGGCAAGAACAAGGAGCTCGCCGTGCAACTGGTTGCCGAGATGACCAGCAAGGACAATGTGGCTGTCATGGCGCAGTTCTTCCCGCCCGCCCGCAAGAGCGTTCTCGAGAGCGACGCCTTCATCAATTCCAACAAGCTGATCCCGCCCGAGCAAATGAAGAGCGTGGCAGCCGCGATCGTCAACGGCCGCGTCCACCCCTCGCATGAGCATGTGCCGCAGATCTTCGCGGCGATGGCGCCGCGCGTCGACGCATTATGGCGGGCCGACGCCAATGTCGAAGAGGCACTGAAGGGCGTCTGCGCCGCCATCCAGCCGCTGCTCTGACACAGGGCTCCGCTTCGTGACTGGCAAGGCATACCGAGGCAATGCGGCGCGCCCACCGAGCGCGCCGTGGCTGACCCTGAAAACCAGGGAAATGCTGGAAGCGTGGCTGTTCGTCAGCCCGACCCTGATCGGCTTCCTGATCTTCTTCCTTGGGCCGCTGGCCGCCATTTTCTATTATTCGACGACCGAGTGGAACCTGCTCAGCCAGCAGGCGACCTTCGTCGGGCTTCGGAATTTCCACAACGTCCTGCTGGAGAACCCCGACTTCTGGCATGTCGTGCGCAATTCCGTGATCTTTGCGCTGGGGCTGGTGCCCCTGAACATGGCGCTGGCGCTCTCGCTTGCGCTGGCGCTGTCGCGGCCGTTCTTCGGCGTCGTCTTCTTTCGGACGGTTTTCTTCGCGCCGGTGGTCACGTCGGCGATCGCCTGGGCGATCGTCTGGAAATTCATGCTGCAGGGTGAAGGCGGCGCCGTGAACCAGATGCTTGCCTGGATCGGCATAGACGGTCCGAACTGGCTGCGGGAGCCCAACTGGGCGATGGCGGCGGTCATCGTCACCCGCGTCATCAAGATGGTCGGGCTCAACATGATCCTCTACATCGCGGCGCTGCAATCGATACCGCGCGACTATCAGGAGGCCGCGAAGCTGGAGGGTGCGTCGCGCTGGCAGGTCTTCCGCATGATCACCTGGCCGCTGCTTGCGCCAACGACGCTGGTCATCATGGTTCTGACGACGATCGGTTCGTTCAAGGTGTTCGACCACATCTACCAGATGACCGGTGGCGGCCCGGAAAACGGCACGCTGGTGCTGGCGTTCTACATTTACCAGCAGGGCTTCAAATTCTTCAATGTCGGCTATGCGGCGGCGCTGGCGCTGATCATGTTCGTCATCGTCATGGCGCTGACCCTCGTGCAGGTGACGCTGCGACGGAGGGACATGGAGTGAGCCCGCGCTTGACCGAAATCCTGTACCGCATCTGCTGGACCATCGTGCTGCTGTTGCTGGCGGTGCCTTTCATCTTCCCGTTCTTGTGGATGATTTCCGGCGGCTTCAAGAGCACCACCGAAATCTTCGGCACGCCGACTTTGATGCCCCGCGTCTGGCGCTTCGAGAATTTTGTGGAAGTGTTCGCCTATCAGCCCTTCGCGCGGCAGTATTTCAACTCGCTCTACATCGCCGCGACGGTGACGGTGCTGACCTTGTTCATCGCCTCGCTTGCCGGCTACGCACTGGCGCGCATCCGCTTTGCCGGCGCCGGTCTTTTGATGCTGTTCCTGGTGATGGCGCTGATGGTGCCGGAAGAGGTCACCATCATCCCGAACTTCTTCCTGATCCGCGCCATGGGTCTGATCGACACGCACTGGCCGCTCATCCTTCTGCCGTTGTTCGGGCCGCAGGGCGTAGTGGCGACGTTTCTGATGCGCCAGTTCTTCCTGGCGCTGCCCAAGGAGCTCGAGGAGGCGGGCAAGATGGACGGACTGTCGCGCTTCGGCGTCTGGTTGAAGATCGCGCTGCCCATGTCGCGGCCGGCGCTTGCCGCAGTCGCGATCATCACTTTCCTGCATTCGTGGAACCTGTTCCTCGAACCGTTGATCTTCCTCAGTTCGCTGGAGAAGTTCACGTTGCCGCTGGCGCTGTCCAATTTCAACGACAGCTACGGCCTGCCCCTGTGGAACCTGCAATTGGCGGCGACGAGTCTGGCCGTGGTTCCCATCCTCATCATCTATCTGATCGCCCAGCGCCAGATCATCGAGAGCTTCGCCCTCTCCGGCGTCAAGGGATAAGGGAAGTCATGACAAAGGTTCTGCTCAAGGACATTCGCAAGAATTTCGGCACGGTCGAGGTCATCCGCGGCGTCGATCTCGAGATCGAGGATGGCGAGTTCGTGGTCTTCGTCGGACCGTCGGGATGCGGAAAGTCGACATTGCTGCGGCTGATCTCCGGCCTGGAGCATATCAGCGACGGCGAACTCCACATCGGCGGCCACCTGGTCAACGAGGTGCCGGCGGCCAGGCGCGGCGTCGCCATGGTGTTCCAGTCCTACGCGCTTTATCCGCACCTGACGGTCCGCGACAACATGGGCTTCGGCCTCAAGGTCCGCAAGGTGCCGGCCAGCGAACGCGCCCGCCGCGTTTCGGAAGCCGCCGCGACGCTGAAGCTCGAACCGTTGCTCGACCGATTCCCGCGTCAGTTGTCGGGCGGCCAGCGCCAGCGCGTGGCCATCGGCCGCGCCATCGTCGGCAATCCGGACGTTTTCCTTTTCGACGAGCCGCTCTCGAACCTCGATGCCGAATTGCGCGTCCACATGCGCTCCGAGATCGCGGCGTTGCACCAGCGCCTGTCGACGACGATGATCTATGTGACCCACGACCAGATCGAGGCCATGACGCTTGCCGACAAGATCGTGGTTTTGCGCGACGGCAGGATCGAACAGGTCGGCTCGCCCCGCGATCTCTACGACAGCCCGCGAACCGTCTTCGTCGCTCAGTTCATCGGCAGCCCCAAGATGAACGTCCTGCCGCTCGCCGACGGACAGCCGATCGCGCTTGGCGCATCGGTTCCCGCGACGGCCACATCGGTCGGTGTTCGACCCGAGCACCTGTCGCTGGGTCAGCCCTCGAACACCACGTTGCGCGGCAGGGTAAGGCTGGCTGAATACACCGGCGCCGTCACGCTCCTCCATGTCGAGCTGGACGGGGGCCAGACATGCCTCGTCATCCACAATCAAGGACCGACGCCCGAAACCGGCGCCGAGGTCGGCCTGCTGGCCGAGCCCGAGCATCTGCATTTCTTCGACAGGGAAGGACGGGCGGTCTGATCTGCCGCGCCCCCCGCGCGGTTCTATTCCGCCGCCAGCGCGGCGACTTCCCGCCGAAACGGCAATGCGTCGCCGATGTCGGGTTCGTCCAGCTCGCGGGCGAAGCGGTGGCCGGCATAGGTTGCCCAGGCGATGGGTCCAGGTGCTTCGGCATCGCCGATGACCTTGACCGAACGGATGCCGTTGTCGGCCCACTCGTTTTCCCGGGCCTTGAGATCGCGCCAAACGGCGTCGTCCTGATTGCGCGACGTGACCAGGACGACGGCATCGGCCGTCAGATCGTGTTTCGCGCCAGTGTAGACGCAGGCCGTCGCGACACCGCTTGAAGCGATATTCACGACGGTCCTGTTGAGCACGATATCGACCCCGAGTTCAGCCAGGCGACGGTGAATGGCCCCTTGCTCCAGCGTGTTGCGGGTCCAGTCCGAGACATAGGCCGATGGTGTCACCAGGGTCACCTTCGTTCCCTGACGCGCCATCAGCTCGGCCAGAACGCCGCCCATGTAATAGTGGTCGTCGTCGAACAGGACGACCTTGCCGGCCGGAACCTTGCCGGCCATCAGATCGTCGGGTGAGTAGACCGGCATCGCGGCGTCGATCGGCATCGCCACGACATGGGCACGTGCGACGCCATCGCGGCGCCAGGTCGATCCGGTGGCGATGGCGATGTTCTGGAAACCGAAGGACAGGATGTCATCCGCTGACAGCCGGCTTTCGAAATAGATGTCGACATCAGGCATCTGGCTGAGCTGATACTGCCGATAGTCGCGCACCCTGCCCCATGCCGATAGGCCCGGCAGTTTGCTTTCGCGCGCCACGCGCCCGCCGAGCTCGCTGCCGGCCTCCGCGATGGCCACTTTGTAGCCGCGCAGGCCGAGCGCACGCGCCGCCTCCAGTCCGGCAGGTCCGGCGCCGACGATCAGCACGCTGTCGCTGTCGCCCTTGACCTGCATGCGCTCCGGATGCCAGCCCTTGCGCCATTCCTCCATGAAGGTCGGGTTCTGCGTGCAGCGCGAGATCGACATGGTCATGTCGCCGGTGATGCAGATGTTGCAGCCGATGCATTCGCGGATGTCCTCGATGCGGCCCTCCTCGACCTTCCTCGGCAGGAAGGGATCGGCGATCGACGGACGGGCGCAGCCGATGAAGTCGAGCGTTCCCGACCTGATCATCCTAACCATCACGTCGGGCGAAGTGAAGCGACCGACGCCGACGACCGGCTTCGAGGTGAGCTTCTTGATGCCCGACACCAGGCTTTCCTGCGCCGCCTCTTCCTTGAAGCGCGACGGGCCCGAGCAATCCTCCCAGGCGCCGTGCGCGAGATCCCACAGGTCGGGCAGTTCGGCATGCATCTCGATCATGTCGCGGACTTCCGAATTGGCGAAGCCGAGCTCGCCGATCATCTCGTCCAGCGACAGCCTGAGCGTCAGGCCGCACGTGTCGCCGATCGCGTCGCGCCCTTCCTCGATCAGCTCGCGCATCAGCCGCGAGCGGTTTTCCAGCGAGCCGCCATATTCGTCGCCGCGCTGGTTGGTGGCCGTCGACAGGAAATGCTGGATGATGCCGAAGCCGTGCGCGCCATAGAGGCACACCAGGTCAAAACCGGCCTGCTTCGCGCGTTTGAAGGCATTGCGATGCCAGCGGCGCAAATCGCGGATATCCTGCTTGTCCATGGCGCGCGCCTGCACCGGATCGTTGGTGAAGGTGCGGATCGGCAGGGCCGACGGCCCGCGCGGCACCTCCTTGCTGTAGAGGTTGGGGCCGTTGATTCCGGAATAGGCGAGCTGGATGCCAGCCAACGCGCCGTGCTCGTGCATGGCTCGGGCCATCTTGGCCAAGGCCGGAATGTCGGCGTCGTCCCATAGCCGCAGTTCGATGAAGGGCGTGATCTCGGAAGTGTGGTGCATTTCCGTCTGCTCGGTGAAGATGACGCCCCATCCACCTTCCGACTTGATGCGGCGCATTTCTGCTGCCGCCGACGGATCGCGATAGCCGCCGCCATTGCAGTGCGGAACCTGATAGAAGCGGTTCTTGGCCGTTACCGGACCTATCTTCATCGGCTCGAACAGGACGTCGTAGCGTGGATCGCGCATGGTGCTTCCTCCGTACCGGCTCGGCACTGCCGGTGCTGCCAAGACTACTCATAAGTTGGAGCCGGCGCGGGAAAACTACGGATTTCTTCTGTGCCGATTAGGACGCGCCTAATCGCGCGCCGGCGCGGATTAGTCTGTGTTGAACCGGGGCTGAGCGAAATGCGACTTCAGAGCATCGGCGGCATGATGCTAGACAGCCGGACCCTACCGAGAGACAGGAAAATGGACAGTATCAGGACCCTCGAACGGCTGATCGCCTTCCCGACGGTAAGCCGCGACTCCAACCTCGATCTGATCGGCTATGCGGCCGACTTGCTCGTGGCGAGCGGCATTGCCTGCCAGATCGTCCACAGCGCGGATGGGCACAAGGCCAATCTCTTTGCCACCTTCGGCCCGCCCGGCAGGCCCGGTGTGATGCTCTCCGGCCACACCGACGTCGTCCCCGTCGACGGCCAGAACTGGACGCTGCCGCCGTTCCAAATGACCGAGCGCGACGGCAAGCTTTACGGACGCGGCGCGGCCGACATGAAGGGTTTTGTGGCCTCTGCGCTCGCCGCCTGCGTCAGGGCTTCCAAGATGGCGCTTCGGACGCCGTTGCATCTGGCGCTCTCCTATGACGAGGAGGTCGGCTGCCTGGGCGTGCGCGACCTGATCGAGATGCTGAGCGGGGCGCCGCAACGCCCGTTGCTGTGCATCGTCGGCGAGCCGACCAACATGCAGGTGGCGACCGGGCACAAGGGCAAGCTTGCCGCTCGCGCCGTCTGCAGGGGACGCGAAGGTCATTCGGCGCTCGCCCCGCTGGCGCTCAACGCCATCCACCTCGGGTGCGATTTCGTGCGCGCCTTGCGTGACGAACAGGAACGGCTGGCCCGCGACGGCGCCCGCGACGGCGACTACGACATTCCCTACACGACGGTACATGTCGGCAGGATCAATGCCGGCGTCGCGCTCAACATCGTGCCCAACCTGTGCCAGGTCGATTTCGAGATTCGCAACATTGCCGCCGACGATGCCACCGGCATTCTGGACAGGCTTCGCGACGCCGCGGCGCGCATTGCGCAGGACGCCGCTTCGATCGCTGCCGAGGCCGCGATCGACATCGAGATCACCAACACCTATCCGGGCCTCGACACGCCGGCCGCGTCGGAGGCGGTGGCCTTCGTCAAATCGCTGACCGGTGCCAACGACACGATGAAAGTCGCGTTCGGCACGGAAGGCGGATTGTTCAGCCGCGATCTCGGCACGCCTGCCGTCGTCTGCGGGCCGGGCTCCATGGCCCAGGGACACAAGCCGGACGAATTTGTCAGCGTCGAACAGTTGCGGCGTTGCGACGGGATGCTGGACAGATTGCTGGAACGGCTCACCGATGGCTGGCCGTGAGCCGCATGGCAGCCCTCACTTCACGATCCGTTCGGTGCCGAAGACGCCCTGCTCGACGACGAAGCGGCGGCAGTGGTCGATGAAGGCCTGCACCGTCAGCGTGCGATGCTCGGCGTTCGGCAAGGCAATTCCTATTGTGAGCGGTCGGAGGTCGCCCAGCAAAGGCACGAAGACCAGTAATTTCCCGTCCGGCGACATGGTGTTGAGCGGCCGCATATTGGCGATGCCGTAGCCGAAGCCATTGGCGACCATCGAGCGCATCACGGCGATGTCGCCGGTGCGCTCGACGATCTTGGGCCGCAGGCCCCTGGGCTGGAAAGCCGACAGGAAATATTCCCTGCTGTAGGGCAGATCGAGCAGCACCATCGGCTCATCGACCAGTTCCTCGGGTGTGATGCCTGCCTTTGCCGCCAGGCGATGCGCGGCCGGCAGCATCACATAGGCCGGCAACTGCATCAGCGGCTCGAAGGTCATGTCTTGCGACAGCTCCAGATCGTAGGTCAGCGCGGCGTCTATCTCGCCACGCTGCAGCATCTCGAACAATTGTCCCTGGTTGCGCTCGAATTGCCTGACGCGCACATCGGGATAGGCGTCCTCGAATTTCTTGCGCAGCGCCGGCAGCACGATCTGCGCGAAAGTGAGCAGGCAGCCGATCGCCAGCGGTCCGCGCACCTTTTCGGCGATATCACCGGCGATATCGTGCAGCGCGTCCGCGTCGTTGAGCAGGCGCGCCGCCTCCTTGAGGAACAGGCGCCCGCCCGCGGTCAGCGCCAGGGCATGCGAGTGCTTGCGCACGAAAAGCTGGACACCGAACTCGGCTTCGAGCTGAGCGATCGACGCCGAGATCGACGGCGGCGAGACATTCACCTGCTCGGCCGCCTTGGCGATCGAACCCGCTTCGCCAACGGCGACGAAATATTCGAGTTGTCTGAGCGTGAAGCGGAGCGGCATGGTGGCTATGTTGCCGGTTTGCGGCCGGTGATCAAGTCGCGGCCGCTTCTCAATACTTTATCCAGGTGGTCTTCAGCGCGGTGTATTTGTCGAGCGCATGCAGCGACAGGTCGCGCCCGAAGCCGGACTGCTTGAAACCGCCGAAGGGAGTCATCGGACTCAGCGCATCGACGGTGTTCACGGAAACCGTGCCCACGCGCAGCCTTTCCGCGAGGCGATGCGCCCGCGACAGGCTGTCGGTCCACACCGATGCAGCCAGGCCATAGACGCTGTCGTTGGCGATGCGAAGCGCCTCGTCTTCGGTGTCGAAGGCGATCACCGACAGGACCGGACCGAATATCTCGTCGCGGGCAAGAGGGTCGTCGGGCGAGACGTCGTCGAAGATCGTGGGCTGCACAAAACTGCCGCGCCCGTCGACGGCGACCCGGTCGCCGCCGGTCACCAGCCGCGCCGACTTCTTGCCGCCATCGATGAAACGCATGACGGTCGCGGCGTGGCGCGCGTCCACCATCGCACCCATCCTGGATGCGGGGTCGAGCGGATCGCCCGGCTGGATCGCCGTTGCCCGCTGCGCCAGTTTCTCGACCAGCGCATCCTTGATGCCGCGCTCCACCAGAAGCCGGGAATTGGCCGAGCATACCTGTCCCTGGTTGAAGAAGATGCCGAAGGCTGCCATGTCGGCGGCCGCGTCCAGATCGCCGCAATCGGCGAATACTAGATTGGGGCTCTTGCCACCGGTCTCCAGCCAGACCTGCTTCATGTTCGACTGGCCGGAATATTGCAGGAACATCTTGCCGACGGCGGTCGATCCCGTGAAGGCAAGGCAATCCACGTCCATATGGCGGCCAAGCGCCTGGCCGGCCGTCTCGCCGAGGCCGGGCACCACATTGAGCACGCCGGCGGGCAGGCCCGCCTCCATGGCAAGCTCGGCCAGCCTGAGCGCCGAGAAAGGCGACTGCTCGGCGGGTTTCAGCACCACCGAATTGCCAGCGGCCAGCGCGGGCGCGCATTTCCAGGTCGCCATGTCGAGCGGAAAGTTCCATGGCACGACGGCGCCCACGACCCCAAGCGGTTCCCGCCGCACCAAAGCGAGGTCACCCCGGCCTGTCGGCGCCACCTCGTCATAGACCTTGTCTATCGCTTCGCCGTACCACTGGAAGATCGCCGCCGACCCCGGCACGTCGATGGTCGCGGCGTCCTTGACCAGCTTGCCCATATCCAGCGATTCCAGCAGCGCCAGCTCCTGCAGGTTCTCGCGTAACAATTCCGCCAGCCGCAGCAGCACCTGTTTGCGATGCCGAGGGCTCGCTCGCGACCAGACGCCAGCCTCAAAACTGCGCCGCGCCGCGGCGACGGCAAGGTCGATGTCCTCTTCGCCACAGGAGGCCACCTCGGCGAGCGTTGCTCCCGTGGCCGGATTGATGCTGGTGAATGTCCGGCCGGAGCGCGCGGGCATCGTCTTGCCGTCGATGAACGCGCCGTCGCGAAAACGGATCGCCGACGCCTTGCCGATCCAATCCTCATGACTGAGTTCGCTCATGCTGGCTCCAGATTGTCGGGACTACTCGTCACCGGGAACGCCGTAGCTCGGCGCACCAGACGGATTGAGGGCGCGCGTGACATAGGCATCAAGCTGGGGCTTGTAGATATCCCAGAGCGTCGCCAACTGCTCGACCGGACACTCTTCGCTCCAGTCGCAACGCAGGTCGGCGACGGGCCATGAGACATCGCGCACCAGCTTCATGCCGGCGGAGCGGACAGGTCCCGCCTCGCCGCCGGCCCTGAGCGCGGCGCGCATGGTGGCGATCAGCCGGTCGCCGAGATCGCCTTCGGAGGCGAGAAAGGCGTCCACCATGGCTTGCGGAACCCTATCGTTGGCAAGCAGGTTGCCGCCGCAGGCGACGTCCTCGCCGCGCGCCTCGGCCCAGATGCCGAGCGCTTTCGGTCCCGAATGGATTGCGCTGCCGCCAGCCGCGTCGACCGCCAGGACCTGCCGGTATTCGCTGAAAGCGGCCGTGCGCTTCAGGATCGCGACGGCCTCAGTGGCGGAGGCGCCCCGCGCCATCAGCTCGAGCGCTCGTGGCCCGAGCGTCGGGTCCGTGACGTTCTGGCTGGCAACCGCCCCGACGCCCGCCTGCGCATAGGCGCAGCGGGCCGCGACCGCGGGAGATGACGAAGACACCGCCACTCCGAACATACCGGTGCGCCGGCACCGTGCCACGATGGAGAAGGTCATGGCGCTCAGTCCGGAATTACGGCAGTGCCGTCGATCTCGACCAGCCATTCCGGCCGCGCCAGGGCTGACACGACGAGGCCGGTCGAAACCGGATGCACGCCTTTGATGTACTCGCCCATCGTTCGGTAGACGGCTTCGCGATGGCGTACATCCGTCAGGTAGATCACCACCTTCACCAGATGTTCCATCGTCCCACCGCATTCCTCGATGAGCTGCTTGATGTTCTGCATGACCTTGTGGGTCTGCTCGACCGGATCGTGACTGCCGATGTTCTTGGCCGTGTCCAAATCCTGCGGGCACTGGCCGCGCAGATAGATCGTGCGGCCGCCGCGCGTGACGACCGCCTGGCACAGATCGTTGTCGAGCTTCTGCTCGGGATAGGTATCCTTGGTGTTGAAGGTGCGAATTCGCGTATGCGCCATGTTTGTCTCCATCAGGTCGGCTCGCAGCTGTCGTCGGCTTGGTCAGGCGTCCACGGGCTCGCGCTTCGCGGCGGCGTGGTAGGCCAGATATTTTCGCTGCGTCGAAATACGATCGGCGACGTGCTTGGCGTCGTGCCATACGCCCCAGATGAAACTGGAACCCCTTCGCGACTGCCAGGGCAACCCCAGGAAATAGATTCCTGGCTCTGTCGAGACGCCGCGCTGGTGCCTTGGCCGGCCCTTCTCGTCAAAGGCGTCGACCTTCAGCCAGCTATAATCGGCGGCAAAGCCCGTCGCCCAGATGATCGCCGCTATCCCGGCCTTGGCCAGGTGCAGTTCGCGGATCGGATTGGTCATGCATTCCGGATCCGTTTCGATCCGGCGGGCAGCGGGTTCTTCCGGAAGGTCGAGACCGTTGCGCGCGACATAGGCGTCGGCTTCGTCCAGCAGCGACATCAGATTGGTGTCGCCGCGGGCAATATTTTTCGCAAGATCAGGCGCGAAGCTCATCAGTCCGTCTTGGTAGGTCCTCGTCATGCCGACCAGGGTAAGCCCTTGCGCGGCCAGACGGCGGAAATCGATCGTTTCGCCGCCGCGCGCGCCACTCACCGCGATCGTGACATGTTCGGTGCCTGGTCCTGGGGTTTCGAGGTCCCATTTGCCGAGAACGCCCAGCCACCAACAGAAGTCGCGCCCGCGATAGGCCCGCGGCGGGCGGTCGTGCGGGCCGACCGAAAGATAGACGCGCCTTCCCGCGCGCTGGAGCTCGTCCGCGATCTGCACGCCCGACGATCCCGCTCCGACCACCAGCACCGCGCCCTTTGGCAATTGCGCGGGATTGCGATACGCGCTGGAATGGATTTGCAGGACGCCCGCCTCCGCTGGCACAACGGACGGAATGACGGGGACCTGGAAAGGTCCGGTCGCGGCGACGATGCTGTTGGCCTCGATCACACCATCGGACGTCTCGACCCGGAAGCCGGGCCGACCGACATTTCTTTGCACAAGCCTGACCTCGACGCCGCTGCGGATCGGCGCATCGATCTGCTTTGCGTAAGCGACAAAATAGTCGGCAACCTCCTCCTTGGAGGGAAAGCCATCGGGACCCGTAATCGGAAACTCCATGCCCGGGAAGCGGTCGTGCCAGGCCGGGCCATTGGCAACGAGGGAGTCCCACCTCTGCGAGCGCCAGCGCTCGGCAATGCGGCCACGTTCGAGGACGAGATGAGGCACTCCGCACTTGCTCAGGTGCTCGCTCATGGCCACTCCCGCCTGGCCGCCGCCAACGACAAGCGTGTCTATCGTCTCAACCGACATGCCCAGTCCTCTCCTGACCATCCGACAGCTCCTGCCGCACGGAACGAAAGCCGATTTCCGGCGGCTGGCGGATGCAGCCCGGGGTGATCCCTTTCACCGTGTTCCAGACAGGCCGTGTGTCATCCGGTCGTCTCGTTATTGGCGCTCACAAGTAGCAGCACGTGCCGGTGGGCGCCCATAACGAATCTCCGAAGTCACGCGTAACCATTTCCGAATTTCTCGCGCCGATAGACGCATCTACAGTTTCAGCGGTCGGATCCGCAGCGCCGCATGAGGTGGCGGGCGAAGCCGGGCATGGGTCGGCACGAAACTGGTTGCGGAACAGAATGCGCTACCGCAGCCGCCCGTTCCGCGATGCCTCGAGCGCCGGCATTCTCAAGGGGCCGGCATGAAGACCGAGAGCTATGATTACATCGTCGTCGGAGCGGGTTCGGCCGGCTGCGTGGTGGCCAATCGGCTGAGCGCCGATCCGTCGGCCAGAGTGTGCCTGATAGAGGCCGGCGGCAGCGACGACAGCCTGCGGGTAAAGGTGCCGGCAGGCATCCTGTCGCTCTATGGCAACCCGAATTACGACTATTGTTTCGTCGGCGTGCCACAGCCCCATCTCAACAACCGCAGCATTCCGGTCAACCGGGGCAAGGCGCTGGGCGGATCAAGCTCGATCAACTCGATGGTCTATATTCGCGGCGCTGCGGACGACTATGACGAGTGGGCCGGGCTCGGCTGCGCAGGCTGGGCCTACAGCGACGTGCTGCCTGTGTTCAGGAAGCTTGAGCGCAACCTGGTCGCCCAGGACCCGCGCTATCACGGCACGGACGGCGAGTTGATGGTCGACAATCCGCGCGATCCGAACGTGCTTTCCGGCGTGTTCGTCAGGGCTGGCGAACGTGCCGGCCTGCCCGCCAATGGAGACTTCAATGCCGAGAGCCAGTTCGGCGTCGGGATCTACAACGTCACGCAGAACCGGGGCCAGCGCTTCAGCAGCTTCACCGCT
The DNA here is from genome assembly GCF_006439515.1 of Mesorhizobium sp. B3-2-1. Lineage (NCBI taxonomy): Bacteria > Pseudomonadati > Pseudomonadota > Alphaproteobacteria > Hyphomicrobiales > Phyllobacteriaceae > Mesorhizobium > Mesorhizobium sp. B3-2-1. Next base: position 29,908 of record NZ_VFTI01000029.1, on the reverse strand, counting down.
TTCATGCGGCCGGTGCTCGATCGCAAGAACCTGACGCTGCTCAGCGCATGCGAGGTGATCGACATCGTCATCGCCGAAAGGCGCGCGACCAGACTGCGCGTGCGCCATGACGGCCAGCAAAAAATACTCGCGGCGAGCCGCGAGATCGTGCTCTGTGCCGGGGCCATCAACTCACCCAAGATCCTGATGGCGTCCGGCATCGGCCCCGCGGAGGAGCTTCGGCAGATCGGCATCACGCCGGTTCTCGACCTGCCGGGTGTCGGCAAGAACCTGCAGGATCATATAGACGGCATGATCACCGTGCGCTCCAGGAGCACCAGGACGCTCGGCCTGTCGCTTGCCAACCTGCCCCGCATCGCCGCAGCGCCCTTCCAGTATTTCGTGCGCCGCAAGGGAATGCTCACAACCAATTACGTCGAGGCCGGCGGCTTTGCGAAAACCAGGCATGCGAACGGCCTGCCCGACATTCAGTTCCATTTCGTGCCGGGCTATCGCAGCCATCGCGGCAGGCTCATCGAATACGGCCACGGCTATGCCATTCACACCTGCGTGCTCAGACCGAAAAGCGTGGGCGAGATCAGATTGTCACGGGACAGTTCTCGCCGCGACGTTCTCATCGACCACCGCTTCTTCGCCGATGAAGACGACGCCATGGTGCTTGTCGAAGGCATCAAGATCGCGCGCAAGATCCTCGCCGCGTCCGAGTTCGATCCAGTGCGCGGCAAGGAAATGCTTCCGGGCAAGGATGTCCGCAGCGACGACGAGATCCTCGCCTATCTGCGCGCCGAAGCGCTGACCGTCTACCACCCTGCCGGTACCTGCAAGATGGGGACGGACGCGATGGCGGTCGTTGATCCGGCGACGCTGAAGGTGCGAGGCGTGGACGGGCTCCGGGTCGCCGATGCATCAGTCATGCCGAAGCTGATCGGCGGCAACACCAACGCGCCAAGCATGATGATCGGACAGAAGGCCTCGGAGATGATCCTGGGCTCGGCGCATCAGGGCGAAAGATAAAGACCGCCTCGCCTTCGGGATTTGAGCGCGGCTCAGCGTCTGGTATCACTGAACTGCGCCAACCAAGCACGTCGTTCTCCCAAGACCGCCGCACACCCTCGGGAAGAGCCCGTGGGCATGCGTTTGGGTGACATGCATCAATGATCCTCGTCGATCTCGTCGTGCAAAAGGCCGAGGATGCGGCGCTTGAGCGCGATGAACTCGGGTTCGAGGATCACATCCATCGAGCGCGGCCTGGGAATGTCGACCTTGATCTCGGCCTTGATCTTGCCGGGCCTGGCCGTCATCACCAGGACACGATCACCCAGGACGAGCGCCTCGTCTATGTCGTGGGTAACGAACAGCACGGTCTTTTGCTGCCTCTCCCAGACGCGCAAAAGCAGTTTCTGCATGGTGCCGCGAGTCTGGCTGTCCAAGGCGCCGAAGGGCTCGTCCATCAACAGAACGGCCGGGTCGTTGGCAAGCGCGCGCGCGATCGCCACGCGTTGCTTCATGCCGCCGGAAAGCTGGGCAGGGTAGTGGTCGGCAAAAGGCGCGAGGCCGACTTCGTCGAGATACTGGTCGGCGATCTGCTTGCGCCGCCCCGCCGGCAGGCCCTTGCGCTTGGGCCCATACTCGATGTTGGCGCGCACGGTGAGCCAGGGAAACAAGGTGTAGCTCTGGAACACCATGCCTCTGTCGGGGCCGGGTTCGATCACTTCCCTGCCATCGACCTTGATGCTGCCCGAAGTCGCGTAATTGAGGCCGGCCGCAAGGTAGAGCAGGCTGGATTTGCCGCATCCCGAAGGGCCGACGATGACGCAGAACTCGTTCTTGGCCACCTTCAGCGACACATCGTCCAGCGCCAGCACGCCGTTGGCGTCGCCGTAACGCAATGTCACGTCTTCGATGGCCATCGTCGTACCGGTCGAGCGCGGATCGCCGGTCGTCGCGGCCGTGCCGGCCAGATCGTTCGCCTTGATGGTCTCGCTCATTGCTACCCTTGATCCGACTGCGGTTTGCGAGTTTGCGTTCAAAATCAGGATGCCCATGGCGCGACCCTCGCCCGGATAATGCGGAACGCCGTGTCTGTGATGAGGCCCAGAAGCCCTATCGCGGCGATCGCCATGAAGATCACGTCGACCTGGAAGCCTCGCATCGCCTTCAGGCTGATATAGCCGAGGCCGCTCGACGCGGCGACGAGCTCGGCCACGACCAGATAGGTCCAGGCCCAGCCCATGGTGACGCGAAGCGTGTCGAGGATCGCTGGAAGCGCGGCCGGGAAAATGATGTGCCACACGGCTTCGCTGCGCTTGGTGCCCAGAGTGTAGGAGGCGTTGACCAAATCCCTGGACACGCTGCGCGCGCAGTCGGAAATCATCACCAGCTGCTGGAAGAAGGTGCCGAAGAAGATGACCGCTATGCGCTGTTCGATACCGATGCCGATCCAAAGGATGAACAGAGGCACGAAGGAGGTCACGGGCAGGTAGCGGATGAAGTTGACCAAGGGTTCCAGGGGCGCCTGCACCACCCGGTAGGTCCCCATCCACAGCCCCAGGGGTACCGAGATCAGCGAGGAGACGATGAAGCCCAGGATCACCACCTTGGCGCTGGTCAAAGTGTGATAGAAGAGGCTGCCGTCCAGAGACATGCGATAGGTCGTCTGCAGCACGGTTCCGGGCGTCGGCAGGAACATGTTCGGCACGACGCGGCCGTAGGACAGAAGAGCCCAGCCGCCGATCACGACCACCCACATCGCCAGCGCGAGTGTTGTTGCCGTGCTGGCGGGAATGTTGGCGAATGGGGTCGTCAGGCGCGTCCACGCCGTCCGCCTCTGTGCCATGGGTGGCCTCCGTTGATTTTCTGAAGCGCGAAGCTCTGGCCTGCCGAAAACCGGGATCGGCCCAGACGGACCGACCCCGGTTTCTCGAACGATCACTGCTCCTTGATGAAATCGGTATCGAGGATGGTTTTCGCGTCGATCGTCATCTTGAGCTTGCCGGCCTTGCCCCAGATGTCCTGCGCGAAGTTCACCAGTTCGGACGCCTCGCTCTTCTGCGGCGTGCCGAAGAACTCCAGGTTACGATCGTGGTCGTAATAGCGCACGCCTTTGGCGCCGGCCGCGAAATCCTCTGGCTTTTCGAGATAGCCGCCAATGCCCTTGGCCATGATCTCATAGGCCTTTTCCGGATTGGTCTTGATGAATTCGACCGCCTTGTAATAGCCCTTGACGAGGCCCTTCACGTCCTCGGGATGCTTTTCGATGAGATCGCATTTGAGGGCGATCACATCCACGATCAGGCCAGGGGTGGTCGTGGAATCGATCAGCACCTTTCCCTTGCCGCCCTTGCGGACTTCGGTGAGGTGCGGCTCCCAGGTCACGGCGGCGGGAACCTGGCCGGCGATGAAGGCCGTCGCCGCGTCATCGGCGGTCATGTTGGTGATGGTGACGTCGTCCTCGGTCATGCCTTCCTTTTTCAGCAGCACATTGAACCAGAATTCGGAAACGGAGCCCTCGTTCAAGGCCACCTGCTGGCCCTTCATATCCTTGAGCGACTTGACGTCGGGTTGTGTGACGACGCCATCACCGCCGTGGCTGTCGTCGAGCGCCAGGACATATTTGAAACAGAGATCGTCCGAGCGGTATTTCATCAGTTCGTCGACGGTGGAGGCGGCGCCATCGAGATCGCCACCGGCGACCGCCGCCATGTAAAGCGCTGATTCTTCTATGACCTTCAGGTCGACATCGACGCCGGCTTCCTTGAAGTAACCAAGGTCGCGGGCAAGAAACAACGGGCCGTAGCCCACCCAGGTCGTCATGCCAAGGCGAATGGCGCCCGCGTTGGCAGGAGCGGCAAGCCCCAAGCCCAGCAAGCCTGCGCCGACCGCGCTCATCAGGCGATTTCGGAAAGTCTTCATCGTCGTGGTTCCCCTATGGCTGTTGCCGGCATCGGCCTCATTCAAGCGGCGTATGCCGGCTCTTGTTTTGGCAGCCGCTCTTGTTTGGGCGTCGCCTCCCAAGCGAGCCTTGCGTGTTCTAAGGTCCGCAAGAGAGCATTCGGGCCGGATCGCAAAAAGAAGTCTTTTTCTGCCTATTGCTTCGTCGAAACCGAAGCGGTCCATCACCGATCGGCGGCCTGGTTCTGGGACCCCTGGCCGGTCCATTTCCGTCGGCCCGTCGACCGAAGCGGCGTCGATGCCATGGCGCTCGAAGAGACGGGTGTCCCGTGCGGGAACCGCTCCTGCAAAAGGCACAGGAACCGACGCCGGCGGCCGGCGTTTTGCTGCGGGGTGGATCGCATGCGAAACCAGGAAGCGGGTGGTGCCTGAAGGCAACGCGGCTCGCTGGCCGAAAGGGCGGAGATCATGTGATGAGTATTTTCTATCGGGCGGCCAAGATTGCGGAGCAGGCCCATGCATCGCAGCACGACAAGACAGGAGGCCCCTATATCGACCATTGCCGTCGAGTGGTCGACGCTGTCGAGACGATGGACCAGAAAGTCGTCGCCTATCTGCACGACGTCCTGGAAAAAAGCGACGGCTGGAACCGGACCAGACTCGAAGAGGCGGGCTTCGGACCGACGATCGCCGCAGCGGTCGATGCCATGACACGCAGAGAAGGCGAGGACTATTTCGCATTCGTACGCCGGGCTGCATCGAACCCATTGGCGTTGCCGGTAAAACGGGCGGATTTGACCGACAATATCTGGCAATCACGACAGATCGGAGCATCCACGGCCAGATATGAAGAGGCGCTGCGCATTCTTGACGACGAGTTCACCAAGTGAATGCAGGGATGCTGGCGGCAAACGCGCCACGGCATGCCACATGCGCCACCGGTCGATGCCCATAGCCGCGCGATTTGGCCAAGATGCATGATTGCGGGACCAACCCGTTTGGTAATTTTCGTACCATGTTTTTTCGTGACGCGCCGGGCGGATGGTTTTATGAATCCGACGATCGATCCGCGGCCGGCACGCTTCTGGTGCGCGATGCCTGATCGCCTTCGGGTCGCTTCGAGACCAAGGTGGCGCCCATGCGGGAATTGCCGAAAGACATTGACGCCGATGTGGTGATTGAAATCAGCAGGTTGCTGGACGACAGCCCGCTTTTCACGCCTGTCCGGGTTCATGAACTCACAGCAAGGGTAAGGCAGAAAGTGAAGACGGGTTTGCCGGATCGTTCGATTGAAGAGCTGATCGTGGAAATGGCCTCCGCGCGTCGGTTGGCCATGGCCTTCGATCTGCCCGGATCGGAAAATGTGGTGCAAATTCCAGAGCGACTCTCACGCTGACCGGATCAAGTTCACGCGCTCCACCCGGCGGTCAGGACAAGCGATGCCTCGAACACCTGGGCGCCCGCCTCATTGCGCACCTTGACGGTGATCTTGACCAGATCGCGATCCGGCGTTTCGTCGCGAGCGACATCCTGCAAGATGCGAATGGCTTCCGCCCTCGCCTGTTCTCGCGATTCGAACGGCTGGCCATCGTCGTCCGGCACGAGGCCATCGCCAAAGATCGAAATGATACAGTTTCATTTTCGGGCAGCCTTGGACACCTTAGCGTGCTAAATATTCGGCGGCGCTGGTGGTTCCCTATCCGCTCCGGCGCTTGCACCAGAGTGCGGCCAGGCTGCCGATTGATAGTGTCCGCCATCTTCCGAAGGCCTGCGGTCCGGCTGCCATGCTTGCGTCCGAGACAACCGGCGATCGGCGTTTCAACCCCGATCGTTTCGAGGCTATCATGTTAGAGTCTCTCTACCTGCAACTCGGCCAGCACGACACTCTCTCGGACGAAGAGAAGGCCTTGTTGGCCGAAACGGTTTCTTTTGGACGGGAGTTCGAAAAGGGGCAGGACCTGGTCGGAGTGGGATCCCGGCCAAGCTATAGCACCATGCTGCTGGACGGCCTGGCGGCACGCTATAAGGTGCTCGAGGACGGCGGCCGGCAGTTCACGTCCTTGCAGGTGCCCGGCGACTTTGTAGATCTCCACGCCTTTTTGCTCAAGACCATGGATCACGGTATCGTCGCACTTGCACCTTGCCGGGTGATGTTCGCGGATCACAACAAGCTGAAAGCCATCACCGAACAGGCTCCTCACCTGGCCCGGCTGTTGTGGCTTGACACGCTGGTCGATGGCGCCATTCATCGCGAATGGATCGTGGCAATGGGCCGCCGCTCCAAGACCTCGCATCTGGCCCATCTCATATGCGAACTGTTCGTGCGCCTGCAGGCGGTGAAACGCACCGACGGCATGAGCTTCCATCTACCGCTGTCACAGGCTGAAATGGCCGACGTACTCGGGTTGTCGGTCGTGCACATGAACCGGGTGATCGGGGGCCTGAAGAAGATCAAGGTGATTACCTGGACGAACCATACGGTCACCATTCTGGACTGGGAGCAACTTGCCGGGATTGCCGAGTTCGACCCTACCTATCTGAGCATGAACAATGAGCCGAGATAGACGGTCTTGGCTCAATGTGCGGTGCTGCTTTTCTCTTCAAAAAACTGAATGCCCCGCACAGCAACCTTCTTGGTGATCAAGCCTTTAGATCTGCATTCGATCGCTCTGTACCGGTCCGCTCCCGCAGCATGGCAATGGCGGCTTGCATCGATGAAAAGGGGCCGTTCTGCAACTCGTCGAGAATGGCGTCCACCGACGCCGCGACATTTGTCGGTTCGACATTTGCCGACATGGACTGCTCTATTTGGTAGCAGGTATTAAAGGCGCTTGATACCAGCCAGCTTCAACCGAAGCCTTTGGCCCTCGGCATAGGCCAGGGCGAAGGATTCGAGCTCGAATTGGCAGGTGGTTTCCTGACCGTCGCATATCACGCGGACGAACCATTCGCCGCACCCTTCGACGACCTCGATCTGGGTTCCGACTTTGCTTTTGTGCTGGCTACTGTGCACGGCTTCCTCCCAAGCATCAGCCAATGCGGAATTTTCACGCGGAACGAGGTTCCGTCATTTAAATTTGATGACTTTTCACTGTACGGTTTTTACCAAGTCGTGCCGAAATCACCGCGCGCTCTACCTGCGCATACGACCCGAACGGCTACCGAGCTGCCGCAGTCACGCGCCAGACCGTGTTTCCGACATCGTCCGCAATCAACAAAGCACCCAACTTGTCGACGGCAACGCCCACGGGCCGGCCATGCGCCTTGTTGTCATTGTCAAGGAAACCGGTGACGACGTTCTGAGGCTTGCCGTCGGGATGACCTCCATTGAATGGTATGAAAACGACCTTGTAGCCGTTGAAGCGCTTGCGGTTCCAGCTGCCATGTTCGCCGACAAACGCGCCATTGCGATAGGATTCGGGCAGATTGGTGCCGGTGTAAAATGCCAGGCCCAAGGGCGCGACATGGGAGCTCAGTGCATAGTCCGGGGGGATCGCCTTGGCGACCAGGTCGGGCCGCTGCGGCATCACCCGCGGATCGACATGCTGGCCATAGTAGCTGTAGGGCCAGCCATAAAACGCGCCGTCCTTGACCGAAGTCATGTAGTCGGGAACCAGATTGGGGCCGAGTTCGTCGCGCTCGTTGATGACGGCCCAAAGGGCTCCGCTCTGCGGCTCCCAACTCAAACCGTTCGGATTGCGCAGCCCGCTTGCGAAAATGCGCGAACGGCCCGTCGCCCTGTCGACCTCCCAGATGGCGGCGCGGTCCTTTTCCGCCTGGATGCCGTTCTCGGTGATGTTGCTGTTGGAGCCGACGCCGACATAAAGCAGCGATCCGTCCGGGCTGGCGACGAGAGATTTGGTCCAGTGGTGATCGATCGGGCCGCCGGGCAGCGGCGTCAGCACGGTGCCCGGCGCGGTGATCTTGGTATCGCCCGCTGTGTAGGGATAGCGCACGATGGCATCCGTGTTGGCGACATAGAGGTCGTTGCCGACCAGAGCCACGCCGAAGGGCGAATTGAGATGGTCGAGGAAGACGCCCTGGACATCGGGCACACCATCGCCGTTCGTATCGCGCAGCAAGGTTATGCGGTTGCTTCCTTCGGTGCCGCCGCCCGACGTCGCCATGGACTCGATCCAGCCCATGATCAAGTCCTTCGGACGCTTGATCGCGGCGGCGGGCGGTGCCACGGACTCGACCACGAGAATGTCGCCATTCGGCAAGGTGTAGAGCGAGCGCGGATGCTTCAATCCCTTGGCGAATGCCTGGATCTGCAAACCCTTCGCAACCGTGGGTTTGTCGTCCTGTTTCCAGCCAATGATCGAAGCGACATGCATTGGCGGAACCAGATATTGCGTCGGTTCGGGCAGTGTCGGGTTCGGCCCGACCTGGCCGCTTGGGTCTGGGTCGTCGTCGCTGCAGGCAGGCAATGCCAGAAGCGATCCGCACAGCAGGCCCAACCCCATGGCATGCCGGATGTGTCTGTTGGAAACCCGCATGGCGGTCATTCGACCGCCTCCACGGGAGCGCGGCCGGTGCTCCACCGCAGCAGCCACACGAGAAGCATGACGATCACTGCCGCCGCGGAGAGGATGAGCCCTGTCGGCACGACCGACGTCCAGGCGTCACGACTGTGCACCAGCGCGTTGAAGAGCGACAGCACAAGCACCACCAGGCTGCCGAACAGATAGGCCCAGCGTACTGGGAACATCCGACCGGTGAAGAGATCAACAAGTGCCGCAATCACCGCAAGCGCACCCATCACCAGACCGGCCAACAATAGCCATGCGGAAAAATCGGCCCACATCATCTCCGCCGTCCGCCAATAAGCGAGGTCAGTCAGGAGCGTGCCGATGAAACAGGCATTTGCGATCGCCATTGGCGCCCGATAGATCGGACGCCTGGCGACCACCGGCATTGATCGCGAATTGACCATGGACCTTCTCCACCCCTGCTCCAGATGGCACCTGGGCTTCAAACAAACCTGGAGTTGAGAGGTTCCGGGAACAGTTTTCGTTCAAGGACTTGTGATTGCCTGGCCAATGCCGATCAATGACGGTTCGGCGCACGCGAAGCGTGGGCGTGCTAAGTTTCGTACGCTTCTTACCAACCCTTTGACCTTTATTGTCAGTCTTCCCTGGACGACTAGATTGGCTAGGCGGCATTCTCAAACCATGCCGCAATGGCCGACGCGGGCTTAGGCAATGTGCCGTCACCGGCATCGCCGCGTCGGCCATTCCCGCAATTCCGGCCCTGCAACCCGGCAGCGATGGCGGTCAGTTGAGCGGACGGTCCTGCCTCGACGGGTTCTTTGAACCGAGGTCCCCGACCAGCCGGCGGTATTGCAGCTCGGGAGGGCCGTAAGAGTCCCGTGCCAGCATCATGAGACCTTGCCGATCCCGGATCGTGATTTCGCCGCGGCGGGCTCGGATGTAGCCATGGCTCTCGATTGTCTGAAGCCCCACGGTAACCCCGGGGCGCCTGACGCCCAGCATGACGGAAAGGAATTCGTGGGTTATCGTAAGCCTGTCACCGACGGTTCGGTCGCTGCACATCAGAAGCCATCTCGCCAGCCGGACCTCCAGGCTGTGCCGCGCGTTGATCGATGCCGTGTAGCTCGTCTGGATATGGAGATATTGGACGTAGCGCAACAGGAACGGCCGCAAGGTAGGGCTATCTTCCAAGGCCTCGAGGAATGGCGCGGCGCTCATCCGTAGCGCTTCACTGGTGGACTGGACGTAACAATCGAAGCTTGCCAGGTCGTCGCCCATGATCAGCGCCGAACCGGTCATGCCTTCAAAGCCGATTATTCCGACCTCTGCTTCCGCCGTCACCGAAGCCTTGGCGACGACCGATGCGATGCCACTCTCCAAGAAATAGACGGCCTCGATCTTTTGGCCTTCGTTCTCCAACGGCGATCGCAACTCCAGAAAAACGCTCTTGAGATGCGGCCGCAGCCGTTCGAAATCGTCCGCGCTCATCCGGCGCAACAACTCGCTCTTGGCCTGCAGAACCTTGCGATCCACGAAATGCTCTCCACCTGGGCAAGAGCACTAGGATCTCTCGGCCGCCCGCGTCGCTCGAACGAGCGGACGGTGGCAAAACATAGACTGTCCTACCCGGCCAGCACTAGGCAGGCGGCGGTCTCGGTATGAAACCGACAGTAGCTGCTGTGGAAAAATCGCAAGTTTCGTCGGCTATCCATCCTTCGCCAGAAGGCGAGCTTCCCTGAGGATCGAGGAGCGGTCGAACCCTATCAGCAACACTATGTCACGTATCTGCTGTTCCGTAGCGCCCGATTCCCGGGCAAGTGCACGCACGACTTCGGCCGCTAGACCGGGGCGTTCAGGGTCTTTCGCCATGACATCCTAGCCTCACGCTGGGGCAGGAGTGCGATGGTCGCTCCCAAGCGTCAACGCCCGTATTGTGCTGCTGACGACCCTTTTTTGTACGCTTTCATACTGAACTTGGCGAATCAATTCGACCGAGCCCCGCTCGGGCGGTTCCGCCGTGCCGTTTGTCTTCGCCCTCAAGCTCTTTGCAGATGACACCCGATCGGCAGGGCGAGCGCCCCGACGCGCTTCCTGGCGCGGCGCGCATCGTCCTGCGAAAAGAGCTCTGAAGGAGGCCTCTGCCAAAGTGGCGGCCATCACCACGCCACAGCGATTACGGCTGCTGTCAATGCTCGAGCGCATGATGCAGTCGCCCATTCTGTCGCGCCGGCAGCACAAAGGCGAGGTCGCAAAGGATTAGGGGCGGCAGCTCTATGGTGCGCTTCGTATGAGCAGCCGCCGTGGCAGCCGGGACTAGTGACCTTCCGGGTGCCTTCAATTGCTGTTTCCGACCGTAAAAAAAACTGATTTGGGAGGGCCTACTTTAGAGATATTTAAATTAGCAATTTGGTGCATTGCAGTATAATTTGGTGTGCGGTGCAGCAGCAATGCAGCACGCTGGTTTCGGGAGGTGACGCCGCTTTGGGTTTTGCGGCAAAGAATCTGCGCCCCAGCGCGAATGTCTGCTCCGAAGGCGCGGCCGGTGGCGCCGCGTCATCGAGAAGCTCGGCGGCCTCGCCGTCACAACACCTGCATAGCCAATTGTCGCGGAGAAACAGAGGCCCATGATCCGAGACAATGCCACGGTGGGCGTTGTGGTGCCGATGTTCAATGCCGAACGAACCATTCGCGCGACCCTGAACAGCATCTGCAGGCAAGACTATCAGGCCCTTGACATCATCGTGGTCGACGACGGGTCGACGGATCTGTCTGCTTCAATTGTGGCCTCTTATGCCGAACAAGATCGGCGCATACGCCTGGTAGAGCAGTCAAACGCCGGCGTCGCGAAAGCTCGCAACCGAGGCGCCGCTTCTACCGATGCGAGGTTCCTCGCGTTCATTGATGCGGATGATCTTTGGGCCCCATCCAAAATCGCGCTTCAGATGTGTGCCTTGCAGCAGGGTGGCTCTTCTGCAGGCCTGGCATATTGCTGGTTTGCCGATATAGACGGCGATGGCCGGGTATTCTCATTGCATAACCGACCCGACGCCGAGGGTCGCGTCCTCCAACGCATGTGCAGGACGAATTTTGTCGGCAACGGAAGCTCGATGCTGGTTCGACGCTCCGCATTTGAGCGCGTAGGAGGCTTTGATCCTTCCTTGAGGGCCAGGAACGCACAAGGCTGCGAAGACCTGCTGATGTGCCTTAGAATCGCGGAACATTACGAGTTCCGCGTCGTTCGTCAGCACCTCGTCGGCTACCGAATGACAAACATCAACATGTCGAGCGATGTCATGCAGATGCTTCGTTCGTGTGAAATTGTGCTCGCCGAATTTCGCGAAAAATACCCGGAATTCGGGGGCGAGCTCGATGATCATCTGGTCGACATGCTGCATTGGCTCGCCGTGAGAGCGTTGATCTGCGGACGGCTTTCCGCAGCGTACGACCTGTTCAAGAGACTCGTTGTCCTGGAGCCGGGCACGGCTATTTCTCGTCTGCCGAACATGCTGGACATTTATTGCCGGGCCAGATTGGTCCCGCGCTGGATCAAAATTCGAGTGAAGAGGGTGCAAAACAAGAACGCCGAGTTCCAGCCTCACTACGCAGAGAGGATCTGGTGAACCTGTTCATGCAATTGCGGCGGCTTTTTCGCCTGTCAGCAGCGCCAGCGTGGGCTGGACCGACTGTGGTGGGGCTTGGACTGGTTGCGGCGGTTCTGGAAGGTGCCGGTCTCGTCCTGTTCATCCCGTTGCTGCAGAGCCTCGGAGCCTCGCCACCTCAGTCCGGTCGATGGCAGCCGGTATTTGACCAGCTCCTGTCGTCCATTCCGCAGCATCGCCTAACCGCGTTCCTGGTCGGAGCGCTGTGTGTCAGCATCATTCTCAAAAATGCGGTCCACCTTATCAACACCTGGGTGACCAGATATGTCGACGGCCTCGTTGCGCATCGGTTGCGATCCAGGGTTTTTGATCAGACGATAAGTTCGTGCATCGATTACCGGGTCGAAAACAGACGATCGGACATCATCACGACGATTGCCAATAATACCTGGAAGGTCAGCCAAGGGCTGAGCCTGGCCTATCGCTTGATGATCTGCTTTTGCACCTTCGTGGTCTTCGTTCTCTTGATGCTCTTGATCTCGGTTCGATTGACCTTTTTTTCCATGATTTTTCTGCTCTTCGGTGCAATGGCCATTCGCCTGGCCACGCGACGTGCAGACGAGACCGGCAAGGCCGTCGTCGAAGAAAACAAGCAGTTCGGCCTCAGGATGTGGGAAAGCATAAATTCACTGCAGTTGATCCGTGCCTTCGCTCAAGAAAACTACGAGCAAGATCGGTTCCTTAAGACATCGGACAGGGTACGGCGCCGCCTACTGAGGCTCGACATGCTTTGGGCTACTCCCGGGCCGGTGTCCGAGGTATCGATCACGGTTCTGATCGGCGCACTCGTCGTCATTGCAGAGTCCGCAAGCATAGGAATCGCGGCACTCGCCGCTTTCCTGTCGCTCCTTTATCGCCTCCAGGGTCCAACGCGGGAATTGCTGCAATCGAAGATCGCGCTGGACGGGCTTGCCGGCGCTATAGACGATGTGGACGATTTTCTGCGCACAACGCAAACACCCTTTCTCAGCCAAGGCAATCTGTCAGCCCCTCCACTCAGGACGGCAGTGGAATTCCGCGGCGTCTCCTTTCGTTATGCGCCAGATCAGCCACTTGCACTGCACGACGTCTCCTTCAGCATTCCCGCCGGCAAGACCACAGCCATTGTTGGAGAGTCGGGTGCCGGCAAGTCGACCCTCATGGTGCTGCTCTTTCGCTTTATGGACCCTACTTCAGGGGAAGTGCTTGCCGACGGCGTGCCGCTTTCGGGTTTCGAGTTGCGCAGTTGGCGCAAGCGACTGTCGTTGATGTCTCAGGAAGTGTACCTCTTCAACGATACCATCGCGGCCAATATCGCCTACGGCGATTTCGATACCAATCAGCACGACCTGCGCGAGGCGGCCCGCATAGCAAAGGCGGACGATTTCATCCGCTTGCTTCCGGAGGGCTATGAAACGCAGATCGGCGACCAGGGAATGCGCCTGTCGGGCGGCCAAAGGCAGCGGATTGCACTTGCCCGTACCATTCTTCGCAACCCCGACATTCTCCTGTTGGACGAAGCCACGAATGCGCTCGACGTTGAGACGGAACAGGCATTCCAGATCGCGCTCGAGCAGTACTCGCACAATCGCACCGTTGTGGTCATTGCTCACCGCCTGTCGACCGTCCAGGCCGCCGACCAGATCATCGTCATGTCCAAAGGACGGGTGATCGAAGTCGGTTCGCCGGATCAACTCCTGAAGCGACCGGGTCATTTTTCAAAACTTCACGGGTTTCAACACGGACGTGTTGCCGTGGGAACGAACTAAGACGATGGGCTACAAAATTGTCGACGTCGAGTTGTCAAGTCCGCTGGCGCCGATTGAGCTTGGGCCGCAGCAGGATGGCGTTGGTCTCATTGCCCGCTGGCAGAACCGGCTTGTCGGGTTCGAGATGATCACACTCCCCACCACGGGGGTTCTTTCGGCGGAAAGACTGAGATCCATTGCCGATCAACGCTTCGCCCCCCGTATTCTCGTTGCCAAAATGGAAGAGGAGTTGCGGCGACGAAGACCGGTAGCGGAGCCGGCATTGCCGAGCCTCTCAATCGCGATTTGTACGAAAGACCGCGCCGAACGTCTTTCCCGGCTGCTGGCTTCGCTCGACGATATCCGCCGGAAGTCCGCTTTTCCGTTCGTCGAAATCCTGGTCGTGGACAATGCATCCGCGGATTCGGCTACACGCGAAGCCGTCCAGCGCTTCAAAGACATTCGTTACGTTTTCGAGCCGAGGGCCGGGCTTGATTTTGCAAGAAACGCAGCTGTTCGTTCCGCCTCGGGTAGCATGATCGCCTATCTGGACGATGACGTGGTCGTTGATCGCAACTGGCTTGAGGGCCTTGCCAAGGTTTGCCGGGATCATCCCGGTGCCGGCGGCTTTACCGGCTTGGTGCTGCCGCTTCGCCTCGACACAGAGGCCCAGATCTTTTTCGAACAGCGAGGCGGATTCGGCCGCGGCTTCAACCGCAATGAATTCCACAACGCCCGATTTGACAACCCGCTGCATCCGGTCGGGTCTGGTATTCTCGGCGCTGGCTGCAACATGGCCTTCGACCGCACACTGCTCCTTTCGCTCGGAGGGTTTGACGAAGCGCTCGACACTGGAGCACCGCTGCCTGGCGGTGGCGATCTCGACATTTTCTATCGCGTGCTGCGTTCAGGCCGGTCCATGGTCTACGAACCAGAGTACGCGGTTTACCATGAGCACCGCGAGACGATCGACCAATTGAGACGGCAATATTGGACGTGGGGTCTTGGTATGATGGCCTTCCTTGTCAAAAGCCGTCGGACTGACGCAGCGCTCAGAGCACGGCACCGCGCCATGGTTCGCTGGTGGTTCTTCGATCGGCTGAAAGCGCTGGCACGCGCGGTGCGCAAGCTTCAAGGTCGGGATTTCCGTTTCGCCATTGCAGAGCTGTGGGGCGGCATTCACGGCCTTGCAGGCGAATATGATCGCTCGCGTGTCCGCGTGCAGGCGATTCGGGAGCTGAACCAGTGAGTGGCGGCGCCTTCCGTATCAGGCAAATCGATCTCGGCTCTCCCGATGCGGACGTCGAGGCGGGCGATACTCCTTCGCTATCGATTTTTTGGTGGAAGGACTTGCCGCTGGGAATGCGAGCGTCCTTGCCTGACGAATTGCCATACACAGAGGCACGCTTGAGGCAGCTTGCAGCGGAATTTTCGGCAGCACAATTGGCTGCCCGCAGCATCAGACTGGGCGCCCCGTTGCGGGCGACTTATGAAGGATGGCCAAAGTCCGTGCTCTCTTTGACTGCAGCGCTCGATGCCAAGGATCTCGTCGGTTGCCTCGATGAGCTAGCAACTGCGTCGTCCGCGCCCGCGCAGCACGTCTCGGTGGTCATTTGTACGCGTGATCGCGGCCCCGCGCTGGCGCAGTGCCTTCAAAGTGTTGCCAGGCAGCGCAGCGCTCCCGGCGAAGTCATCGTCGTTGACAATTCGCGCGACGCCAACGCATGGCCAGTATGTATCCGCTTCCCCGACATCCGTTACGTTCACGAGCCACGCCCCGGGCTGAGCGCTGCCCGATCCGCCGGCATTCGTGCAAGCCGTCGCGATATCATTGCCTTCACAGATGACGACGTCGAGGTCCATCCTGGCTGGACTGCCGAAATCGCGCGTGCCTTTGCAGAATGGGACGTCGAGGCATTGACCGGCCTGGTGCTGCCAGCCCGGCTCGATACGATTGCCCAACGCCGCTTCCAGTTCGACATGGGCGGTTTTGGCACCACCTTCGTGCCGCTTATCTTCGACCAGCGCTTCTTCGAGGAGACTCGGCCAAGCGGAGCTCATGTCTGGAAAATCGGCGCCGGGGCCAATATGGCCTTTCGGCGATCCGCCTTCGATCGGGTAGGCTCGTTCGACGAGCGCCTCGGCGCCGGTGCTGCCGGATGTTCGGAGGATTCGGAGCTATGGTACCGGCTTCTGGCAACAGGAGGGGCTTGCCTTTATGAACCCCGGGCCGTCGTCTTCCATCATCATCGCCGCGACTGGCCGGGCTTTAGGCGGCAGATGAAGGCCTATATGAAGGGCCACGTCGCAGCTCTCGTCGCGCAATATGATAATTTCGGGGACCGCGGAAACATCGACCGTATCTGGAAGCAGCTACCCGCATATTTCGTGAGAACATTCGTCAAGACGCTTTTCGAAGGCCCCCCCGGCAGGATCGGAATCCTGGCGGCAGAAGTCCAAGGCTGGCTGGCGGGTCTCCAGTTTCTCTTGCGTTTCGGCTGGCGAAAACGGCGAACATCAAATTGGCTGAGGAAAACCCGATGATCCGCAAGGCGTCGCTCGGACAGTTCCTGTCTCGAAATCCATTTCCAAACAGCCTGACAGACGGCCTTTTTTACCGTGAGAAGATGCGGGCGATTCATCGCGTTGCGCCCGTGACGATCGAGGGACCCGGGCGGATATTGGAAATTGGGGGCGGCCGCAGCGGACTGGCAAGCATCCTCTACCCGAAGGCGGACATCGTTACCCTCGATCTCGATCCCGAGTTGGGCAAGCACCAGCCAGATTGGGCGAGGTCGACCTTCGTCTGCGGCGATGCCTGTGACCTCCCCTTCCCGGATGACAGCTTCGACGTCGCGACGCTCTTTGACGTGCTTGAACATATCGAGGATGACCGCAGCGCGGCACAAGAGGCCTTGAGGGTCGTGCGACCCGGCGGGTATGTTCTTGTCTCGACGCCGCATGCCGATTGGCACTACCCGTATTTCCGCATCATGAAGCCCTATTGCCCGCATGAGAGCGAACTGATGCAGGAATGGGGTCACGTCCGGCGCGGCTACCGGGATCCGGAACTCGCAGCGCTCTTCGACAGTGCGCCGGAGCGCCGGGCCACGTTCATCAACCCGGTGACGGCACTCTTTCACGACATCGCATTTTCTCGTCTTGGACGCCGTCGCCGCAACCTTCTTTACGCTCTCGCAGCGCCCATAACGGCCGTCGGCTACGCGCTGCACCGACGCTCGACACGCGGCACGGAGACGGCCTTTTCCTGGCGCAAATGAATTCTCTGGGCAAATGATCGGCCGCGCTTCCCTTGTCATCGCTCTCTTTCCGTGGGGCGACGTCGTGGAGGAATTCCTCGATCCGATAGGGTTGCGGCTCAAGGATTTCGTCGAACAGATGACCGGCGGATGGCTGTTTGGCTACGCCTCCGCCCTACAGCTAGCCGGACACAGACCGGTCATTGTTTGCGCTTCTGAGCACGCCTCGGAGATAGAGTGCCACTACCATGCCGGAACGGACGTGCCGATCTGGATTGTTCCCGGCAGACGCGCGCGCCAAGGTCACTCGGCAGCGGCTCACAGTCTGCGACGCTGGGCCGCGACGCCGCTCCCGGCGTTCCGCAAGGTTCTCGCCCGGTCGCAATGCGACGTAATTCTCGTTCAAGAATATGAGTACACCCGCTTTGATGCGCTTGCCTGGTTGGCGCGCCGTATGCGCATTCCACTCTACGCAACCTTCCAGGGCGGAGACCGGACGCTCTCCTGGATTGAGGCGATTGCCAGACAGGCGTCGCTCCGTGCCTGCAGCGGCTTGATCATTGCATCGGCTGCGGAGCGTGAACGTGTCGCCAAAGCCTACCCGCACATTGCCCTCAACATCGCAAATATCGCCAACCCGATCGATTCCAGCGAATGGAAAGCGATAGGGCGCCAGCAAGCGCGGCAAGCCCTCGGGTTGGCGCGTGAGGTTTTCGTCGTCGTCAACCACGGACGCATCGACATTCGTCGGAAAGGGCTCGATGTGCTCCTGAAAGCCTGGTCCTTCTTTGCCGGCGACGCCTCATCGGAACTGGTTATCATTGGCTCGGGGCAGGACCGAGACGTCTTTGCCAGGCTGTTGAGCGAGGCCAAATTGCCGAATGCAAGATGGCTTTCCCACTACACCACGGATCGATCGATGATCCGGCATTGGCTTTCAGCGGCGGATGCCTATGTCACGGCCTCCCGCATCGAAGGCATGCCAGTCGCACCGCTGGAGGCGATGGCCTGTAGCCTTCCGGTCATTGCTACCGACGCACAGGGTCTGCCCGACATTTTGGAAAACGGCGAGGCATCCGGCGGTCTCATTGTTCGGAGGGATCAGCCGGCAGAAATTGCGCACGCACTGAAGAAGCTGAAGGATGATCCGGGCATGCGGAACCGCCTCGGCCAAGCGGCGCGGAAGCGGATAGAGGAAAACTTCTCGCTCGGCGCAGTTTCTGGCGCTCTTGATCGTTGGTTGACCGCGCGGTAGCGCCTCTTGTGAAAGATCATTACTGCCGGCTACGGTACCACGCCAGCGCCGTCTCGACGATCCTGTCGATACCGGATTGCTCGGACACCCAGCCGAGTTCCCGCTCGGCCTTGCCGGCGGCGGCAACAAGCGCTGGAGGGTCGCCCGGTCTGCGCGGCCCGTAAGCTACCGGGAGGCGCACCCCCGAAGTTCGGCTCACAGCGTCGACCAGTTCGTTCACCGTCGTACCCGCCCCGGTTCCGAGATTGTACACGTGGACGCCCTTGTCGCCGAGAAGCTTTTCCGCTGCCAGCACGTGGGCGCGGGCGAGATCGACAACGTGGATGTAGTCTCTCACTGCGGTTCCGTCGCGGGTGTCAAAATCGGTGCCGTTGATGGTAAAAATACGGCCCGGCCTCAGTGCGGCTTCAATGGCAAGCGGAACGACATGTGTTTCGGGTTCATGCCTTTCGCCGATTTCGCCGTCGGGATCGCATCCGGCAGCGTTGAAATACCGAAGCACGACCGCGTCGAGGCCACGAGCAACCGATAGATCCTCCACCATCCTTTCGATGATGAATTTCGACCACCCGTAGGGATTGACGGGCGACTGCGGGTGCATCTCGTCGATCGGAAAACGAACCGGAATACCATAAGATGCGCAGGTGCTGGAAAAGATCAGCTTGTCCAGGCCGGCCTTCAGCATTTCCTCGAGCAAGACCAGGGTCCCGAAACTGTTGTTCCGGTAGTAAAGATCCGGCCGCTCGACGGATTCGCCGACATAAGCGTAAGCAGCGAAATGAGCCACCACGTCCGGCCGATACTGGTGGAGAGCTGCCGCCACGGCCGCGGCGTCGGAAATATCTGCCTCGATCAACGGTCCCCACTTGACCGCGTCGCGCCAGCCCCGCGAGAGATTGTCGTAGGCAATAACAGACCATCCGGATTGGGCGAACGCCTTGCAGCAGTGCGACCCGATATAGCCGGCCCCGCCAGTGACCAGGACTGTCTTCATTCGGCGGCGGCGTGCCGGACATGCCCAGACGAAGCCAGGTCCTCGAAATACGCAATGGTCTTGGCAAGGCCATTACGCAATGCGACTCTTGGCTTCCATTCGAGTTCGCGCGCAGCATACCCGATATCGGGCTGCCGCTGCTTTGGGTCGTCGACGGGCAGAGCCGAAAATCTGATTTTCGATCGACTTCCGGTAAGTTCGATCACAAGATTTGCGAGTTCAAGCACAGTGAATTCGACCGGATTGCCGAGATTGACAGGACCGGTGACATCGTCGGGCGTCTGCATAAGGCGAACCAAGCCGTCGATAAGATCCTCGACATAGCAGAACGAACGAGTCTGCTCGCCCGTGCCGTATACCGTTATCGGTTTGTTTTGCAGCGCCTGCACGATGAAGTTGGAAACGACACGACCGTCATCTGGACGCATCCTCGGTCCGTAAGTATTGAAAATACGCGCTACCTTGATCCTCAGCTTGTGCTGTCGCCAATAGTCGAAAAACAGGGTTTCGGCGCATCGCTTGCCTTCGTCGTAGCACGAACGAGGGCCAATCGGGTTCACTCTGCCCCAATAGTCCTCTGTTTGCGGATGAACTTCAGGGTCGCCGTAAATTTCGGAGGTGGACGCCTGCAGAATCTTTGCGCGAACCCGCTTGGCCAACCCCAGCATATTGATCGCACCATGGACGCTGGTTTTGGTCGTCTGAACGGGATCGAACTGATAGTGGACGGGGCTCGCGGGACAAGCAAGGTTGTAGATTTCGTCAACTTCTACGTAGAGTGGAAATGTCACGTCATGACGAATGACCTCGAACGATCTGTTGTCGAGCAGATGAGAGACGTTTCTTCGGCTCCCTGTGAAGAAATTGTCGACACAAGCAACCTCATGACCTTCAGCGAGCAGCCGCTCGCACAAAAATGACCCCAGAAACCCTGCCCCCCCAGTCACCAGGATTTGTTTCGCCTGCTGCATTCTCGTGGTCTCCGGTTCAAATTAGGCAAGCCTAATATTCTAACCCGGCGGCAGGACCATTTGCCACTGGCCTGCTTTCAATTTGCGTTACCGGCATGACATTGTTCTCGATGGGACCCGCTATCGCGGGCGCCGACCTCTCGGGCAATTCAACGCGGCCGAATGGAGTTGCAAGGTTGAGGCTCGATGGCGCCTCGTCCGGTCCGACGTCTCGCCGGCGTCAGCGGTTGCGGAGGTTTGCCAGATTGTTTTTGGGAGTGCGATTCTCGCGGCAGGCCAAAATACTCACTTACCGTGCAAGGCGGTTAGAACCACATCTAGTCGAATACGCTCGCCCGAGACTCTCAACTTGGTTGCCGCGACGTCTGCTTTCGGGAACCCTCAAAGCGCGTCTCTCATGGCAGAGATCGGGCGCAAAGTTGCCCTTCAACACCAGGCCAAGGCGCTGGATTTCGGTTCATTTAGACATCTGGTGCGCACGAAGAGATTCGACTGCAATGGCTTAAACGAGAGCCCGATGGTGCCGTTGGCCGGGATCGACACGATACATGCAGCATTTGTTTTTATTTATTTTTTTGAACCAAAATTCTGAATAGGTATCACAATATGCAGCGCATTCATGGCAACTGCCGCAAACGGTGTCGATGAACACTTTCCGGCGCGACCCAGCATGACTGGCTGCAGCTTATGGGCGGTGCAATCGGTGCGAAATTCCGCTCGCAATGGGAGCGGCCATTGGCGCGCGCCGTCGAGAGCCCTTGAGCCTGCGAGCGGACGGTCCGCACTCTATTTCGCGCGTGACGATCCAAGGTGACAATACTCGCCGGCTTGGGCTGATCACGCGATGCGCAACAGCTCGCGCAGACGCACCGGCAGTCGGGGCGAGGCTTGCAGTTCCGCACAACTCGCCTCCCATCGCTTCAGGTACTCATCGATCGGGACACCGGTGCGGCCGGGCCAGCGATTGAGTGCGCCCAGCGCCTCGATGCAGTCCGGCGCGCGGTCATATTCGGCGAGGATGGTTACCGACATTGCCTGGGCGAATGGATTGAGGCTGGGTATTTCGATCTCGCGGCGATGATTAGTGAACCACGCCGCGGCGTCGCGGGTCAGCCCCTGGCTATCGGCGAGCGCGGTGTAGCGGTCGATGATGTCCTGGCGGTACCGGGCAATGGCATCGCCGAACGCGTTGTCGCCGGCGAAGGGCGGGGCCTCCTTCCAGCTTTTCGCCAAGCGCCCGAGCCCGCGCAGCGAGTGGGCCTCCACCATGGCTTCCTCGAGCCATTGGCAGGGGGGCGCCGGCTTGGCGTCCGGCTGCCAGCTATTGCAAAGGACATGGCCGAGCTCGTGGCCGAACTGGTAGGCGAGCTTCGACCAATCACGCTCACCGATGTCGACGATGATCCACGCCATGTTGCTGCCGTCCGGATGCAGCCAGATGGCCGGCGTGCCGGAAGTGTGCTCGTCGACACGCAGGCGGCTGGGCTGGCGGTCGGAGAGCAGGCGCACGCCATCCAGGCAGGCATGCCGCATGCGCTCGACGACCTGCTCGGCAGCGCCCTCCAGCATGCGGCCCCAGTCACCGGCAAGCTCGATGGGCGCGGTGAGGAGGGTTGGCCGCGGGCCGGCCGGGGATTGTGGGGGAGACATGGCCGCGTAGCCTGTGCTCCAACCACCCAAGCATGTCAACGCTGCCGCTGCTAGGCTCTCGGCAGCTGAACCCGCAAGCAATGTCAGGAGATTTCGTCGCTGCAACTTCGAACCCTGATGTCACGACTTCAGCCTAATGTGGCCCTGTAAAGCGAAAAATAGGAACTCCCAGCTTGTTCTGCTATCGGCCGAGGTCTAAAGCGTAGGCCAGCTTGAAAGTTGGACTACTCGGAAGCGGCTAGGGGCGTGAGAGTGGGCGAGGCGATCTTTTCCAAAACGTATGTTGGAGATGCTTTATCAAGCTGGCAGGTCGTCCACGAGCTGTCGACTCATATCGTCGGCGGAGCTTTGGCCGTTTGCGATAGTGACCACCGTGACTGGCATCTTCTACGACTTCACGATTCAGCTTTTCTGTTTCGAATGGTTCGGATGAAGTGCGTTGTCAGATTCTTCCCCACGACCACCACAAATTTCTACATCCATCATTACGGTTCTTTGGATGTTGCAGAAATTGGGTTCGACGGCACCATAATAAATAGGGGCATCAGTCACAACATTTCGATCAATGTTCGTCCAGATGACGCGATCGAGATCGATGTGAGCTTTTTGAATTGTCACGGGTCTCTCTCAATAGGTTGCTCCGACAATGGTCGCCCCGTTTATGCCGGCACTGGACTCGAACAGTTTGCACTCTTGAGCGTCCTGGTTGAAACGTTTGATGCATACCCCGAGTTGTCTCGCACGCCGGCGGAGGAGCGGATCATACTCGTCGATGTTGGCGGCCAAGGCGGGCTACAGCCCAAGTGGATGCTACGAGCCGATTGTATCACGCCCGTCGTGTTCGAACCCTTGTCGTCGGAAGCGACCATGATACGCCAAACCCTTGCGCGGATTCCGGGGGCGCAAGTGGTAGAAAAGGCGCTGGCCAACACTTCTGGCCCCCAAAAGCTGTATGTCACCGCCGGATCCTTCTGCTCATCCTTACGAGAGCCAAACTTTGATATCTTGCAGCACTATTCAGGAAGCCGCGTCTTCAAAGTTGTCGGTATTCAAGAGGTTGACTGCGATCGGTATGATGAGTTGTTCCGTGCAGGAGCGGTTCCGTCACCGGATGTCATAAAAATAGACGTCCAAGGTCTTGAATACGAAGTTCTACTTGGTTTCGGCCACCTTCTGGAATCCTGTTTGGCTATCGAGTTGGAAACGCATGTTGTTCCGATATATCGTGGACAAAAGCTTATTGGTGACATAGTAGATATTCTTGGTGATTTTGGTTTCGCCCTGCGCCAGCTTAGTCAAGTACCGCACTTCGATGGCGATGCAGTCGAATTTGACGCGCTCTTTACCAAGAGGCGCGATAAGGTCGCCGCTCTCTCCAGTCTAGCAAAGAGAAAATTTGCTGTAGCCAGCCAAGTGCTGGGAATACCTCCTTATCCGTGAGGCCGTGGATGGAGCGACGGTCGCTACCGAGATTCCTAGCTATGGAACCTCAACAGGTTGTCCTCATTCCAAGCTCACCCCTTGATCCGTCGCCACTCGATCTGAAGGTTGCTCGTCGTCCAAAATGACCAGTGGTGGCATGCAAAGGAAAGCTTGCATCGAGCCATATGCCGCACACATCGCGCAGTCGATACCCGTGTCGTCAAGGACGACGGCAGTTCCAGGAAATGGGATTAGCCTTCTTCGTAGCGGCAGGCATTTTTCCAGAAGTATCCGCGCACCTCTTGGTGTGATTGTGTAGGCCTGAAGCCCAAATGAATGCTCGACCTTTATGAGGGATTTGGCGAATTTCTCGGACTGAAACAAGGCAGTTCTATTGGTATATCGGCGATCGTAGAAATCCAGCTTGGCCTTCGAGAAACCAAGGTCCAACCAAATGAAAGATGGATCAAATATCCAGCCCCACTGTATCAAGTCCCATTCGGCGGGCGCTTGAGATAAAATATCGGCGGATTCCTCCATGAATCGAAACGATGCTCGAACGTCGTCTTCAAAAATAGTTATCGCCTTGTTTTCTGAAGCAGACAGCTTCCACAAGTTGATATGCGATAGAGCGCATCCCAGCGTGCCCGGGGGGTACGGACAATCACTGGTAATCAGCCCTTCCTTGATGAGCGCCCCCCTGTCGAGGGAAGTGCCGTCAACGGCCGATACGCGAACCGTATTGTGCATCAGATGCCAGTTGTTGCTTTGATAGCTGCTCCAGCGCTCGACGCTGCGGTCGAGGTTTATCAGGTGTATTTTCGGCGAATCCTTCGGCTCGACATGTCGAGCCGGCATCGGTAGGAAGCCCGGGAGCGTGACGCCAGTGGATACGGGGGTATCGCCCGCACCGTGCAACAGCGTTCGGGCGCGTTCGATCCCGTCACTCACATGGTATTGGCCGTCACCGAAAGTGATGTAGCCGTAGACCTGGCGGTTGTCCATGTACTGGACGATGCCGGCCTTCCTGGCGCTGTCGGCAAAGATGACATACTCGTATCTTGACGTCCCGTCATCATATGTCAGTTCCGTTAGCACGTCGGCGCGCACGAGATAGGTGCAGTGCACCAGCGGCATCTCGATGACGCCGCGCACATGCCGGTTGAGCACCCACCCATATTGGTCGCATTGCATGTAATAGCCCTTGGCATCGACCTCTGCGTGGTAGTTCGAATAATATTGGCCGGGCGAGATGGAGCGTAGCAGCGGCGCGACGATCGGCAGGTCGAGCGTGACAAGCTCTCGTAGCGTGGCCGGTCGCACGAAATTGTCGACGTCGGCGACGAAATAGAAGTCGCAATTGTGCTCAAGGGTCTTCCCCAGGCTGATGTTGCGGATTCGGCCGAGTACCTTGAAACGCGTTTCGTTCCATTCGTGTTCGCGAAACTGCTCGACCCGATCGGCCACGTCCGAGGCATCGAACTCAACCGCCGCGTAGAGGTGGCGTACACGCTCCACCCATTCGCGGAGTATGTGCTCGGTCCTGTCGGTGTTGTTGTTTGTCCTGATGTAAAGGACGATCGACCCCTTCGGGTAGTCGAGCGCCTCGATGCACTCGAGGTAAAGGGGGAGTGCCGGCTCTTTCTGCTTTGCCAGGATTGTTACCAGCACGCGCGGCGTGCCCTTCATGCGCGATCGCAACGAACGCTGCGGGATGAGCTTGTGCTGCTCAACCAAGCCCTCGGCGCCAAGCGTTCCTAAATTCGGTGGCTCGCTGACCTGCAGCTTGTCGGCGGCAAAGCGCGCGTTGGCCACCACGCGCTTCAGCATGTCTGGTGGCAACTTGTCGCTGGCCAGTAATTTCAGGCAGGCATCGAGTGATTCCCGGTATGCGCCTGACCAGTAGGCGTTGATTGAAAACTCATCGAGAAGCCCATAGTCGTAGACCCAGGGCTGAACGAAAAGGCCCGCAGGCACATCGAAGCTCAAGCCGCGACGCGCATGCTCACGGCCCTCTGCGTTTCGGCCCTGCTTGCGGCAGTAAAGGCTAGCCGCATGCAGAGCCTCCGCGCGGGAAGGTGCAGTCTGGGTTGCACGCTCATATATGCCGATGATGTCTTCGAATGGCCTGTCCAGGGCCGCCATCAGGTTACCCGCCTCCAGCAGGCTTACATAGACCTCCTCGTTCCAAAATCCTTGGTCGGCACGCTTCAGATAGTGCTCAAGCGCTTTTTCACGTTCACCGCAGTCTCTATAGCTCTGCGCCAAATAAAATGTGTACCGCGAAATCAGGAACGGATCGGTTTCGGTTCCGAGGACATCCTCCAAAACTGCCGCATCGTCCTGGTATTTCCGCGGATTTTGACTGCGCGCTCCGCCACGCCCCGTCGCTATCCTGAAACCCTTGGCAGTCTGACGAGTAATGGGACCGGTGGGGGCCTCGAGATATTCATGCAGTACACCCTTGAAGGAGAAGGGCAGCCGGTTGCGACACATCTGCGGGCGATAAAACGAAATGCCGCCATGAGACACCTCGACGTCATATAGATCGTGTTCCATCTGCGACTTGAAAGTGTTCGGATCGAAGCTGGGGTCTAAGATCAGGACATCGTCCGCATCGATGATCATTGCATAGTCGACCGTCTCGACTTCACGCAACCGATCAAGGGCGAATGTACGGTTGTATGCGAAGTCCCGCCACGGCTCGTCGATGACAACGCCCTTGACATTGTGAGCGGCGATGAAGCTGCGGATAATTTCTTGCGTGCCATCCTCGGAACCTGTGTCGACGACGAGCACATAATCTACAAGGGGGAGCACGCTAGCGAGGCATTGCAGAATGACCTTCGCCTCGTTCTTGACGATCATACATAGGCCGATTGTGCTCATGCAAATCCCTCGGTCATGTTGAGGCAGAGGCGCTTGCGGCTTGTCATCTGTGAATCGTCGGCTCCGTGCGGCGGTCCGTCACGCCCCTCGACTTAGTTCACCGTCATTTGCCAGGTGTCGTCAAGATCGAGAAACGTTGATGCGTGGTTCTAACTGGCACCCGCCAGAGGCCTGCCACGCCCGACCTTGATCATTTGCGACATGGCTAGAGTTGGAGAGGAGACGTTAAGTCCTAGGTTCTCAAGAACAATTTTCAGCAATTGCCGACAAAGAATGGCCGGCGCCCGCCCTTGATCAATTATCCGTCCGCTTATAGTTTACAAATCCCTAATTTTTGGTTTACTAATATACATCGTTGAGTGCACTCGCGCAGTTTCGCGGGTGGGTTGGCGTTCTTGAGAGGGTTTTAGGAGTTCTGGAGTAGCTAGGCCCCTTCGCGGCTGAAGCAGGTGCGTTCGCAAAGCGTGCGCTGCCGCGCATATGTTTGTCCTTCTTCTGGAGGCGGACGGGTTCCCGTTCCGGAGTTCCTCTCGAGTTTTCGCCGCGACATCGGCGTGGACGTGACGGGAGTGAAGTCGTGAGTTGGGTAAAATCGCGTGCGCATCGCAGGAAGAGTGAAGCCTTGGCTTCGCCACCCCCTAACCATTCGCGGCCGGACCTCGGAACCGATCTAGGGATCGGCTATCGGCGCTGCCGTTTGCCAGACGAACAAATCCAAAAACCAGCGCGGCGCGCCGTCGGCACACGTGGTGCACAACGGCGCCCGGCGTCTGCCCACCCACCCACCAGACCGGCCGCGTCGCGCTCGGTCGGGCGCTTCTAGAAGACCGAACACGAAAGGCGCGGCGCAATCGTCGCTGACCGAGGAGGAAATGATGAGCTACATAGAAGGGTTTGCGGTCATGGAAGTTGCCGTTAGAGGCGTCTTGCCCATCGGCGACTCGACCGAAAATGTGCCTTATTTTATCCTGGACACGGCCAAGAGCGCTATCGTCGGTCAGGTCATTCTTCCCAAGGCCGTCAAGCGAAGCCTCGCCGTCGCTGTCACCGTCAAGGTTCCGGCCGCGGCCGGCTCACTTGCGATTGGCACGTTTGACGATGGCGGGACTTTCCAGGTCGCCAGCTTCCTGCGCGTAGAGACCCCCGCCGTAGACCGTCCCGACGGTGCTGTCGGGCCGTCCGGAAGATGACGCGTCTCAAGTTGTTGTCCTCAGCGCTCGCCAGCCAAGCCGGTGGGCGGTTTCCGCTTGAATAGAATTCGAAGCCAACAGGAGCCAGTCATGGCCCGCGCCTCTGAAATTCTTTTTGTCGACCCCTCAGTCTCCGACCTCCAGACCGTTCTCGGCAACGTGCGACCCGAGGTTCAAGCGATTGTGCTCGACGGCCGCTGGCCGGCGGCGCGGCAGATCGCTGCCGCGCTCGCAGGGCACGAAAGCCTCGATGCGGTCCATATTATCGCGCACGGCGCGCCTGGCCGGGTTAGCTTCACCGCGGGAGAGTGGTCGGCCGCCACACTGAAGGAAGAGGCCGAGGATCTTGCCGCGATCCGCAGGGCGCTTGCCGCGGACGGCGAACTGCGGCTGTGGAGCTGCGAGACGGCTTTAGGGAATGCTGGCGAGACGTTCGTAGCGGCGCTTGAAGAGGCCGTCGGCGCGGACGTCCGCGCATCGAGATCGCTGGTTGGCGCAGCCAAGTTAGGTGGCTCTTGGGGAATGTCCGAACACGCGGCCAGACCCCTGCCGCCCCTGACCCAGGATGGGGTGGTGCATTACGGGGGAGTCCTTACCGCAGGTGATTTGACGCTGACTGGATCGATAGATGGCTCCGGAAAGAGCATTAACACATTTTACTTATCAGATTCGAAGAACACTCCTGCCACTTCTGACGACGTCATAGTCGGAAGTTTCGTTCTTCCGGGTGATCCGACCGCCGGATCACTCTTTTCTATAACTATTACTGTTCCTGATATAACTCATACTTATCTTGTCTATGATTCAGGATTTCATTTGTACGGTACGCTAACGTCTGTTGAAGATCTGCCACCCACTGTTCCTCCGACCTATCATTTCAGTTTCACGACCACGCCCATCAATGCCGTTGGCGGATCGAGCAACAATGGCGATCATTTTGATGGAGGCAATTTAAGCGTCGCCAGTGCCGGCACTCCAGGCCCCACTGGTCCCACAGGAGCAACGGGCGCGACAGGAGCCACAGGCTCTACTGGCGCGACCGGCGCCACGGGTGCGACTGGGGCCACAGGCTCTACTGGCGCGAGCGGCTCATCGGGTGCGACTGGCTCGACCGGCGCCACGGGTTCGACTGGCGCGACCGGAGCCACAGGTGCCACAGGCGCGACAGGTTCTACTGGCGCAAGCGGCTCGACTGGAGCCACAGGTTCTACGGGTGCAAGCGGCTCGACGGGAGCGACTGGCGCAACCGGAGCGACAGGTGATACCGGCGCCGCGGGTTCCACTGGCGCCACGGGTTCTACAGGTGCGACCGGCGATACCGGCGCAACTGGCTCTACCGGAGCAACGGGCTCTACTGGTGCCACCGGTTCGACCGGCGCCACGGGTGATACCGGAGCGACAGGTTCGACTGGCGCAACCGGCGCCACAGGTGCAACCGGCTCGACCGGCGCCACGGGCGATACCGGTGCCACTGGCTCTACCGGAGCAACTGGTTCGACCGGTGCCACCGGCTCGACCGGCGCAACGGGCTCTACTGGTGCCACCGGTTCGACCGGCGCCACGGGTGATACCGGAGCGACAGGTTCGACTGGCGCCACGGGCGATACCGGTGCCACTGGCTCTACCGGAGCAACTGGTTCGACCGGCGCCACCGGCTCGACAGGTGCGACAGGCTCTACCGGTGCGACTGGCTCGACCGGCGCCACGGGTGATACCGGAGCGACAGGTTCGACTGGCGCAACCGGAGCCACAGGCGCGACCGGCGATACCGGAGCAACCGGCTCGACTGGTGCCACAGGCTCGACCGGAGCGACGGGCTCGACCGGAGCAACCGGCTCGACCGGAGCAACCGGCTCCACCGGAGCGACGGGCTCGACCGGTGCGACGGGCTCGACCGGTGCAACCGGCTCCACCGGAGCGACAGGCTCGACCGGAGCGACGGGCTCGACCGGAGCAACCGGCTCCACCGGAGCGACAGGCTCGACCGGGGCGACCGGCTCGACCGGAGCGACGGGCTCGACCGGAGCGACAGGTTCGACCGGGGCGACTGGCTCGACCGGAGCGACAGGCTCGACCGGAGCGACCGGTTCGACGGGCGCGACCGGCGCAACAGGCTCGACTGGTGCCACGGGCTCGACCGGTGCAACAGGCTCGACCGGAGCCACTGGCTCTACAGGTGCAACCGGCTCGACCGGTGCCACGGGCTCGACCGGAGCAACGGGTTCGACCGGAGCAACGGGTTCGACCGGAGCGACCGGCTCGACAGGGGCAACGGGTTCGACCGGCTCGACAGGTGCAACTGGGTCGACCGGGGCAACGGGTTCGACCGGAGCGACCGGCTCTACTGGAGCAACTGGTTCGACCGGAGCGACCGGCTCGACAGGTGCCACTGGCTCGACCGGAGCAACCGGCTCGACCGGAGCGACCGGTTCGACCGGAGCGACCGGTTCTACCGGAGCGACCGGTTCTACCGGAGCGACCGGTTCTACCGGAGCAACCGGCTCTAC
>NZ_VFTI01000028.1:0-92999 GCF_006439515.1 Mesorhizobium sp. B3-2-1 | reverse complement strand
TACCTATGCGGACGATATGAAACTGCTGAAGCAGGTTTTTCGATCGCGTTTGCCGCGAGCATGGGTTCGCGGAGGGCGGGCGCCCTCCTTGTTATCAACGTTGACGACTTCAACCTGACGGATGAATTTCTGGCGACCATGCTTGGTTCCCGTCGGTGGCCCGGCACATTTGCCTGCGCCGCGGGCTTGACCCCGCCAGTGGCCATGTTGTCCAGCGGCGGCTTGGCCTGCTCGGCCTTGGCGGCAACGTCCTGCGTCACCGGGACTTTCTTCTGGGCCTCCGCCGTTTGCGACAGGCAAGCACGACAAATTTCCCGACGGTTTTGCTCTCCTGGCTCTGTGGCCTCATGGTTTGAAACCAGACTCGTCGAGCACGGCGACCTGGTTGCCGTCGATGTAGAAGCGGATCGCGTGCGCCTCGTTGTCGATTTCTATGCGCGTCGGTTGCGCGGCCAGCGCCGCCGGGGCGGTCCTGGCATATTTCGAGGGAAAATCCCCAGCCGGTGCGTAGTGGAAGAGTAACGCCAATGCGATGCATCCGGCGGTGAATACAAGGAAGGTAAGTCTGGAAGAGGTGGTCGACGTCATCTAGTCATTCCTTCAGGTTGAAGTGGCATCTACGGTTCGGTTGCTCCAGAAATCGAAACATGACATTTGGCGTAACCAAGCTCTGTTCAAGGATTATGCCATATGACCACAGCTAGAAGGCGGCAGCGGTCAGCGGGCGAAAAAGTGATGGTACGTTCGGCGCGCATACGCGCGACCCGCGCACTAACGCCCAACAAGAATTCCGCGCAATAGATTTCAAATGTCGAGTTTTTCTTTACTAGCGGATCGTTATAGCCGCGCCAAAGAACCGCGGCTTTATGCTCGCCGACATCCGCTAGACACCTTCATCGATGCTAACCTTGGAGGTCACACCACATTGACTAGTATGACCTGGTAGACCCGATCACGCGGTCACGTCGCCTCATTGTTCGGAGGCAATCGCCGATACATTTGCAAGGCAACAAGGTCGAGAGATGCCAAGCTTACAATTGATATGCAGCGCATGGTTACTCATTTTGATTTAACAAAGTTACTGGAAGAACTGGAACAAATCCATTGCCCCACCTTTCGTTGATTCTGAATGATCAATGTCGCTTGAAGATACTTCTTCAATCATATGTCGACAGGTTTAATTATGTCGATGACGGTGCTGCTGTCTTGTGCTATGTTTTGTTCAGCCTGCTGCAGGAATTGCAGCGGTGGTGCCGGGGGCTGCCGATGCGTTACCTGAACTCCGCTCACCATATCGATGTGGTGGCCAAGACCGGTTCGATCCGCGCCGCCGCGGAATTGCTCGCCATAACCTCGACGGCGCTCAACCGGCGTATATTGGCGATGGAGGCCGAACTCGGCGTTGCGATTTTCGAGCGACTGCCTCACGGCGTGCGATTGTCAAGCGCCGGCGAACTTCTAGTGCAGCACATGCGCAACCAGTTATCCGATATGGAGCACGTGAAATCGCAGATTGCAGACCTTGCTGGCGCCCGGCGCGGCCATGTGGCGATCGCCTGCAGCCAGGCGCTATTGCCCTACCATTTGCCGATGCAGATCTCGCTCTACCGCAAGGAACATCCGAATGTGACCTTCGGAGTGCACCTGCGCGACCGGGAGGAGGCCGAGCGTGCCTTGGTCGATCACACGGCCGACATCGCCATCGTCTACGAGCCAACCCGGCTGGCTGCTTTCATGACGCTGATGCGGGTGCACCAGCCGGTGCATGCGGTTATGCGGCCCGATCATCCGCTGGCTTCTCGCGAGACGGTGCGCTTGCGCGCTTGCCTCGACTATCCAATCGCGCTTCCCACATCAAGTTACGGCGTGCGCTACCTGCTCGACATCGGGGCGCAATCGTCATCGCTGCAGCTGGAGCCGGTGATTCAATCGGACAGCTTCGAATTCCTGCGCAACCACGCTATCTCGGAGGATATCATCACCTTCCATTTCCCAATTGGCCTGTCCCACCAGACGATGACCGGTGACATGATCTCCCGGCCGCTCGACCCGCGCGACGTGCCCGCTGGCATGCTCTATGTCGGCCAACTCAAGGGCCGCACCCTGCCGGTGGCCGCTGCCCGTTTCGCCGACCAGCTTTCCGACTCGCTGGCGCAGCAGTATGACGTGTCATGATGGCACCTGCCACTCAGCTTGATGCACTGGATAAGGCTGTCGGGGTAAGCGTTGCCGGTGTATGCGCACCCGTCAGGTGCGCAGCGACACTGTCCGGGCCTTTGTCGGCCCACGACCTGCATGCCGACGATAGCAAAAGAACGCCCCGTCAATAGTGGGTCTTACGATGTAGCGGTCTCCCGCTACCACTTCAAACCCACTATCGTGTCCAACAGCGGGGGTCGCCGGGCTTCACGCACCAAGCGCGGGCGAGATTTCGTTCTTCGAACAGCACCTCGCGTAGCAAAAGCTGATGGCGCCGGTGTCCGCAGCACTGGCGCCGTCCTCGTATCAGAAATGGAGATGGCATGCTGAAGTTATGGATGAGCACTGCCGCCATCACGATTGGAACGGCCGGATCCGCCATGGCTCAACAGCGCATCGAAATATCTTCCTGAAGCGTAGCCCGGTCATGCTGCCGATCCCAGGTACCAGCCGCGTCTCTCATCTTGAGGAAAACGTGCCAGCCGCCGCGATCACGCTGACGGACGAAGAATATCAACAACTCGAGCAGGCTTCCCCGCGAGGCTGAAACGTGACCGCACCCGCCGCCGCACTGCATTCGGCTACGCTACGCGGTTTCTTCGTCAACCATGACTTGGCCGGCTACGAGGTCGCGGTGCATGCCGACATCCCGCGCCAAACTTGTTCTGGAAAATGACGAATTTTTCCAGGCTCTGTAGTACGGCGGATTTCTGCGGACCGATCCTCGCATAATCCGTTCTGATCCCGACAATCAGGTCCCGCCATTGCTGGTGCGTGAGCGCCTCGCCGACCGTGATATGAATCTCGCCCGACATGCCGGAGATATACACGTCGGTCTCACCGGCCTTGAGGCTGTAGTCCCAATGTATCCAGTTATCGCTTTCGTCCTTGCGCGGGAAGTTTTGAAAACCGTTCGGTTCGCCAAAGCGAGCTTTCAGATATCAATGGATGTCTACCGGCTTGAGCCGTGACCTGACCGCGAGAATGGCAGCGCCATCTCTTTTCCTAGGCTTCCGATCGCGGGTAACCCATTTCACGACCTCCTGCTTGGTAGCCCGCCACTCACCAATATTGAGACCGGCTGTTTAACAGCCTGTCCCTTGGTTCGCTGATGGAATTCACGCACGATCGTCGCGAATATTCAGCGTGTAACGTGTGTGTCGGAGTTCACCAGCTCTTGTCAGCGCACCCTTGGCAACCAGATCCTGCAGGTCCCTTGTCGCCGTGGCGCGCGACGCCTGGGTGACGGCGATGTAATTTTCGGCGCTGAGACCACCCTTGAAGCCATCGATACCTTCACGGAACATTCGATCGATCACCTTCTCCTGGCGCTCGTTGAACTGACCCCGATGGCGCTCGTAGAACTTGGCCTTGGCGACGGAGAATTCGACACGAGCAAGCGTTACGCGCTGCGCTTCAAGGATCGTGTTGGCGAAGTAGAGCAGCCAGTCGGTAATCGCGTTGCTCTTGTTGCTGGCTTCCAGGCTGTCGTAGTAGGCCTTGCGATGACGCTCGATTGTATAGGCCAGCGTGATTAGGCTCGGCTCGCCCAGATTTTGCGCCAGCGCCTTTTCGCAAAGGGCACGCCCTATGCGGCCGTTGCCGTCTTCGAACGGATGGATACTCTCAAAATAGAGATGCGCGATACCGGCGCGCGTCAGCGCGGGAAGCGGAGCCTTGCCTTTGGGCGCAGTATTGTTGAACCAGATGGTAAAAGCATCCATTTCGGCCTTCACGCGCGCTGAGGGCGGCGCCTCGAAATGCACTTTGGGCTTGTCCAGCCGATTGGAGACGATCTGCATCGGATCGGCATGCTGGCGGTAATTGCCGATAGTCTCAATGCGCCGTTCGGCCGACATCACCATCTTGTGCCAGGCGTAGAGGGTGCGATGAGAAAGCGGTTCCGCAAAATGCAAGTACACATCGGCCATCATTTCGGAGACGCCTCGCTCCGCTGGCGGAATGCGTCTGTTTTCAGCTCCAAGCCCAAGTTGCTGGCGTAAGGACGATTGCAGGCTCTCGCGGTTGAGATATTCTCCTTCGATGGCGGATGTCTTCAAAGCCTCTTCGCTGATAAGCTCGATGCGGATCTGATCGCGATCCTCGGAACCGACGTGACGAAAGACGCCGAGGAACTCGCCCGATCGCAATAGGAACTCGCTTTCCAGCGGGTCCAATGCCATCTTGTCGTAGGTAAAATGCGGCCAGTCGGCCTGCTCCCAATTCCATGCCATGAGCTATAGAGCGCCTCTCTATAACTCATAATAGCGAACAATGTGAGCTATAGCAATCTTACCTATGCCTCAGCCGGCACCCAATACATGGCCGTAAATACCCATATCTGGGCGCATCCGCCAAAGCCGGCCGGCCGGGCTCTCATGAACCGAACTCAAGCGAATATCGCGCAATATGCCGTTCATCTTCGCGCCGCCCCCGTAAATTCGGCATCGACCGTGAAGAAACCATACCCTTTCGGACTTCCCAGCCCGTTCTTACGCCGCAGCATCCTTTTGTGTGATCGGTCAGATCGAAAACTTCCAACAAGCACCTTGCCGAAGCATCCTCCTGTCCGCGAGCAGGCCAGCGCCCGCACGTCAAATTTCGCGGACTGCACGATGCCCAAATTGGAAATAGATCATTCTCGAAACAGCGAGCCTACCGGAGCCGCAACAAACGAACGCCGCGGCCCTCGCCGTTGGAGAAACCGTGTTGAGAATGAGGGTCGCCTTGCCTCAGATGCCGCTCGGCCTGTCGACATCGGCTTTCAATCTCATACCAGTGACCAGGTGGAGGACTGCTGGGGAGATCGGAAACGCAGTGATGCAAAAGTCCTTTTTCTTCCACGGGTCGAAAAGGCCCTCGCCTATGTTGCCCATTTGATCGAGACACGGCCAGAAGGCGAAAGCTATTGGCCGATTTTCGAGCGCCTGGAGCACGAGCGAGAGCAATTGGCGTCCCGGGCAGATCGCCTGCGTGCTGCCAAGGGTCGGATTTAGTCGTCCGCCTATGCAAGGATCGCAGGATCGAAGGGTAGGACGATTTTCTTGAGCTGATCGCGCCGCCATTCCAACGAACCGCCGTCCCCGTATTGCGGCCGGTCATTGGCGTGTCCCATCAGCCGGCACCTCAAATCGTAATCCAGCCCCGCTTCCTGCATTCGCTTTTCGAAAGAATGGCGGATCGAATAGACACTGTGCTCCTCAGAGGGCAACAGCTTTGCCGATCTGAGGCCCTTCATGAGGGTTGCCGAAAGGTTGGTCTCTTTGTCACTGTAACGAGGGAATCCCTTTGGCGCGCGCTTCATGGCTTCGAGCGAGACACCAAGAAGCGGAATTTCGCGAATGCTCGACTCTGTCTTGATCAGGCGGTCCGGCTGAAACCGGATGGCGAGATGGGGGACCGGATGATTGAGCCTTATGTTCTCTGGTCTCAGATTGCAGATCTCGGAGGGCCGGCAGCCGGTCTCGATCAAGGCGAGGAAAATGAGCCGGGCATCATCGTTGAGACGGCCAAACGCGCCAGGCACAAGGAACTTGGTCTTTATCCACTCGGCTTCGAACGGAGGAACCACACGCCGGTCGCTTTTGCGGTTGCGAAACGACAGACCGTCAAAAGGGTTCCGGATATCGAGCGCGAGCCAGTTCGCGTAGGTTTTGAACAGTTTCCGCATATTGCCGAAACTACGATTTGCGGTGTTTGAGGACATGCGCTTCCCGCCTTTGGAGCCTTTCACGCGGTCGAGCCAGAATTCGTAATACCTCTGGGCATCGGCCCGTGTGATCTCAAGAAGTGGCTTGTTGTCGACGACCGATATGAAGCTTTCCGCCGCATATCTCTTCACCTTTTTCCAGGACGCGAATTGGTATTCGCTCATGCCCCGCGCCTCGTCGGCGGCCATAGTGTTGAAATAATACTCCGTGGCTTCCCGGACGGTAAGCGCCGGCCTCTCATGCGCGCCAAGAAGTGCGGGCGCCTCTCGCCCGCCTGAGCCTTTCGCTTTTTCGACGCGTCGCAGGATCTCGTCCAGCGAACGGCTGGCGGCAAGGTTCGCGGATGACAGGTATTCGAAACCAAGGGCCAGGGCACGGGTTCTCGCGGCATTGTAAGCGGACACGACGGATTCGGCCTGATGTCCGTCGGCGAGTCCCGACCAATAGAGATCGTCGGCCTTCTCGAAGGCATCGCGCTTGATGCGGGCGACTTCGTGGGAGGAGGTTTTCAGTGAAACCTGGATTGTTCCGCGCGGATCGAAGCCCGCGACGTGGGCCGGGACACGTCGGACGTAATGCCATCTCGATGCGCGTTTTTTTAGATATCGATCAGGGTCTGGCGAGCTTGAAGAGGACGGTATTTTCTTGGCCATATCGAACACCCGGCATGATTGCCGATGATGTAACGTGCAGTGCAATTTGTAGTGCAAATCTGGCCAAACTGTCAATAAAAAAGGCGGCAAAGCCGCCTATTTTATTTTAAAATCAGCCACTTACCGATTTTGCCAATGGTGCGGTCGAGAAGACTCGAACTTCCACGGGTTGCCCCACAGCGACCTCAACGCTGCGCGTCTACCAATTCCGCCACGACCGCACGTGGTAGGAGCCGGAACCGACCGGCTCGCGGCGTGTAGCAAATCGTTTCCGGCGAAACAAGTGCGTCGCGAGCAATAATGTCAGGCAATTGGCATAACGTTCCACAGGATTGCAACGAGCATCCGGAACTGGACGTTTGCGCCCGATATCGCCATATGGAGGCCAAAGGCATGTCGCCCAAAAGTGCAAGGCGGTTTTGGGACCACGACATGCATAAGCAAAGCGACATGCCATGACAGAACGCAGCCAGATCGCCACGTCGTTCCTGCCCTTGCCCGGTTCGGCGCCGGTCGAATGGCTGGTCGAGCCCGGCCTTACCGCCTATCCTGATGCGCTGGCCTTCATGGAAGCGCGTGCGGACGCAATCCGCAGCGGAGCTGCCGGCGAAATGGTCTGGCTGGTCGAACATCCGCCGCTCTATACCGCAGGCACCAGCGCCCGCATCGAGGACCTGATCGAGCCTGACCGCTTTCCGGTCTTCGCGGCCGGACGCGGCGGCGAATACACCTATCACGGACCCGGCCAGCGGGTTGCCTATGTCATGCTCGACCTGAAGCGCCGGCGCGAGGACGTGCGCGCCTTCGTCGCGGCGCTCGAACAATGGATCATCGGTACGCTCGCCGCCTTCAACGTGCGCGGCGAGCGCCGCGAGGACCGGGTCGGCGTCTGGGTGGTGCGGCCGGACTGCCCCGCTTTGCCTGACGGCTCGCCGGCCGAGGACAAGATCGCGGCGATCGGCATCCGGCTGCGTCGCTGGGTGAGCTTCCACGGCATCGCCATCAATGTCGAGCCGGACCTCGCCCATTTCGGCGGCATTGTTCCTTGCGGTGTCTCGGACCACGGCGTCACCAGCCTCGTCGACCTCGGCCTTCCCCTGACGATGGCCGACCTTGATCTCGCGCTGAAATCCGCGTTCGAGGATGTGTTCGGTCCTGCCGAGGCCTTGCCCGCCGAAGCGGCCCGCAAGACCGGCTGACGGTGCTTCAGATCAGTTGCCCTGACGCCCACAACACGCCGCAGCCATGGATGGCGAACACCGCCAGCAAGGCCCCTGCGATCACGAAACGGTCGCCGGTGCCGATCGGCTCCAGTTCGTGACGTGGCTTCACCCCGCTGCCGACGGTGAGCAGGCTGAGGATCGAAAAGACCGCACCGGCCGCGAGCAGGAAGCCGGAGGAAAAACCAGCCCGCCAGCCGAGCGCCAGAAAGGCCGAAAGTAGCGAGAAGGACGCCAGCGCCAGGACGACCGGCCCCGGGCAGATCTGGCGCAGCACCTGGCCGCCGTCGAATTTCCACACCGGCACCAGATTGGCGATGTTGAACAGGGCCACGCAGCCTGCAAGCGCGGCCAGCAGCGCGGCCGCGGCCTTGTGACCCTCGTTGCCGGCAAGCACGCTGGCGGCAATGACGATCGGCACCAGGAAGGCTGAGAACCCCGCCCCCATCGACGCCACGAAGGCAACTTCGAAACGGCTGTTGTAGGGCCGGCCGCCAATGGCGATGCCGCCAAGCAGCGGGATGAAGATCATCCGCGCCCTGCGATGGCCGGTCAGCCGGAACGCCGCCATGTGGCCGAGTTCGTGCAGTGCCACCACCGACGTCAGGATCGCGGCCAGCGCCAGCCCGCCGAGATGAAGGCCGAAAAACGGCCACAGCATCAATGCCGACAGCACGGCAAAGCCGACCTGACTCAGCGGATGCTCGAACCAGCCGCCCTTGCGATACTGCCCGGTCCTTGCCCAACGCTGCAGCTTGGAGAGCTCGCGGCGCATGGCGAAGTAACGGAACACCAGGAAGGCGACGCCGCGGTACCGGTCGGTCCGGCTGAGCGTCACGCGTGTACCGCTGCCCTCCGAAACCAGTTCGGCGGTCTCGGCATAGTCCTTCCAGAACGAGCCATCGAGCGCGGTGTCCTCGATCACCCGCATCGAGAAGCGGCTGCCCTCGACGACATCTTCGAACCGCGCCCTGCGCTCGATCGGCTTGCCGTCGCGGCCTTCCCACGACAGCATGATGCGAGCCACGCCCTCTTCGTCCAGCGGCTGCGCCGACAGGATCTCGCCGGACCAGCCGGCATCGCTTCCAAGCGGCCACAGCGCCTGCCACAGGCGCTGCCGGTCCATTGCCACGATGCGGCTGGACCGGACCGTGCGCAAACCAAGCGGCACGGTCATCAAGAGAAAGATCAGCCCGAGATTGCTGGCCACGAGAATGGCCGTGACGATGGGCGACACTGGACGTTGCTCCTGCCTGGAGGCGCACCCTAACGTCGCGGCGGCAAGAAAAGCTTAACGGCGGAGCGGCTTATGGCCATAGGGAACAGCGATGGCGGATGCCGCCAGCTCACATGGCTCCGATCCAGATCGCCATGGAAACAAGAAACGCGCTCATGCAAACCAGCGAGATGACATCCTGAACCAGATCGGTCATAACTCTCTCCTGTTGTGGATATGTTTCCAATTTGTTCTAATTTTGTTCCAATGTCAATCGCTAGGAGATATGGTGACGGGTGGGAATTTTGCACGGTTAGCGAAAGGTTAATCGCTCGCCTGAGGCCCGGTTGAAAGCGTGGCGGCGTAGGCTTCCACTCCCGGAGGATCAGGATTAGCGCGCGCTTGTATTAAAGTTTGGCCGAGACGATAGTTCTTGGGCTGAGGCACTGCTGAGCGAAGGATATGGGGAAATACGGAGGCGCAAATCAAGGTGACCGCTGGCGAAAGCGGATGCGACAGGGCCGCAGGCGACGCCTCTCTCGTAATTTTGTAGTTTGGCTGCTCATTCTGGCGACGAGCGCGATATCGTCCACGCTGATCGCAATGAACGCTCACTGGCGATTCTAAGCCATCTCCGCACGGTACACCCCGGGCGAAACCATTCCTTAAAGCGGCACCACCTTGCCGTCGGCGAGCGTGACACGCCGGTCCATGCGCGATGCCAGCTCGTGATTGTGCGTGGCGATCAGCGCGGCGAGTCCCGATTGCCGCACCAGCGCTTCCAGCGCCTCGAAGACATAAGAGGCGGTGACCGGGTCGAGGTTGCCGGTCGGCTCGTCGGCGAGCAGCACCAGCGGCGCATTGGCAACGGCGCGCGCAATGGCGACTCGCTGCTGCTCGCCGCCGGACAGCTCGGATGGCCGGTGCGATGCCCGCTTGCCGATCTGCATGTAATCGAGCAGCTGCGCCGCGCGCTCGCCCGCTTCCTTGCGCGGCAGCCCCTTGATGAGCTGCGGCATCATGATGTTTTCCAGCGCCGAAAACTCCGGCAGCAGATGATGGAACTGGTAGACGAAGCCGACATCGTTGCGGCGGATCGAGGTGCGCTCATCGTCGGACAACCGGCCGCAGGCCCGGCCGGACAGGATCACGTCGCCGGCGTCAGGACGCTCCAGCAGGCCCGCCGTGTGCAGCAGCGTCGACTTGCCGGTGCCCGACGGCGCCACCAGCGCCACCATCTCGCCGCGCCGAAGCGAAAAGTCGGCGCCGTTCAGGATGGTGAGCTTGCGCGGCCCCTGGACATAGTGCCGCTCGACGCTCTTCAGCTCGATAATGACCTCGGCCACTACTCGTACCTCAAGGCTTCGACCGGATCGAGGCGGGCCGCCCGCCACGCTGGAAACACCGTTGCCAGGAAGGACAGCGCCAGCGCCATGATGATGACGTAGGTCGTCTCGCGCGGATCCATCTTCGCCGGCAACTGGCTGAGGAAATACAGCTCCGGATTGAACAGCACCTTGCCGGTCATCCAGGAGAAGAATTGGCGGATCGATTCGATGTTGGTGCAGATCACCACGCCGAGCAGCACGCCGGCGAGCGTGCCCGTCACACCGATCGCTGCCCCCGTCATCAGGAAGATGCGCAGGATGGCGCCGCGCGAGGCGCCCATGGTGCGCAGGATGGCGATGTCATGCCCCTTGTCCTTCACCAGCATGATCAGTCCGGAAATGATGTTGAGCGCCGCCACCAGCACGATCAGCGTCAGGATCATGAACATGACGTTGCGCTCGACCTGCAGGGCGGAAAAGAAGGTCTCGTTGCGCTGGCGCCAGTCGACGAGGTCGATGGGGCGTTGTGCCGCCTCTTCCACCTTGGGTTTCAGCGCGTCGACATCATCGGGATTGTCGACATAGATTTCGATCGTCTGCGCCCGGCCGTCCATGTTGAAATAGAGCTGCGCCTCGGAGAACGGCATGTAGACGATGGAGCTGTCATATTCCGACATGCCGACTTCGAAGATCGCGGCGATCTTGTAGCCCTTCATGCGCGGCGTGGTACCGAGCGGCGTCACATCCCCGTCCGGCGAGATCAAGGTGATGGTGTCGCCGAGCGCCAAGCCGAGATTCTCGGCCATGCGCTTGCCGATGGCGACGCCGTCGCCCGTATCGAAGCCTTCGAGCGAACCCTGTTTGATGTTTTTGGCCACGATGGCGATCTTGCCGAGGTCTTCACCCCTGATACCGCGCACCAGCGCGCCGGTGCCGCCGCCCACATTGCCTTGCGCCAGCACCTGGCCATCGATCAGCGGAATGGCGTATTTGACCCCGGGCACGCCGTTGATGCGGCTGGCGACCTGGGCATAGTCCTCGAGCGGCGAATCGAGCGGCTGCACGATCAGATGGCCGTTGACGCCGAGGATGCGTGTCAGAAGCTCGGCGCGGAACCCGTTCATGACGGCCATGACGACGATCAGCGTGGCGACGCCCAGCATGATGCCGAGAAAGGAGATCGAGGCGATCACCGAGATCACCGTCTCCTTGCGCCGCGAGCGCAAATAGCGCCACGCAACCGTGCGTTCGAAGATTGAGAACGGGCCGGCGCCCGCCGATCTCGCTGCCGCCGCCTCGCTCATGCGGGGGCACCGAAACGTTTTTTCGCGTCGGCGATCGGCAGCGTCACGCGCTCGCCGCTCTTGCGATTCTTGATCTCGATCTCGCCGGCGGCCACGCCGCGCGGTCCGACGATCACTTGCCAGGGCAGGCCGATCAGGTCGGCGGTGGCGAACTTGCCGCCCGGCCGCTGGTCCGTATCGTCGTAGAGCACATCCTTGCCGGCGGCGGTGAAGGCAGCGTTGAGCTCGTCGCAGACGCGATCGCACTCGGCGTCGCCCGCCTTCATGTTGATCAGGCAGATATCGAACGGCGCCACCGCGTCCGGCCAGATGATGCCGTTCTCGTCGTGGCTCGCCTCGATGATCGCCGCGACCAGCCGCGACGGGCCGATGCCGTATGAGCCGCCCGAGGCGAAATGATCCTTGCCGTCGGGGCCCGTCACCTTGGCGCCCATCGGCTTGGAGTATTTCTCGCCGAAGTGGAAGATATGGCCGACCTCGATGCCGCGCGCCGACACCTGGTCGCCTGTCGGGACCTTCTCCCAGGCCGCCTCGTCATGCATCTCGTCGGTGGCGGCGTAGGGCGTCGTCCACGTCTTGACGATGTCTGCTATCTCGCCGTCATTGGCGAAGTCGGTTTCCGCTCCGGGCACGGCAAGCGACAGATAATCGCGATGGCAGAAGACCTGGCTTTCACCGGTATCGGCCAGGATGATGAATTCGTGGCTGAGATCGCCGCCGATCGGCCCCGTGTCGGCCCGCATCGGGATCGCCTGCAGGCCCATGCGGGTGAAGGTCCTGAGATAGGAGACGAACATCCTGTTATAGGCGGCTCTCGCGCCCTCGAAGTCGAGATCGAAGGAATAGGCATCCTTCATCAGGAATTCGCGCGAACGCATCACGCCGAAGCGCGGCCGCACCTCGTCACGGAACTTCCACTGAATATGGTAGAGGTTGAGCGGCAGGTCCTTGTAGGACTTGACGTAGGCGCGAAAAATCTCGGTGACCATTTCCTCGTTGGTCGGTCCGTAGAGCATGTCACGGTCCTGACGGTCCTTGATGCGCAGCATCTCTTTGCCGTAATCGTTGTAACGGCCGCTCTCGCGCCACAGGTCGGCCGACTGGATGGTCGGCATCAGGATCTCCAGCGCGCCGGCGCGGTTCTGCTCCTCGCGGATGATCTTGCAGACCTTGTCCAGCACCCGCTTGCCCAACGGCAGCCAGGAAAAACTGCCCTGCCCCTGCTGGCGGATCATGCCGGCGCGCAGCATCAACCGATGCGAGACGATTTCGGCCTCGCGCGGATTTTCTTTGAGGATAGGCAGGAAATAGCGCGACAAACGCATGAACTGGTCCGTGAATGAGAATGGCCATGCCAGAATCGGCAGGGCGCAGGCTTGCTTGCCCCGGCTTCATAGCGATTTCATGACGGAATGGAAACCCGGCCATCCCACCACATCAGCCCCTTCCGCCCCGGAATCCCGCGCTTCCGGATCAGTCCGCACCGACAATGGAACGCACCGAACCTCTTCGGAGAGAGCCGCCAATTCTTTGCGCGCGTCAATCGCGAACATGCCGCAAAGGCTGTCTCGACATTGCCTGGTCGTTTCAAAAGCAAAGCCTGCCGCACTATTGTGCAGTGCAGCACGAGAATGCCCGTTTCAAGGCAAAATTCTTCGTGACATTTTCATTTCCGTTAGGCTAATGTGCCCCGATAACCGAGAGGGCAGAAACAAATCTGCCTTCCTACGCGGTCAAAGTCTTGGGAGGATGCGATCTAGGCGCGGTTACTCGCTGCCGCCGGATACCGGAAACAGATCGGACGCGTTTAATTGCAAGGCCTTGTGCCTTGCATTTTTTTTGTGCAATCATCTGGTTAGCGCCGCGAATTGCCAGGCTACATGACCTTGCGTCAGCAGCCCATGGCCGCCGGGCGGGGCGGCATCTCAATCCCAGGACTTTCTATTTCGTTGGGGTCTGGCCGAAATCCGGCACGATGTGCGGGATGTCGTTGAGGCTGTATCCCAGCCCGTGCGTCAAACCATAGAAAATGCTCATCAGGATCGCCGTCGCGATGGTGGTGCGGATCACGGCACGCAACATATGCGGCCCGCGCGGGGCGCTCGGAACCGTGCCCAGCGTCACGTCGTGATCGTCGTCCTGCGTCTTGACGCTGAACGGCAGAACGGCAAACAGCACCACCCACCAGGTCGCGAAAAACAGGGCGGTGAACGAGACCCAGTTCATGATTGCTCCAGTTCAATCAGCGTACCGAAGAAATCCTTCGGATGCAGGAACAGCACCGGCTTGCCGTGCGCACCTACCTTGGGATTGCCGTCGCCAAGCACGCGGGCGCCGGCGGCCTTGAGCTGGTCGCGCGCGGCCAGGATGTCGTCGACCTCGTAGCACAGATGATGCATACCGCCCGACGGGTTCTTCTCGAGGAACGCCGCGATCGGCGAGCGCTCGCCAAGCGGCTCCAGCAATTCGATCTTGGTGTTGCCGACATTGACGAACACCACGGTGACGCCATGCTCCGGCAAGGCCTGCGGCTCGGTCACTTCGGCGCCGAGTGTGTTGCGGTAAGCTGCAATGGCGGCAGCCAAATCCGGCACCGCAAGCGCGACATGGTTCAGCCGTCCGAGCATGTCCGAGCTTTTTCTCCCAGCTCCAATATTGGCGTCATACGTCAAATCAACCGAGACCAACAGCCATTCAGGAGGCGCGCACTGTCGCACCTCTTCCAACCGGTATCTGCAAAGCACAAAGGGAAATGTCCGGAATCAGCCCTGCCCGCGCCCGCGGTTTCACCTTCGATCTCGGGTCGTTCAAGTTGCCGCCCCGCTCGACGCCGTCGATATCAGACAGGCTTGCATCGGCCTTCGCGGCCGGACAGCCGCCGGCGGCCCCTGCTGGCCACCGGCCATCCCATGCGATTTTCCAGGCCTGGGCTACATCGAATCGGCGAAGCGTACTTTTCGCTGGCTTCCCGTCGGCTGCCAGCTGAATGTCCAGCGATTGCCCTCACCGGGTGACGAACACCGTCACCAGCGGTTTCTTGCCCCAGGCTTCGTTGGCCGCGCCGCGCACCGCGCGCCGCACCGCCTCCTGCACGAGGTCGAGGTCCTTG
Source organism: Mesorhizobium sp. B3-2-1 (assembly GCF_006439515.1). Classification (NCBI taxonomy): domain Bacteria; kingdom Pseudomonadati; phylum Pseudomonadota; class Alphaproteobacteria; order Hyphomicrobiales; family Phyllobacteriaceae; genus Mesorhizobium; species Mesorhizobium sp. B3-2-1. The sequence goes on along the minus strand of NZ_VFTI01000028.1, from coordinate 78,260 downwards.
CGGCGCTGGCGGGGGATCGAATCGACCGCGCCGACGGCCGCATCGATCATCAGATCCTCGAGCGTCTCGCCGCGTGCATCTGCCTCGGCGACGCCGATTGCGACCAGATCGGGATCGCCGGCCAGTTCATACTTCTCGTCGAGCACGACATTGACCGCGACATGGCCGGCAAAGGACAATTTGCGCCGGTCGCGAATACCCATCGCCTGATCGGTGCCGATCAGGTTGCCGTCCTTGTAGACACGGCCGAACGGCACCTGGTCTATGATGGTGGCCGGACCTGGCGCGAGCCGCAGCATGTCGCCGTCGCGCACTTGCGCCACCTGGCCGATGCCGGACGTCGACATCAGCGAACCCTGCGCCACCAGATGCGCGGCCTCGCCATGCACGGGAACGCCTATCTGCGGACGCACCCACTCATACATCTTGCGCAGTTCACTGCGCCGGGGATGGCCGGAGACGTGTACCAGCGCATCGCCGTCCTCGATGATCTTGATGCCGAGATCGATCAGGCGGTTCTTGATTTCGAGGATCGCCTTCTCGTTGCCGGGAATGGTGCGCGAGGAAAACACCACCGTGTCGCCCGCCGTCAGCGACACCGATTTCATCTCGTCGCGCGACAGCTTGGCCAGCGCCGCCAGCGGCTCACCCTGGCTGCCGGTGCAGATGATGACCAGGTTCTCGCGCGGGATGAAACCGAAATCCTCCTCGGCGATGAACTCCGGCAGCCCGTCCATATAGCCAAGCTCGTCAGCCACATCGATGACGCGCTTCAGTGAGCGGCCGAGCACGAGGCACTGGCGGCCGGCATCACGCGCCGCCCGGGCGATCGAGACGATGCGTCCGACATTGGAGGAGAAGGTGGTGACGGCGACGCGGCCCTTGGCGGCCTGGATGACGCCTTTCAGGCCCTCGCCGACGGCCACTTCCGAAGGCGACTCGCCTTCGCGCAGCGCATTGGTCGAATCGCAGATCAGCGCCAGCACGCCCTTGTCGCCATAGGCGCGGAAGCGCGCCTCGTCGGTCTTGGGTCCGATCGTCGGTTCCGGATCGATCTTCCAGTCGCCAGTATGGATGACGGTGCCGGCCGGCGAGGTGATCGCCAGCGACATCGGTTCGGGAATGGAGTGCGCCACCGGAATGGCTTCGATCTCGAAGGGACCGACAGTGAACTTTTCGCCCGCCCGGTAGATCGTCAGCGGGATCTTCGGCGCGCCCTGCTCGCCCTGCCGCTTGGCTTCCAGCAGCCCGGCGCTGAACGGTGTCATCCAGACCGGCGCCTTCAGCTTCGGCCAGGTGTCGAGCAACGCGCCGTAGTGGTCCTCATGCGCGTGGGTGATGATGATGCCGCGCAAATTGGCGAGGTTCTCCTCGATGAAGCGCGTGTCGGGCAGGATCAGGTCGACGCCCGGATGCGCCGCGTCGGGAAAGGTGACGCCGACATCGATGACGATCCACTCGCGCGCGCTCGGCGGGCCGTAGCCGTAGAGGGCGAAGTTCATGCCGATCTCGCCGACGCCACCGAGCGGCACGAAGACGAGTTCGGCGTTGTCCGCTTTCGCCATGATTTTTCCCTTCCTTGGCCCTCAGGCCAAGCCGTTAATGCAATTCCAGAAAAAGTATCTAACGGTTTTCAGTCCGGAATTGCTCAAAAACAAAACTATACCCGCGCGGACGCAACCGCGCCGAAATGCACATCGCCGGCGGCGACCGTCAGAACAGACCCCTCATCGTCGCGGATCACGAAACGGCAGTCCTCGTCAATGGTCTCGAAGACGCCACGCACCACATTACCGTCAATTCTGACAGCAACCTCGCCGCCAAGGCCCGCTGCGCGGGCAAGCCAACGCTTCCTGATGGCGGCAAGGCCACGGCCTTCGTCCCAAAGGCGGGCATTCTCGCTCCAGGCATCCGACAGCGCCAAAAACAGCGTTTCGGCATCGCAAGCCGCGCCCAATGCATGAAGCGATGTCGCGGGATACGGCAAATCCCGCGGGTGCGCCACCACGTTGACGCCGATGCCGACCGCCACCGCGAATCGGCCACCGTCAAGCATCGCCGATTCCAGGAGGATGCCGGCGAGCTTGGCTCCGGAGGCGAGCACGTCGTTCGGCCATTTCAGCTCGAAGCGGTTCTGTCCCTGGCTCGCGCCGTCGAGGCCTATCGCGATGCGGCCCTTCGGCACCACCGCGTCGAGTGCGTCGGCCAACGCCAGCCCGGCGACAAAGCCGAGCGTCGCGGCAAGGCGAAGTTCGCCGCCGGTGATGAGGAGCAGCGTCGCCGCCAGATTGCCTTCCGGCGTTGCCCAGGCACGGCCACGCCGGCCGCGCCCGCTTTCCTGCTTCTTGGAAACGACCCAGAGCTTGCCCGAGTCGCCCGCCCGGGCATGGTCCAGCGCCAGCGCGTTGGTGGAGCCGACACTGTCATGCGCCTCGAGCCGGAACCCTTCCGACGCCGCGGTTGGAGCCAGCCGAAATGCCATCCCGTCAGAAAAATGGCTTGGCGGCGGCTTCGGCATAGGTGCCGATCGGCCCGCCGATCAGCACATAGAACAGCACGAAGGCGCCACTGACGCCGAGCACGACACGCAATTCGCTGGCCATCGGCACGAAGCCGCCGACCGGCTCATCGAACCACATGATCTTGATGATGCGCAGATAGTAGTAGGCGCCCACCACCGAGGCCAGCACGCCGATGATCGCCAGCGCATAGAGATTGGCGTTGATGGCGGCGAGGAAGACGTACCATTTTCCCCAGAAGCCGGCGAGCGGCGGAATGCCGGCCAGCGAGAACATCAGGACGGTCAGGATCGTCGCCATCACCGGGTTGGTCGACGACAGGCCGGCGAGATCGCTGATCTGCTCGACATTGCCTTCCTTGCGCCGCATGGCGAGGATGAAGGCGAAGGTGCCAAGCGTCATCACCAGGTAGATCAGCATGTAGATGGCGACGCCGCGCACACCGGCCTGGCTGTTGGCGGCAAGGCCCACCAGCGCATAGCCCATATGACCGATCGAGGAATAGGCCATCAGCCGCTTGATGTTGGTCTGACCGATCGCGGCGAAGGCGCCAAGCGCCATCGAGGCGATCGAGATGAAGACAATGATCTGCTGCCAGTCGGAAGCGATCGGCTTGAAAGCGCCCATGGTGACGCGCACGATCAGCGCCATCGCCGCCATTTTCGGTGCCGCCGCGAGGAAGGCCGTCACCGGCGTCGGCGCGCCTTCATAGACGTCGGGCGTCCACATGTGGAACGGCACGGCCGAGATCTTGAAGGCAAGCCCGGCCAGCACGAAAACCAGGCCGACGACGAGGCCGAGCTGGCGCTCGCCGCCGCCAAGCGCCGTGGCGATCTCGTGGAAGCCCAAGTTGCCGGTGTAACCATAGACCAGGCTGATGCCGTAGAGCAGCATGCCCGAGGACAGCGCACCGAGGACGAAATATTTCAGGCCGGCCTCGGTCGAACGCAGATTGTCGCGATTGATCGCCGCCAGCACATAGATCGCCAGCGACTGCAGTTCGAGGCCGAGATAGAGCCCGATCATACCGTTGGCCGAGATCATCAGCATCATGCCGAGCGTGCAAAGCAGGATCAGCACCGGATATTCGAACTTGTCGAAACGCTCCACCTTGGCAAAGCGCATCGACATGACGAGCGTCACCGCCGAGCCGACCAGCGCCAGCACCTTCATGAAGCGGGCAAAGGAATCCTGGATGAAGGCGTTGCCATAGGCGCTGCCCTGCCCTGCGTGGAAGATCAGCCAGGCGCCTGCGATCACCAGCACGGCGACGGCAAGGCCGGTCACCGTATTGGCGGTGTTGGAACGCGAATAGGCCCCGACCATCAGCAGCGCGAGCGCGCCGATGGCAAGAATCAGCTCGGGCGTCGAGAGCGACAGGCTGGAGAGAAGGTCCGGCGTCATGGTTCGCAAAACCCCTGGGTCAGTTCGCCGCCGCGGTCTGCGCGGCGCCGATGGATGCGGTGACATTGGTGACGAGCGACTTGACCGACTGGGCCGTCGCGTCGAAGACGGGTGCGGGATAGACGCCGAAGAAGATGACCAGCACGACCAGCGGATAGATGATCACCTTCTCGCGGGTCGACAGATCGAGCAGCCCCTTCAGGCTGTCCTTGGTCAGCGCGCCGAAGATAACCCGGCGATAGAGCCAAAGCGCGTAGGCGGCCGACAGGATGACGCCGGTGGCGGCGAAGAACGCCACCCAGGTGTTGACGCGGAACACGCCGAGCATGGTCAGGAACTCGCCGACGAAGCCTGACGTGCCAGGCAGGCCGACATTGGCCATGGTGAAGATCATGAACGCGGTGGCGTATTTCGGCATGTTGTTGACAAGGCCGCCATAGGCCGCGATCTCGCGCGTATGCATGCGGTCATAGATGACGCCAACGCACAGGAACAGCGCGCCCGAGACCAGGCCGTGGCTGAGCATCTGGAAGATCGCGCCCTGCACGCCTTCCTGGTTCATGGCGAAGATGCCCATGGTGACGAAGCCCATATGGGCGACCGACGAATAGGCGATCAGTTTCTTCATGTCCTCCTGCATCAGCGCCACCAGCGAGGTGTAGATGATGGCGACGACCGACAGCGTGAACACCAGTGGCGCGAACATTTCGGACGCCAGCGGAAACATCGGCAGCGAGAAACGCAAGAAGCCGTACCCGCCCATTTTCAAGAGGATGGCGGCCAGGATGACCGAACCGGCCGTCGGTGCCTCGACGTGCGCGTCCGGCAGCCAGGTGTGCACCGGCCACATCGGCATCTTCACCGCGAAGGAGGCGAAGAAGGCTAGCCACAGCCAGGTCTGCATGTTGGCCGGGAAGCTGTGCGTCAAAAGCGTCGGGATGTCGGTGGTGCCGGACTGGTAGAACATCGCCATGACGGCGAGCAGCATCAGCACCGAGCCGGCCAGCGTATAGAGGAAGAACTTGAACGAGGCGTAGACGCGCCGCTTGCCGCCCCACACACCGATGATGATGAACATCGGGATCAGGCCGGCTTCGAAGAAGACGTAGAACAGCACGATGTCCAGTGCGCAGAACACGCCAATCATCAGCGTCTCGAGCAGCAGGAAGGCGATCATGTACGCCTTGACGCGCTTCTCGATCGCTTCCCACGACGCCAGGATGCAAAGCGGCATCAGGAAGGTCGTCAGGATGACGAACAGCATGGAAATGCCGTCGACGCCCATATGGTAGGAAATGCCGGAATCGAGCCAGGCGACCTTTTCGACGAACTGGAAGCCGGCCTGCGAATTGTCGAAGCCGGTCCAGATCAACAACGACACCAGGAAGGTAAACGCCGTGGTTATGAACGCGATGGCGCGAATGTTGCGGCGCGCGTTTTCGCTGTCATCGTTGATGAACAGGATCAGCAGCACACCAACCAACGGCAGGAAGGTGACCAGCGAGAGGATTGGCCAAGCGGTCATCAGAGCATCATCCAGGTGACGAGTGCGGCAACGCCGATCAGCATGGCGAAGGCATAGTGGTACAGATAGCCGGTCTGCAGCTTGACGACGCGGTTGGTGACATCGACGACGCGGGCCGAAATGCCGTCCGGCCCCAGGCCATCGATGATGGTCCCGTCGCCGGTCTTCCACAGGAAGGAGCCGAGACGCTTGGCCGGACGCACGAACAGGAAGTCGTAGAGCTCGTCGAAATACCACTTGTTGAGCAGGAAGGCGTAGAGCCCGCGATGCTGGGCAGCGAGATTCCTCGGCATTTCCGGCGAACGGATGTAGAACTGCCAGGCCAGCGCCAGGCCGATCAGCATGGCGATGAAGGGCGAGAGCTCGACCCACAGCGGCAATTCGTGGATCTCGTGCAGGATGTGATTGTCCGCCAGCGTGAATAGCGACGCCTTCCAGAACTCGGCATAGCCTTCGCCGATGAAGGCGCCGTGGAAGATGATGCCGGCAAACAGCGCACCCGCCGCCAGGATGAACAGCGGCACCAGCATCACCGGCGGCGATTCATGGACGTGATGCATCACCTCGTGGCTCGCCCGCGGCTCGCCGTGGAAGGTCATGAAGATCAGCCGCCAGGAATAGAAAGAGGTGAAGCCGGCGGCGATGACCAGAGCCACGAAGGCCAGGACCGCGACGGAATTGTGCCCGGCAAAGGCGGTTTCGATGATGGCGTCCTTGGAGAAGAAGCCGGCGGTGCCGATGACGGTCACCGGAATGCCGACGCCGGTCAGCGCCAGGGTGCCGATCACCATCATCCAGTAGGTGGTCGGGATCAGCTTCCTCAAACCGCCCATCTTGCGCATGTCCTGCTCGTCGGAGACGGCATGGATGACCGAGCCAGAGCCGAGGAACAGCAGCGCCTTGAAGAAGGCGTGCGTGAACAGGTGGAAGATCGCCGCGCCATAGGCGCCGACACCGAGCGCCACGAACATATAGCCGAGCTGCGAGCAGGTCGAATAGGCGATGACGCGTTTGATGTCGTTCTGGACGAGGCCGACGGTCGCCGCGAAGAAGGCGGTGAAGGCGCCGATGAAGGTCACCACCGTCAGCGCCGAATGCGATAATTCGAACAGCGGCGACAGCCGTGCCAGCATGAACACGCCCGCCGTCACCATCGTGGCGGCATGGATGAGCGCCGACACCGGGGTCGGGCCTTCCATGGCGTCCGGCAGCCAGGTGTGCAGCGGCACCTGCGCCGACTTGCCCATGGCGCCCATGAACAGCAGCAGGCAGACGACGGTCATCGCCGCCTGCTTGTCGAGCGCATGGCCGAGGAAGGTGAGCACGGCCGCACCCTGCGGCGCGCCTTCGGCAGGAATGAACGTCGCTGCATTGGCGAAGATCGTGCCGAGATTGACCGAGCCGAACAGCACGAAGACGCCGAAAATGCCGAGCGCGAAGCCGAAATCGCCGACGCGGTTGACGACGAAGGCCTTGATGGCGGCGGCATTGGCCGACGGCTTCTTGTACCAGAAGCCGATCAGCAGGTAGGACGCGAGGCCCACCCCTTCCCAGCCGAAGAACATCTGCACAAGATTGTCTGCCGTCACCAGCATCAGCATGGCGAAGGTGAACAGCGACAGATAGGCGAAGAAGCGCGGCCGGTTCGGATCGTGGTGCATGTAGCCGATCGAATAGATGTGAACCAGCGCCGACACGGTGTTGACCACCACCAGCATCACCACCGTCAGCGTGTCGATCCTGAGTGCCCAGGAGGCGTCCAGGCCGCCGGACTGGATCCAGTGCAGCACCGGCACGGTGAACACCTCGCCATGGCCGAAGCCGACGGAGAAGAAGGCGATCCATGACAGCACGGCCGCGATCACCAGGAAGCCGGAGGTGATGTATTCGGATGCCTTGGCACCGAGCGACGTGCCGAACAGGCCGACGATCAGGAAGCCGAGCAGTGGAAGGAAGACGATGGCCTGATACATGGTGGTTCCGTCAACCCTTCATGGCGTTCACGTCTTCGACCGCGATCGAGCCACGGTTGCGGAAGAAGACGACGAGAATGGCAAGTCCGATGGCGGCCTCAGCCGCCGCGACCGTCAGCACGAAGAGCGCGAACACCTGGCCGACCAGGTCGCCGAGCGCCGCCGAAAAGGCGACGAAGTTGATATTGACCGCGAGCAGGATCAATTCGATCGACATCAGGATGACGATGATGTTGCGGCGGTTGAGGAAGATGCCGAACACGCCGAGCGTGAACAGGATCGCCGATACGGTCAGATAATGTGCGATGCCGACGACCATCTCAGACTCCTTCGCCCGACTTGACCTTGCGGATTTCCATGCCGGTCGCCGCTGTGCGGCCGACCTGAGCTGCGATCGACTGCCGCTTGACCCCTTCCTTGTGGCGCAACGTCAGCACGATGGCGCCGATCATGGCGACCAGCAGGATGAGGCCCGAAATCTGGAAGTAGTAGAGGTAGTCGGTATAGAGGATGTCGCCGAGCGCTGCCGTGTTCGAGCGCGTTGCAAGATCCGGAATGGGCTTTGCGACGGTCGAGGCGAGCTTGGGCGCGAAGGTGTAGCCGCCCAGCACGATGATCAGCTCCGCCGCCAGGATCAGCCCGACCAGCGCGCCGATCGGCGCGTATTGCAGGGCTCCCTCCTTCATCTCGGCGAAGTCGACGTCGAGCATCATGACGACGAACAGGAACAGCACCATGACGGCGCCGACATAGACGACGAGCAGGATCATCGCCAGGAACTCGGCGCCGGTCAGCATGAAAAGGCCGGCGGCGTTGAAGAAGGTCAGGATCAGGAACAGCACCGAATGCACGGGGTTGCGCGACGAAATGACCATGAACGCCGACGCCACCGCGACAAAGGCGAAGAGGTAGAAAAAGGCCGCCTCTAGTCCACTCAGCATTGGGGATCCCCCGGGTTCCTGTCCAAACAGGACAATCGTCCTGTTCGTTATCTCTGGCTTCGTCCCACTTCCGGTACGGAAGCCGCGTTGTCCTATCGCATGTTCCGATCGGGTTGAAATACCCGATCGAAAGAAACGTGCGACACTTTTGTCTTCCGGAGGATGATCTTGTCCGAAAAGTCCGCAACTTTTCGGGATCACCCTCTAGACGAGGCCTCTCGCCCCGTCCATGCGTCAAATATCAGCGGTACGGCGCATCCAGCGAGATGTTGCGCGCCAGTTCGCGCTCCCACCGGTCGCCATTCGCCAGCAGCCTGTCCTTGTCGTAGTAGAGTTCCTCGCGTGTCTCCGTCGCGAACTCGAAATTCGGCCCCTCGACGATGGCGTCGACCGGGCAGGCTTCCTGGCAGAAGCCGCAATAGATGCACTTCACCATGTCGATGTCGTAACGCACCGTGCGCCGCGTGCCGTCATTGCGGCGCGGGCCGGCCTCGATGGTGATCGCCTGCGCCGGGCAGATCGCCTCGCACAGCTTGCAGGCAATGCAGCGTTCCTCGCCATTGGGATAGCGGCGCAGCGCATGCTCGCCGCGGAAGCGCGGACTGATCGGCCCCTTCTCGTGCGGATAGTTGATCGTCTCCTTCGGCGCGAAGAACTGGCGCATCGACAGGAAGAAGGCGCTGACGAAATCCTGCAGCAGCAGCGATTTTGCGGCCTGGGAAAGAGCGGACATCACGCAAACCCCGTGATCTTGAGGAAGGCCGCGGTGGCGACGACCATGAACAGCGAGATCGGCAGGAACACTTTCCAGCCCAGCCGCATCAGCTGGTCGTAGCGGTAGCGCGGCACGAAGGCCTTCACCATCGAGATGCCGAAGAACACGAAGCAGACCTTCAGCACGAACCAGATGACCCCGGGCACCCAGGTGAAGGGTGCGAAGTCGAAGGGCGGCAGCCAGCCGCCGAGGAACAGGATGGTGGCCAGGGCGCACATCAAGACGATCGCGACATACTCGCCGAGGAAGAACAGCAGGAACGGCGTCGACGAATATTCGACCATGTGGCCGGCGACCAGCTCCGATTCGGCTTCGACCAGATCGAAGGGCGGACGGTTCGTCTCGGCCAGGGCCGAGATGAAGAAGATGACGAACATCGGGAACAGCGCCAGCCAGTTCCAGTCGAGGAACGTGTTGGGCAGGCCAAGCCGCGTACCGAGCCCACCCTGCTGCGACAACACGATATCGCTGAGGTTGAGCGAGCCGGCGGTGAGCAGCACGGTGACGATGACGAAGCCGATCGAGACTTCATAGGACACCATCTGCGCGGCCGAGCGCAGCGCGCCGAGGAACGGATATTTCGAGTTGGACGCCCAGCCGCCCATGATCACGCCATAGACCTCCAGTGAGGAGATGGCGAAGACATAGAGGATACCGACATTGACGTTGGCGATCGCCCAACCCTGGCTGACCGGAATGACCGCCCAGGCCGAGATCGCCAGCACGGCGGAGACCAGCGGCGCCAACAGGAAGACGCCCTTGTTGGCGCCGGACGGGATGACCGGTTCCTTGAACACGAACTTCAACAGATCGGCGAAGGCCTGCAGCGTGCCCCAGGGGCCGACGACGTTCGGGCCGCGGCGAAGCTGCACGGCCGCCCAGATCTTGCGGTCGGCATAGAGGATGTAGGCGACGAAGATCAGCAGCACGACGATCAGCACGACCGACTTCAGCAGGATCAGCAGCGCCGGCAGCACGTAGAAGGAGAAGAAGGTGTCCATGCTTATTCCGCCGCCTGCTTGAAGCCGCTCTTGGCCAGCGCCGAGCATTCCGCCATCACGGCCGATGCCCGCGCGATCGGGTTGGTCAGATAGAAATCCTTGACCGGCGAGGTGAACGTGCCCTTGTTCAGCCGCCCGCCGAGCTTCGCCACGCCGGCGATGTCCTCGGCATTGCCGGCCGCGACCTGGTCGATGCGGGCGAGATGCGGGTATTCGCCATAGAGCTTGGCGCGCAGCTGCGGCAGCGAATCGAACGGCAGTTTCTTGCCCAGCACATCGGACAGTGCCCTGAGAATCGCCCAGTCCTCGCGCGCATCGCCCGGTGCGAAGCCGGCGCGGTTGGTCTGCTGCACTCGACCCTCGGTGTTGACGTAGGTGCCGGATTTTTCGGTATAGGCCGCCGCCGGCAGGATGACATTGGCGCGGTGCGCGCCGGCGTCGCCATGCGTGCCGACATAGACGACGAAGCCGCCGCCGGTCTTGCTCATGTCGATCTCGTCGGCACCGAGCAGGAACAGCACGTCCGTCTCGCCCAGCATGCCGGCGACGTTCTTGCCACCCTCGCCCGGCACGAAGCCGAGATCGAGGCCGCCGACGCGCGCCGCTGCAGTGTGCAGCACGGCAAAACCGTTCCAGTCGGCGCGGGCGGCATTCACGGCCGCGGCGAGCCTGGCCGCCTGGCCGAGCACGGCCGCGCCATCTGCGCGCGCCAGAGCGCCCTGGCCGACGATAACAAGCGGGTGCGTCGCCTTCTTCAGCGTCTGGAAGAACTTGCCGTTGCCATCAGCCAGATCCTTCAGCGAGTCCGGCCCGGCGCCCAGTTGCTCGTAGTCGTAGCGCGTATCGCCGATATCGCCGATGACGCCGACCGGCAGATTGCCGAGGCGCCAGCGCTTGCGGATGCGGGTATTGAGCACCGAGGCCTCGAAGCGCGGATTGGCGCCGATGATCAGCACCGCGTCGGCCCGCTCGATGCCTTCGATGGTCGGATTGAAGATATAGCTGGCGCGTCCGAGCGCCGGATCGAGCGCGGCGCCATCCTGGCGGCAATCGATGTTCTTCGATCCGAGCGAAGCCATCAGAAGCTTCAACGCAAAGATTTCCTCGACCGCCGCGAGATCGCCCGCGATCGCGCCGATCCTCTCAGGCGTCGTCTTCGACACCGCGTCCTTGATCGAAGCGAACGCTTCGGCCCAGCTCGCCGGAACCAGCTTGCCGTCCTTGCGCACATAGGGCCGGTCGAGGCGCTGCGTGCGCAGGCCGTCCCAGATGAAGCGGGTCTTGTCGGAAATCCATTCCTCGTTCACGGCCTCGTTGACGCGCGGCAGGATGCGCATCACTTCGCGGCCACGGCTATCGACGCGGATCGCCGAACCGACGGCATCCATGACGTCGATGGATTCGGTCTTGGTCAGCTCCCACGGCCGCGCCTGGAAGGCAAAGGGCTTGGAGGTCAGCGCGCCGACCGGGCAGAGATCGATGACATTGCCCTGCAGCTCCGACGTCATCGCCTGTTCGAGATAGGTGGTGATCTCGGCATCCTCGCCACGGCCGATCAGGCCGAGTTCGGAAATGCCGGCAACCTCGGTGGTGAAGCGGACGCAGCGCGTGCAGTGGATGCAGCGGTTCATCACCGTCTTGACCAGCGGGCCGATGTACTTGTCTTCCACCGCGCGCTTGTTCTCGTGATAGCGCGAGGAATCGACGCCGAAGGCCATCGCCTGGTCCTGCAGGTCGCACTCGCCGCCCTGGTCGCAGATCGGGCAATCCAGCGGGTGATTGATCAGCAGGAATTCCATCACGCCTTCCCGGGCCTTCTTGACCATCGGCGTGTTGGTGAAGATTTCCGGCGGCTCGCCATTCGGACCGGGGCGCAGGTCGCGCACGCCCATGGCGCAGGAGGCCTGCGGCTTGGGCGGCCCGCCCTTCACCTCGATCAGGCACATGCGGCAATTGCCGGCGATCGACAGCCGCTCATGGAAGCAGAAGCGCGGCACTTCCGCGCCCGCGTCTTCCGCCGCCTGCAGCAGCGTGTAGTGGTCGGGTACAGTAATTTCTTTCCCGTCGACCTTGAGCTTTGCCATTCGTCTCAAACCCCTGCGGATTTCCCGCAATCTCATTTCCCGGGCGCGACAGAAGCAGCGCCCGACATTTCGTTTACTTCTTGGCGGCCAGCGCCGCGGCCTGGGCAGTCCAGTCGTCACGGCCAATGCGGCCCTTGAACGACAGATAGTCGTCGACCCAGGCGATCTCTTGCGGCGACCATGCGGCGACTTGGGCGAACGTCCAGATACCGAGGCCGTTCAGCACCTTCTCCAGCTTCGGACCGATGCCCGATATCGCCTTCAGATCCGAAGGCTCCGCCGGCCTGTCCATGGCCTTGGGCTGACGGAAATCCTCGGGCATCAGCACACCGGGAGCACCGTCCGTTGCCGGACCTGCATCGGCCACGGGCGCCGTGATGGGGGCTTCCTTGGCGGCAATGTCCGTAACTTCCTGCGCAAAGGACTGCGCCTCGGCAATCATGGTCTTCGCCGTCGCCCGCGCCCTGGTGGACGACGCGTCTTCGAATTGCTCGACGCGGGCCTCGAAATCCTCGATCAGCGGCTGCATGAGGCGCTGTGACGCCTCGGCGGCACCCGAAAGCGCGCCCATCCAGACGCCGAAGGCTTGATTGGCGAGCCCCATGCCAAGCGCCGACATCGCCACCGCACCCGCGATAGGGTGCGCGAAAAGGTTGACGGCGCTGGCCATCTCCTTCGGCATCATCCTGGTCAGGTCCTGGTTCATCTTCTCGATCTGGTCCAAATTGGGCATCAACGGGTAGGGTGTCGAATACGGCGCCATAGAGTTCTCCTGGTCGTTTCTTCGTTCGCCCCGCCCCGATTTCTTCCCGCGTTCAAGAGTTTCTTTTTATTCCGCCGCCACCATCACCGGTTCGGCCCGGTGCGCGTTGCGCGAAAACTCGTCGATGCGCCGCTCCACCTCACCACGGAAATGCCGCATCAAGCCCTGGATCGGCCATGCCGCCGCATCACCCAGCGCACAGATCGTGTGACCCTCGACCTGCTTGGTGACGTCGAGCAGCATGTCGATCTCGCGCTTCTGCGCCTCGCCGCGCACCAGCCGCTCCATCACCCGCCACATCCAGCCGGTGCCCTCGCGGCACGGCGTGCACTGGCCGCAGCTTTCATGCTTGTAGAAGTAGGACAACCGCGCGATCGCCTTCACGACATCGGTCGACTTGTCCATGACGATGACGGCGGCCGTGCCGAGGCCGGATTTGAGGTCGCGCAGCGCGTCGAAATCCATCGGCGTGTCGATGATCTGCTCGGCCGGCACCAGCGGCACCGAGGCGCCGCCCGGAATGACGGCGAGCAGATTGTCCCAGCCGCCGCGGATGCCGCCGCAATGCGTCTCGATCAGTTCGCGGAACGGGATCGACATCGCCTCTTCGACGGTGCACGGATTGTTGACGTGGCCGGAAACGCAGAACAGCTTGGTACCGACATTGTTGGGCCGGCCGAAGGACGAGAACCAGGCCGCACCCCGACGCAGGATGGTCGGCGCCACCGCGATCGATTCGACGTTGTTGACCGTCGTCGGGCAGCCATAGAGCCCGACATTGGCCGGGAATGGCGGCTTCAGCCGGGGCTGGCCCTTCTTGCCTTCGAGGCTTTCCAGCAGCGCCGTTTCCTCGCCGCAGATATAGGCGCCCGCGCCGTGATGCATGTAGATTTCGAAATCGTAGCCCGACGTGTTGTTCTTGCCGATCAGCTTGGCCTCGTAGGCCTCCTCGATCGCTCGCTGCAGCGCCTCGCGCTCGCGGATGAACTCACCGCGCACATAGATGTAGGCGGCAATCGCGCCCATGGCGAAGCCGGCCAGGAACGCGCCTTCGACCAGCGTGTGCGGGTCGTTGCGCAGGATATCGCGGTCCTTGCAGGTGCCGGGCTCGGATTCGTCGGCGTTGATGACGAGATAGCTCGGCCGGCCGTCGCTCTGCTTGGGCATGAACGACCATTTCAGCCCGGTCGGGAAGCCGGCGCCGCCGCGTCCGCGCAGGCCCGACGCCTTCATCTCGTTGACGATCCACTCACGCCCCTTGGCGACGATGCCGGGCGTGTTGTCCCAGGCGCCGCGTGCCATGGCGCCGGCCAGCGACTTGTCGAAGAGGCCGTAGATATTGGTGAAGATGCGGTCTTTGTCCTGAAGCATTTTTCGTCCCTCAGACCGGCTTCTTGCCGAAGACGCGGATGTATTCGGCGACGCCGCCCTTGGCGAGCGCCTTGGCTTGGCGGACCCAGTCGTCGCGGTCGATGCGGCCCTGGAAGGAGAGATAGCCGTCGACCCACTCGCGTTCGGCCTTCTTCCACGACGCGACCTGCGCGAAGGTGAAGATGCCTAGTGTGTGCAGGATACCCTCGATCTTCGGGCCGACCCCGGAGATCAGCTTGAGATCGTCGACCGCGGCCGGCCTGTCGATACCGGCTGGGCGATTCTTGTCCTCCAGCGACGGCTTTGCCGGCTTTGCGGCTCGCACCTTGGCTTCCGGCGCCTTGAATGCCGATGCCGGTTCGGCCCTGACCGTCGGTCCACTGCGCTGCTTGGAGACCTTCTCGACTTCCGGCGCTGCCTTGTTGGCATTGGCGGCCGAATGCAGCGGCGCAGCAACGCTCGCCGCCTTCTCCGTCGCCGGCGCCACCTTGGCCTTTGAAGGCGTCTTCAACACCGGGCTGGTCTCGGGCGTATCGGTTTTCGGCTTGCTGGCGTTGGACGGCGCGACAGGGCCGGCAGCCGGTGCCGGCACCGGCGCGGCGATGATCGCGTCGGGCGCCGCCTTGGCGGCCTTGGCTGCTTCCCGGGCTTCCCGGTCGCGGGTCGACTTGAGGATCGCCTTTTCGCTCTTCAGCGTCGTCAAACCGGAGGCCGGCTCCGAGCCGGTGCGGCCGTTCTGCGGTCCCGGCGTCACCGAAGCGCCCTTGCCGGAGTCATAGAGATCGATGATTTCGGCCAGACGCTCGGGTGTCAGATCCTCGAACGTATCCTTGAACACCATGACCATCGGTGCGTTGACGCAGGCGCCGAGGCACTCGACCTCCTCCCACGACAAGGTGCCCTTGTCGTTGGTATGGAACTGGTCGTGATGGATTTTCGAGCGGCACACATCCATCAGCGCTTCCGAGCCGCGCAGCATGCAAGGCGTGGTGCCGCAAACCTGGATGTGCGCACGGGTACCAACAGGATTCAACTGGTACTGCGTGTAGAATGTCGCGACCTCGAGCCCCCGAATACGCGGCATGCCGAGCATGTCGGAGATCGTCTCGATCGCCGCCTTGGTGACCCAGCCTTCCTGCTCCTGCGCTATCATCAGCAAGGGAATGATCGCCGACTGCTCGCGGCCCTTCGGATACTTCTTGATCCATTGCTTGGCAGCCGCCGCGTTCGCCTTGTTGAAGGCGAAGGAGGCTGGCTGGACGCTGGCTTCTGCGAGACGGCGGACTGACATTTAGCGATCGACCTCACCAAACACGATGTCGAGGGAGCCGAGAACGGCGGTGACGTCGGCCAGCATGTGGCCGCGGCACAGGAAATCCATGGCTTGCAGATGCGCGAAACCGGGGGCGCGCAGCTTGCAGCGGTAGGGCTTGTTGGTGCCGTCCGAGACCAGATAGACGCCGAACTCCCCCTTCGGCGCCTCGACCGCCGCATAGACCTCGCCGGCCGGCACGCGGTAGCCTTCGGTATAAAGCTTGAAGTGATGTATCAGCGCTTCCATCGAGCGCTTCATCGCCGCGCGCTTGGGTGGCACCACCTTGCCGTCGAGGTTCGACACCGGGCCGGTGCTTTCCTTGCCGAGCAGCAGGTCGACGCACTGGCGCATGATCCGTGCCGACTGGCGCATTTCTTCCATGCGCAAGAGATAACGGTCGAAGCAGTCGCCGTTCTTGCCGATCGGGATGTCGAAATCCATCTCGGAGTAGCACTCATAGGGCTGCGACTTGCGCAGGTCCCACGGCGAGCCCGAGCCGCGCACCATGACGCCCGAGAAGCCCCAGGCCCAGGCGTCGGCCAGCGAAACGATGCCGATATCGACATTGCGCTGCTTGAAGATACGGTTGCCGGTGAGCAGCTTGTCGAGATCGTCGAGCGATTTCAGGAACGGGTCGATCCACTTGCCGATGTCCTCGACCAGCTGCCGCGGCAGGTCCTGGTGGACGCCGCCGGGCCGGAAATAGGCGGCATGCATGCGCGAGCCGGAGGCGCGCTCATAGAACACCATCAGCTTTTCGCGCTCGACGAAGCCCCACAGCGGCGGCGTCAGCGCGCCGACGTCCATCGCCTGCGTCGTCACATTGAGGATGTGCGACATGATGCGGCCGATTTCGCAATAGAGCACGCGGATCAGTTGGCCGCGCCTCGGCACCTCGATGCCGAGCAGGCGCTCGGCGGCGAGCGCGAAGGCGTGCTCCTGGTTCATCGGCGCGCAATAGTCGAGCCGATCGAGATAAGGCACCGCCTGCAGATAGGTTTTTGCCTCGATCAGCTTTTCCGTACCGCGATGCAGCAGGCCGATATGCGGATCGACGCGGTCGACGACTTCGCCGTCGAGTTCCAGCACGAGGCGCAAAACACCATGCGCCGCAGGGTGCTGCGGGCCAAAATTAATGTTGAAATTGCGAACGGAGGTTTCAGCCATTTACTGCTTTGCCTTCTCGTCCCCGGGCAGCACGTAATCCGTGCCTTCCCAAGGGGAAAGAAAATCGAAATTGCGGAATTCCTGCTTGAGCTCGACCGGCTCGTAGATGACGCGCTTGGCTTCGTCGTCGTAGCGCACTTCGACGAAACCGGTCAGCGGGAAATCCTTGCGCAGCGGATGGCCTTCGAAACCGTAGTCGGTCAGCAGGCGGCGCAGGTCCGGATGGCCCGAGAACAGCACGCCATAGAGATCGTAGGTCTCGCGCTCGAACCAGTCGGCGCCGGGATAGATGCCGGTGATCGACGGCACCATCGTCTCCTCGTCGGCCTGCACCTTGACGCGGATGCGCACATTCTGTTTCGGCGACAACAGGTGATAGACGACGTCGAAGCGCTTGGCCCGCGACGGATAGTCGGCACCGCAGACATCGATGATCGAGATGAATTGGCAGCGCGCATCGTCGCGCAGGAAAGTCATCACTTCGACCAGATCGCCCGGCTCGACCTGGACGGTGAGCTCACCATAGGCGAGCACCGCATCGCCGAAGCGGCCAGGCAGCTTCTCGCCGAGATAGGTCGACAGTTCGCTAAGGGAGGCGGCCATGGATTTACCGTTCGATCGTGCCGGTGCGGCGGATTTTCTTCTGCAGGAGAAGAATGCCGTAGAGCAGGGCTTCGGCGCTCGGCGGGCAGCCGGGCACATAGATGTCGACGGGCACGACGCGGTCGCAGCCGCGCACCACCGAATAGGAATAATGATAATAGCCGCCGCCATTGGCGCAGGAGCCCATCGAGATGACGTAGCGCGGCTCCGGCATCTGGTCATAGACCTTGCGCAGCGCCGGCGCCATCTTGTTGGTCAGCGTGCCGGCCACGATCATGATGTCGGACTGGCGCGGAGACGCGCGCGGCGCGACGCCGAACCGCTCCGAATCGTAGCGCGGCATCGAGGTGTGGATCATCTCGACCGCGCAGCACGCCAGGCCGAAGGTCATGAACATCAGCGAGCCGCTGCGCGCCCAGGTGATCAGCGCCTCGGTCGAGGTGACCAGAAAACCCTTGTCGGCAAGCTCGTTGTTGATTTCGAGGAAGAAGGGATCGTCCTGCCCCACCGGCTTGCCGGTGTTGGGGTCGATGATACCCTTGGGCTTTGGCGCGACGAGGGTGCCTGAACTGTCGTTCAATCCCATTCCAGCGCTCCTTTTTTCCATTCATAGGCAAAGCCGATTGTCAGCACTGCCAAAAACACCATCATCGACCAGAAACCGAGCATGCCGATCTTCGAGAAGGACACCGCCCAGGGAAACAGGAAGGCTACTTCGAGATCGAAGATGATGAACAGGATCGACACCAGGTAGAAACGGATGTCGAACTTCATGCGGGCGTCGTCGAACGAGTTGAATCCGCATTCATAGGCGGACAGCTTCTCGGGATCCGGGTTTCGGTAGGCTACCAGGAACGGCGCCGCGAGCAGCGCCAGGCCGACCACCAGCGCCACGCCGATAAACAGGACGATGGGCAGGTACGAACTGAGGAGTGCGTTCATGCAGCGGCTTTCCGTTGGCGCCAATCCACGTTGATTACAGCACCGGACCTTAATGCGGAAGCGTGACAGATTAACCGCTGAACCGTTTTAAGGAGCCTATGCTGCAACGCGGCGAGGGTTAGCGCAGCACTTCCAGCGAAGCAAGTCAAACCTTGTTCAAAACACCGAGCTGGACGGCAATCCGGGAGAAACTGGTCCCATATGCTCCTGTTTGATTTCCTTCGTCTTTTACTCCACTTTTCTCTCCTGACAAGGTTGCCGCCAAAACCCTGCTAGCATGGACAGGAATCACCCCCCGCAACGCCAGACAGGTCCACCAGAGACGCATCCGCATGAAGGAAAAGATCTCGCTTGCCGCCGCCCGGCGCATCGCGCTCGCCGCTCAGGGATTTCTCGATCCCCGCCCCGCCGGCACGCCCGACCGCCGCCACTTCGCCCGCGTTCTGTCTCGCACCGGCCTGCTGCAGATCGATTCCGTCAGTGCGGTGGTTCGCGCCCATTACATGCCCCTCTATTCGCGTCTTGGCCCCTATCCCCTCGCTTTGCTCGACAATGCCGCCGTGACGCGAAAGCGCACTGTGTTCGAATACTGGGCGCACGAGGCCTCGTTCCTGCCCGTCGAGACCTACCCGCTGATGCGCTGGCGCATGCGGCGCGCCGAGCAAGGCGATGAAATGTATCTGGGGCTGGCCAAATGGGGCCGCGAGCACGCCCCCTATATAGAAGAGATCTACCGCGAGGTCGTGGCACGCGGCCCGATCGCCGCTTCCGCGCTGGAAGGCCAGAAAGGCTCCGGCGGCTGGTGGGGCTGGAGCCACGCCAAGCACGCCTTCGAATGGCTGTTCTGGGCCGGGCGCATCACCACCGCGCACCGGCGCGGCTTCGAGCGCTTCTACGACCTGCCGGAGCGCGTGCTGCCGCAGGCGATCCTCGACCTGCCGGTACCGACCGCCGAGGATGCACATCGCGAATTGCTGCGCATCTCCGCCCGCGCCCATGGCGTGGCGACATCGGGCGACCTGCGCGATTATTTTCGACTCTCCCCCGCCGACATGAAAGGCCGCCTGGAGGAACTGGTCGAGACCGGCGAGTTGCTGCCGGTCCGTGTCGAGGGCTGGGACAAGCCGGCTTACCTCCATAGGGGCGCGCGCTTGCCACGCAAGATCGAGGCCCGCGCCCTGCTGGCGCCGTTCGATCCGGTCGTCTTCGAGCGCTCGCGCAGCGAGCGGCTGTTCGATTTCCACTACCGTATCGAGATCTACACCCCGGCCGACAAGCGCCAATATGGCTACTATGTCCTGCCCTTCCTGCTCGGCGACAGGATCGTGGCGCGCGTCGACCTCAAGGCCGACCGGCCGGCAAGTGTCCTGCGTGTCCATGCCGCCTACGCCGAGCCCGGCGCACCGCCCGAAACCGCCGCTCAGCTCTCCGAGGAATTGAAGCAGATGCAGGGCTGGCTTGGCCTCGAACGCATCGAAGTGACGCCCGCCGGCGACCTGGGCCCGGCGCTGTCCGACATCGCGGTGTCGTAAGCTCGCGTTGACACCGCTGCCCGCAAGAGCCTAAATCCAATCCAGACGGTCTCCTCTCGGCAAAGGGAGGAGCCAAGAGGGAATGCGGTGCGGGATTGAAAATCCCAAATCCGCGGCTGTCCCCGCAACTGTGAGCGAAGAGCCAAGGCCGAAAGCCACTGGGATTGTCCCGGGAAGGCGGCTACCCAAGGCGATGACCCGCGAGCCAGGAGACCTGCCGTCTGGAATGCAAGTATCCGATCGTCCGGCGGGTTTTCCGGGCAAGGAGCCTGATTTGGATCGCGACGGCAGTTTTTCGGCTGAAACAACGGACATTTCGTCCGGCGGGGATGATTCCCTGGCCGGCATCACTGTCATCGTCTGCGCCTCCTGTCGCGACGAGACCGGCTCCGATGCTCATCCCCGGGCCGGCGAACTTTTGGCTGAAGATACGCGCCAAGCCGCCTCGGGCGACAACATCCGCATCCGCACCGTCGAATGCCTCGGCAATTGCAAGCGCCGGCTGAGCGCCGCGATCCTGCGCGACGGATGCTGGAGCTATGTGTTTGGCGATCTGACCCCGACCAGCGGTGCCGATCTCGTCACCGGCGCGAAACTCTTCGCCACCTCCAGCGACGGCCTCATTCCCTGGCGGGGCAGGCCCGATAGCCTCAAACGCGGCCTCGTTGCCCGCATCCCTCCCCTCGACATGCTGAAAGACTGATATGACCGCATCCGTTTCCCGCGTTCCCTGCACCGTCGTCACCGGCTTCCTCGGCGCCGGCAAGACGACCCTTGTCCGCCATCTTCTGGAAAACGCCGGCGGCAAACGGATTGCCATCATCGTCAACGAGTTCGGCGACATCGGCATCGACGGCGAAATCCTCAAGGGCTGCGGCATCGACACCTGCCCCGAGGAAAACATCGTCGAACTGGCCAATGGCTGCATCTGCTGCACCGTCGCCGACGATTTCGTGCCGGCGCTCGACCAGATCCTGTGCCTGACGCCGAAGGTCGACCATATCCTGATCGAAACCTCGGGCCTCGCTCTGCCCAAGCCGCTGGTCCAGGCTTTCCAGTGGCCGTCGGTGAAGAGCCGCGTGACCGTCGATGGCGTCATCGCCGTGGTCGACGGTCCCGCACTTGCCGAAGGCCGGGTTGCCAACGACATGGAAGCCCTGCAGGCGCAGCGCGCCGGGGATGAAAGCCTCGACCATGATGATCCGGTCGAGGAAGTGTTCGAGGACCAGATCGCCTGCGCCGATCTGATCATCCTGTCGAAGAGCGACCTGATGGACGCCGACGGCTCGGCCCGCGCTAACAGCATCATCGGCGAACACGCCGCCCGCGCCGTGAAGATCGTGCCGACGTCTCATGGCAAGGTCGATCCCTCGGTGCTGCTCGGCCTCGGGCTCGCCGTCGAGGACGATATCGAGAACCGCAAATCCCATCACGACGGCGCATTCGACCACGAGCATGACGACTTCGACACGTTCATCGTCGACATTCCCTCGATCGCCAATCCCGACGAGCTGGCAAAGCGCGTCGCCGCGGCCGCCGAACAGGAGAACGTGTTGCGGGTGAAAGGCTTCGTCGAGGTCGGCGGCAAGCCGATGCGGCTCCTGCTGCAGGCCGTCGGCCCGCGCGTCAATCACTACTATGACCGCGCCTGGACCGCCGGGGACGACCGTCGTTCGCGCCTGGTCGTCATCGGCCTCAAGGGGCTGAACCGGCCGGCGATCGAACGCATACTCGCCGGCTGATTTTCGGGCACGGGCGCGATGCACATCCTCACCACGACCTCCGCCTCGCTCGACGACCTCGCCGAGCCTGTCGATCTCAGGCAGACGCCGGCGGATATCGTGGCTCTATCCTTCACCGACAGCGACCTCGCCGGGCTGGCGGCGGCATGGAAGGCCGACGCCGATCGCCTGCCCTCGATGCGGCTGGCGGCACTGCGCGACCTGCGCCATCCCATGTCGGTCGACCTCTGGGTCGACAGCGTCGCCCGCCACGCCAAGGTCGTCCTGGTGCGTATCCTCGGCGGTTACGACTGGTGGCGCTATGGCTGCGACCAACTGGCGGCAATTGCCCGCGAACGCGGCATAAGACTGGCGCTGCTTCCCGGTGAAAGCCATGACGAGGATCTCAGGCTGATCGAAGCCTCGACGCTGCCCCGCGCCGAACTCGACGGCCTGCTCGGCTATTTCCGCGAGGGCGGCCCGGCCAATATGAACGCGCTGGTGCACAGGCTGGCGGGCTTGGCCGGACAGGATACATCAGTCGCCAGTCCGGTCAGCGTGCCGAAGGCCGGTTACTATCAGTCTGGAATGGGGGTCGCAGAGAAGCCGGACCTTTCAAATGTCAGCGCCCCCATCATCCCGATTCTCTTCTACCGATCGATGCTGCTCGCGGCCGATGTCGCCCCGATCGATGCGCTGGCCGACGCTTTGCGCTCCCAGGGACTGGCACCGGTCCCGATCTTTGTTTCCAGTCTCAAGGATCCGCTGTCCCTGGCATTCGCCGAAAATGCCGTCGCATCGCTGAAACCGGCCGCCATCATCGCCGCGACCGCTTTCGCGTCCGGCGCCGAGGCCGGCGTGGAAACCCTGTTCGACCGCGCCGGCGTGCCTGTCTTCCAGGTCATCGTCGCCACCACACGCCGCGACGTCTGGGAAAACAACCAGCGCGGGCTGGCACCCGCCGACCTTGCCATGCATGTCGTGCTGCCCGAACTCGATGGCCGCATCCTTGCCGGCGCCATTTCCTTCAAGGGCGAGAGTGATGTCGACCCGGCGCTGGGCCACCGTGCGTTGGCCAACCAGCCGCAAGCGGATCGTGTGGAGCAAGTGGCTAAGCGCGTAGCGGCCTTCATCCGTTTGCAAGAGACCCCGCGCGCCGAACGCAAGCTCGCGATCCTCATTCCCGATTATCCCAGCGCCCCTGGCCGCACCGGCTATGCGGTCGGGCTGGATGTGCCGTCCAGCGTGATCGCCATGCTGCACGACTTGAGCGAACAGGGCTATGCCGTTGAAGGGATTCCACAAACGCCGCGTGAATTGCTGGATTTGCTGGAGCGCGGCGATCATGGGCTGGGGCTGGAAGACTACGACTCCTTTTCGACGGAGTTACCGATATCGGCAATTGCCGCGGTAGAGGCTGCTTGGGGCAGAGCGGAAAGCGTGACAGGTCTTCGCGAGGCGCCCCCCTCTGTCCTGCCGGACATCTCCCCCTCAAGGGGGGAGATTGGCAGCTCCAGCGCCCCGTCCATCCCTGCAATGTTGGCATTTGGCGAAAGCCGTGACGACAGCGCAATCTCCCCCCTTGAGGGGGAGATGTCCGGCAGGACAGAGGGGGGCGCCTCGCGCAAACCTTCGCTATCAAGCAAGAAACACTTCCCCTTCCGCGCCGCGCATTTCGGCAACATCACCGTGGCCCTCGCTCCCGACCGTGGCCGTTCCGCCGATCGCCGCGCCGACTATCACGACTCGTCCCGGCCTCCGCGCCACGCTTTGATCGCCTTCGGCCTGTGGCTGCGCAGATCGCTCGGCGTCCATGCCTTGATCCATGTCGGCGCCCACGGCACGCTGGAATGGCTGCCCGGCAAGACGGTTGCGCTTTCGCAAAACTGCTTTCCCGAGATCGTGACCGGCTGCCTGCCCGTCATCTATCCCTTCATCGTCTCCAACCCCGGCGAGGCGGCACAGGCCAAGCGGCGGATCGCTGCCGTCACCCTTGGCCATCTGCCGCCGCCGCTGACGGGCGCCGGACTGGACGAGGGCCAGCACAAGCTCGAGCGGCTGGTCGACGAATATGCCCAGGCCGACGGCCTCGACCGCCGCCGCCGCGACCGTCTCGCCAGGTTGATTGTCGAAACCGCGCAAAAGACCGGCCTCGCCTCCGAAGCCGGCGTCGCCGCGACCGATGCGCCCGATGAAGCGCTGCGCCGCATCGACGCCTGGCTCTGCGACCTCAAGGATTTCGCCATCAAGGACGGGCTGCATGTCTACGGCCATGTCCCAGACGACGAGCCGGACCCCATGCGCAGGCAAAGCGCGGAAGCCGAGAAGGCCGCGCTGCTCGCCGCGCTCGATGGCCGCCACGTCAAGGCTGGCCCGGCCGGCGCGCCCGCGCGCGGCCGCTCCGACGTGCTGCCGACAGGCCGTAACCTGTTCACCTCGGACCCGCGCACCATGCCGACGCCGACCGCCTATGATCTCGGCAAGGTGGCTGCCGAGGAAGTGGTGCGCGGCTACATGCAATCGCATGGCGACTGGCCCCGCTCCTTGGTCATCGATCTCTGGGGCTCGGCCTCGCTGCGTACCGGCGGCGAGGAGATTGCGCAAGGCCTGGCGCTGATGGGCTGCCGGCCGCAATGGGATGCTGCCACCGGCCGCATCACCGGCATCGAGGTGCTGCCGCCGGCTACGCTCGGCCGCCCGCGCGTCGACGTCACCTGGCGCATATCAGGCCTGTTCCGCGACATGTTCCCGACCCAGATCGCACTGATCGACGCCGCAGCCAAAGCCGTTGCCGCGCGCGACGAGGACGATTCGGAAAATCCGCTCGCCGCCAGGACCCGCGCCGACGGCAAGGTCAGCCCGCGCATCTTCGGCACCTCGCCCGGCACTTACGGCGCCGGCGTCGAGGAGATTTTGTCCAGCGGCGACTGGGCGGCGCGCGAAGAGATCGGCCGCGCCTATCTCGACGCCACTTCGCATGCCTACGGCGGTGCCGGCGGCGAAGGCGTCTCGGCACCCGGAGCGTTTGAAGGCCGCATCGCCGAGGCCGATCTTCTCGTCCACACTGGCGACGACCCTGGCCGCGACATTCTCGAAGGCTCGGCCGACGTCGCCTTCATCGGCGGCTTTTCGGCCGCCTTGGCCACACTCGGCAGGAACGCCGACGTCATCGTGCTCGACACCACGGATCCGCAAAAGCCGAAACCGCGATCGGTTGGCGAGGCGGTGTCGCGCGTGGTGCGCGCCCGTGCCGTCAACGCCCGCTTCATATCAGGGCAGATGCGCCACGGTCCGCGCGGCGCCTCCGAATTCGCCGAGACGGTCGATCGGCTGGTCGGCTTCGCCGAGACCACCCATGCCATTTCAGGCGCGCTGATCGAGGCGGTGCATGATGCCTATCTCGGCGATGCGGAAGTCCGCGCCTTCATCCTGCGCGAAAATCCCGCAGCCGCCAAGGTCATCGCCGAGCGCTTCCTGTCGGCGCGCCGGCGCGGCCTCTGGCATCCCTTGCGCAATTCCATCGACGACGATCTCGCCGCGCTGATTGCCGAGGCCAACGCGCTCGGGGTCGCGGCATGAACGCCTTCTCGCGCCGCGGCGCCTGCCCTGCCTTGTCGGCGCCGATGCAGACAGGCGACGGCCTGCTGGTGCGGCTCAACCCCGTCGCCGAAGGCCTATCGCCGAAGCTCTTGATCGAGCTGGCCGAATCCGCCTTGCGGCACGGCAACGGCATCATGGAGGTGACGGCGCGCGGCAGCCTGCAAATCCGCGGCCTGACAACGGAAAGCGCTGCGTTGCTTGCAGCGGAGGTCGATGTATTGGGCATCGTGGTGCGCACCAGCGTACCGGTCGAGACCGGCCCGCTGGCCGGCATTGACCCGCAGGAGATCGCCGATCCGAGGCTAATGGCTGAGCGCATTCGGATGGCCGTTGAAGAAGCCGGGCTGGCAACAAGGCTGGGGCCGAAGGTTGCGGTGATCGTCGACGGCGGCGGGCAACTGACGCTGGATGCGGTGACGGCCGATGTCAGGTTGAAAGTGGTGCGGTCCGATATAGCCAGCCGTTGGCTTGTGTCCGTCGCCGGTGATGGGCAGACCGCGAGGTCGCTCGCTGTCGCGGATGAAGATGCGGCGCGCGACATTGCCGTCGCGGCGCTGCGGATGGTTGCCGAGAAAGGCCGCGAGGCGCACACGCGGGATTTGTCGGAGAGGCAGTTGGCGTCTCTCGCAAGCTGGCACTCTACGGCGCCCCCCTCTGTCCTGCCGGACATCTCCCCCTCAAGGGGGGAGATCGGCAGCTTGGGCCCTAGCACTTCCCTTTCAACATCGAAAATTGGCGAAGACAGCGATAACAGCGCAATCTCCCCCCTAGAGGGGGAGATGTCCGGCAGGACAGAGGGGGGCGCCGTAGAGCACAGTCGCCTGCCGATTGGCCTCTTCAATCTGAACAACGGCCACGCCCTCGGCATTGGCCTCCCCTACGGCAGCATGCCAGCGGACAAAATCATCGCCCTCGCGCAAAAAACTCTCGCCCTCGGCGCAACCGAAATCCGCCTCGCCCCGGGCCGCGCCCTGCTGTTCCTAGGTCAGCCGGCGGACACTAGTCAGCCTCTACAGCAAACTGCCGCCACCCTCGGCTTCGTCACCACCCCCGCCGACCCGCGCACGCGCATCGCGGCCTGCCCCGGCGCGCCGGCCTGCGCGTCCGGCCGGATCGCGACCCGTGACATCGCCGAGGCGATCGCCGCCGAAAACGCCGACATCCTCGACTTCACCCTGCACATTTCCGGCTGCGCAAAAGGCTGCGCACATCCCGGCCCGGCAGCACTCACAATTGTCGGCGACGAAAACGGAGCCGGACTTGTCGTGAACGCGACGGCAAAGGCTCTTCCTGCCGGCTACAGGCCGGGCTATGACGCCGCGCGCGGCATCAGCCGCGTCGCGGCGATGATCCACAGCGCACGATTTCAAGGCGAAGCCGCCGCCGCTTGCCTGACAAGGCTGGGCACGGCCGGCATCGCCGAGACCTACAAACAGGAATGAGCATGGCCGCCTACGACTACATCCACGACGGCACGGCGATCTACGAGCGATCCTTCGCCATCATTCGCGCCGAGGCCGATCTCTCGCGCTTCTCGGAGGCCGAGGCCGACGTCGCCATCCGCATGATCCATGCCTGCGGCCAGGTCGAGGCAGCAAGTCATTTCGTTTTCTCCAACGATTTCGTCACCGCCGCCCGCACCGCTTTGGCGGCCGGCGCGCCGATCTTCTGCGACGCTGAAATGGTCTCGCATGGCGTCACCCGAGCCCGGCTGCCGGCCGGCAACGAGGTGATCTGCACCTTGCGCGACCCGCGCACGCACGACATCGCCAGGGAGATCGGCAATACCCGCTCGGCCGCCGCGATCGACCTGTGGGGCGAGCGCATGGCCGGTTCGGTCATCGCCATCGGCAACGCGCCAACCGCACTGTTCTATCTCCTCGAGAAGCTGCGCGACGGCGCGCCCAAGCCAGCCGCGATCATCGGCATGCCGGTCGGTTTCGTCGGCGCCGCCGAATCCAAGGATGCGCTGGCCGAGAATTCCTATGGCGTGCCCTACGCCATCGTGCGCGGCAGGCTTGGTGGCAGCGCCATGACCGCCGCCGCGCTCAATTCGCTGGCGAGGCCGGGGCTGTGAACGCTTTTCCCAAAGGCCGTCTCGTCGGTGTCGGCACCGGTCCCGGCGATCCCGAACTGCTTACGCTGAAGGCCGCGCGGACCTTGGCGGAAGCCGATGTCGTGGCCTATTTCGCCAAGCGCGGCAACAACAGCAATGCGCGCGCCATCGTCGAAGCGCGCTTCCGGCCCGACATGGTGGAACTGCCGCTGCTCTATCCCGTGACCACCGAGATCGACAAGGATCACGACGATTACCGCTCGCAGATATCAGGTTTCTACGAGGAGTCGGCAGACAGGGTCGCCGAGCACCTCGACGCCGGCAAGATGGTTGCCGTGCTGTCCGAAGGCGATCCGTTGTTCTATGGCTCCTACATGCATCTGCATGTGCGCCTCGCCCATCACTACCCGACCGAGGTCATTCCCGGCATCACCGCCATGTCCGGCTGCTGGTCGCAGACCGGTGTGCCGATCGTCCAAGGCGACGACGTGCTGACGGTCCTGCCCGGCACGATGAGCGAATTCGACCTGACGCGCCGCCTCGCCGATACTGACGCTGCCGTCATCATGAAGGTCGGCCGCAACCTGCCCAAGATCAGGCGCGCGCTGGAGGCGACGGGCAAGCTGATGCGCGCCGTCTATGTCGAGCGCGGCACCATGGCCGGCAGCGTCTCGATGAAGCTTGCCGACAAGCCGGACGACAAGGCGCCCTACTTCGCTATTGTGCTGGTTGCCGGCTGGTCCGGCCGCCCAGCCGTCGCTGGAGCCCAGGCATGAGCGGCCGTCTCACTGTCATCGGCCTCGGACCCGGCAATGCCGACCAGGTCACGCCGCAAGCCAGCCACGCTATCGCCGAGGCAAAATTCTTCTACGGCTACAAGCCTTATCTCGACCGGCTCGAGCTGCGCCCGGACCAGACCCGCGTCGCTTCCGACAACCGTGAGGAACTCGCCCGTTCCAAGGATGCCCTGACCAAGGCCGCCGAGGGCCACGACGTCGCCGTGGTGTCCGGCGGCGATCCCGGCGTGTTTGCCATGGCCGCAGCGGTCTGCGAGGCGATCGAGGCCGGTCCGGCCGAATGGCGTGCGGTCGATGTCGCCGTCGTGCCTGGCGTCACCGCCATGCTGGCGGTCGCTGCCCGCATCGGCGCGCCGCTCGGCCACGACTTCTGCGCCATTTCGCTTTCCGACAATCTGAAGCCATGGGATCTAATCGAACTGCGCCTGCTGGCGGCGGCCGGCGCCGGCTTCGTCATCGCGCTCTACAACCCAATCAGCAAGGCGCGTCCCTGGCAGCTTGGCCGCGCCTTCGAATGCCTGACCGCCATCCTGCCCGGCACGACGCCGGTGATCTTCGGCCGCGCCGCCGGCCGCCCGGACGAGCGCATCGAGGTCTATCTGCTGGCCGATGTCGACGCAGAAAAGGCCGACATGGCGACCTGCATCATCATCGGCTCGCCGGAAACCCGGATCATCAAGCGCGGCGACAAGCCGGCGCTGGTCTACACGCCTCGCTCGGCATCGGGCTCGACAAAATGACGCACCATCGCGGCCAGCGCTTCGACGGTTTCGGCAGAAGGCACGTCCGGCAGATCGGGCCTGCGCACCATGATCACCTGGAGGCCGAGCGCCCTGGCAGCGGCGATCTTCCCGTATGTCGCCGCGCCGCCACTGTTCTTCGACACCACGACATCGATGCGATGCTTTTCGAGCAGCACGCGCTCGTCGGTCTCGCCAAACGGTCCGCGCGCCAACAGATACACGGCATCAGGCACAACCAACTTCGGCTCGACCGGATCGACGCTGCGGATGAGATAGTGGTGCTGGGGCGCTACCTCGAAGGCGGCGACCTCCTGTCGGCCAAGCGCCAGGAAAACGCGGCGCGGCACATCGCCAAGCGCCCGTGCCGCGGCGGCAACGCTGTCGACCTCAAGCCAGCGGTCGCCTTGGATGGCCTCCCAGCCCGGGCGCCGCAAGGCAAGGATCGGCACGCCGCTCTTGCGCGCGGCCATTGCCGCATTGGCGGAGATTCGCGCCGCGTAGGGATGCGTGGCATCGATCAGCAGGTCGATGGACGTCTGCCTGAGATAGGTGGCCAGACCATCGGCGCCGCCGAACCCTCCACTTCGCACGGGCACGCCCTGCGCGACGGGACTTTCCGTACGGCCGGCCAGCGAAAGCGTGACCGAGCAATCGGCGCGCGCCGCCAGTTTTCCAGCCAGTTGCCGGGCTTCGGTGGTGCCGCCAAGGATCAGAATGCGGTGGGTCATTATGCCTGCTGAGGGTCCGCGCGGCGCCAAGCTCAACTCAAAATGGCTCACCATCGTCGGCATCGGCGAGGACGGTTTAGCGGGTCTTGGCGACGAGGCCAAGCGGCGGATCGCCGAGGCGGAGTTCATCTTCGGCGGCAAGCGGCATCTGGCGCTCGTCACTTCCTTCGCCAAGGGCAAGCCGCGTCCCTGGCCGGTTCCGTTCGATGCCGGGATGGCCGATGTCTTGGCGCTTGCCGGCAGAAACGTCTGCGTGCTCGCCTCCGGCGACCCGTTCTTCCACGGGGTCGGCGCCACCCTCGCCCGCAAGGTCAACCCGCGCGATATGGATGTCATCCCAGCGCCGTCAGCCATTTCGCTGGCCGCCGCCCGTCTTGGCTGGGCGCTGCAGGACATCGAGATCATCTCGCTGCACGGTCACCCGATCGACCTGATCCGCCCGCTGCTGCAGCCCAACGCACGCATCCTGGCGCTGACATCGGACGGCGATGCACCTGCTGCAATTGGGCGCCTGCTCACCGAACTCGATTTCGGCGCTTCGCGGCTGACGGTCCTGGAGGCATTGGGCGGACCGAAGGAGACATTGCGTTCGGTTCGCGCCGACGCCTTCGACATCGAAAACGTCAATCCGCTCAATGTGCTGGCCATCGAAATTGATTCAGCTCCGCAAGGCCGCGTGCTGCCGCTCACATCAGGCCTTGCCGATCATCTGTTCGAGCATGACGGCCAGATCACCAAGCGTGAAATCCGCGCCGTGACCCTGTCGGCGCTGGCGCCGAGGCGCGGCGAATTGCTGTGGGACGTCGGCGCCGGCTCAGGCTCCGTCGGCATCGAATGGATGCTCGCCCAGCCCTCGATGCGCGCCATCGCCATCGAGGCCGATCCGGCCCGCGCCGCCCGCATCGGCCACAACGCCGTTGCCTGCGGCGTTCCCGGCCTCGTCATCGTGGAAGGCAGCGCGCCCAAGGCGCTTGTAAAACTGGAGACGCCCGATGCCATCTTCATCGGCGGTGGCGGCAGCGACGCCGGCGTCTTGAACGCCGCCATCAAGGCTTTGCGCGCCGGCGGCCGTCTTGTCGCCAACGCGGTGACGCTGGAAATGGAAGCCCTGCTCCTCGCCCAGCACACAAAGCGCGGCGGCGATCTCACACGCATCGCCATCTCCCGCGCTTCGCCGGTCGGCTCCATGCAGGCATGGCGGCCGGCCATGCCTGTCACGCAATGGAACTGGGTAAAGCCATGATGGTCGCGGGCATCGGCAGCCGAAAGGGCGTCACCGTCCAGGAGGTGCTCGCGGCGATAGAAACCGCGCTCGAAGCGCACGGCCTGGCGATGTCCGCTCTTTCGGCACTGGCCACCGCGGCGCTCAAAAAGGATGAAGACGCGATCGCCGCCGCTGGTCGCAAGCTGAACCTTCCCGTCATCATCGTCGACGAGGCGACCCTTGAGGCCGCCTCGCCGCGGACGCTCAGCAACTCCAGCCTCTCGCGGGACCTCGCCGGCACGCCATCGGTTTCGGAAGCCTCGGCCCTTGCCGTCGCCGGCAAAGGCGCCAGCCTGCTTGGTCCGCGCACCGTGCTCGGCGCGGTCACCTGCGCAATCGCCATCAGCGGAGACGCACCATGACCGTCCATTTCATCGGCGCCGGGCCGGGTGCCGCCGACCTCATCACGCTGCGTGGCGCAAGGCTCTTGGCGAGTTGCCCGGTCTGCCTTCACGCCGGCTCCATCGTCGCGCCGGAATTGCTGCAGCATTGCGCGGCGGGAACAAGATTGATCGACACCGCGCCGATGTCGCTGGACGAGATCGAGGCTGAATATGTGGCCGCCCACAAAGCCGGCCATGACGTTGCGCGCCTGCACTCCGGCGACCTGTCGGTGTGGAGCGCCGTCGCCGAGCAGATCCGCCGGCTGGAAAAGCATGGCATCCCCTACACGCTGACGCCGGGCGTCCCTTCCTTCGCGGCCGCCGCCGCCGCACTTCGCCGCGAACTGACCATTCCCGAAGTCGCGCAAAGCCTGGTGCTGACCCGCGTTTCGGGGCGTGCGTCGAAAATGCCGCCCGGCGAAACCTTGGCCGGCTTCGGCCGCACCGGCGCCACGCTGGCCATCCATCTTGCCATCCACGCCATCGACCGCGTCGTCGCCGAACTGACGCCGCACTATGGCGGCGATTGCCCGGTCGCGATCGTCTTCCGCGCCTCCTGGCCGGACGAGCGCGTGCTGACCGGCACGTTGGAGACCATCGAGGCGCTACTGGCCGCCGATCCGATGGAGCGTACGGCGCTCATCTTCGTCGGTCGCTCGCTGGCGGCGGAAGGCTTTGGCGAGAGTTCATTGTATGACGCCCATTATCAGCGGCGTTTTCGCGGACGGGACGGATTGTGAGCGGCAGCACTGGAAATAAAGGCGAAAACGCCACGCTCGAACAGGCGCTCGCGCGGCTGAACTTCAAGCCGCGTCCGCTTGAGCCGGGTCATGTCTGGTTGGCCGGCGCCGGCCCCGGCGATCCGGGCTGCCTGACCCTGGAAGTGCTGGCGGCGCTGGCCGAAGCGGATGCGCTGGTCTACGACGCTCTGGTTTCGCCTGATGTCGTCGCGGTTGCCGATAACGCCGAGCTTTTCTTTGCGGGAAAACGCGGCGGCCAACCCTCGATGAAGCAGGACGACATCACCGCTTTGTTGGTGCGGCTGGCGCGTGAAGGCCGCCGCGTCGTCAGGCTGAAGGGCGGCGACCCCTATATTTTTGGCCGTGGCGGCGAAGAGGCGCTGGCGCTGGCGCGCGAAAACATCGCGTTTCGCGTGCTGCCGGGCCTGACATCGGGCCTCAGCGCGCTGGCGGCCACCGGCATCCCGGCCACCATGCGCGGCATCAACAAGGCTGTCATTCTTGCGACCGGCCACGCCGCAGGCACCGACGACGACATCGACTGGGCGGCCATCGCCCGCACCGGCCAGCCCGTGGTCGTCTATATGGGCATGGCCAATCTGCCGCTGATAGCAGCCGCCCTGCTCGACGGCGGACTGGCGCCGTCGACGCCGGCGGCCGTAATCGTTGCTGCGACCACCCCAAAGGAGCGAACCGTCGTCGCCACGCTCGCCACCATTGCCGAGGCAGCGGCGGCCGCCGGGCTCGCCTCGCCGGCATTGATCGTCGTCGGCGGCATCGTCGCCATGCGCGCGGCATTGGCGGCGCAGGCATGACGGCGCGCGCGATCATCATCGGCGCGCCGCGCTCCGGTTCGGGCAAGACAAGCGTCACCATCGGCATCCTGCGCGCGCTCACCCGGCGCGGCCTGAAGGTTCGTGGCGCCAAATCCGGCCCGGACTACATCGACCCCGGCTTCCACACCGCCGCCACCGGGCTATCCGGCGTCAACCTCGACAGTTGGGCGATGTCGCCGTCGCTGCTCAATGCGCTGGCCGCACAGGCAGCCGACGATACCGACTTCGTCATCCTCGAAAGCGCCATGGGCTTGTTCGACGGCATCCCGGCCTCGCCGGGGCGCACCGGTTCCGCCGCCGATCTCGCCCGGCTTTACGGCCTGCCGGTGCTGCTGGTGCTCGACGTATCGGGCCAGTCGACCACGGCGGCGGCCGTCGCCAAGGGTTTTGCGACTTACGATCCGGATGTGCGCATGGCGGGCGTCGTGCTGAACCGGCTGGGCAGCGAGCGCCACCGGCGGCTCTCCGGCGACGCCATCGAGGCGATCGGCCTGCCCGTCGTCGGCGCTATTTTGCGCGACCCCTCGCTCAATTTGCCCGAACGCCATCTCGGCCTCGTCCAGGCCGGCGAATATGATGACCTGATGGCGCATCTCGACCGGCTCGCCGACATGGCCGAGAAGTCGCTCGACCTCGACGCTGTCATGGCGCTGGCAGCACCCCTCGCCCCGGCGGTTGGCGACTTCGCCGACGCGCTGCGGCCGCCTGGTCAGCGCATCGCGCTGGCCGAGGATGCCGCCTTCACCTTCCTCTACCCGCATGTCGCCGCCTGTTGGCGCAAGGCCGGCGCGGAGATCGTTCCGTTCTCGCCGCTCGCAGATGAAGCGCCCGACGAGGATTGCGATGTCTGCTGGCTGTCCGGTGGCTATCCCGAGCTTCACGCCGGCAAACTCGCAGCTGCCACGAATTTCCACGCGGGAATGGCACGTTTCGCCACGACAAAGCCGATCCATGGCGAGTGCGGTGGCTTCATGGTGCTTGGTGAAGTGCTGGAGGATGCTTCCGGCGAAACGCATCGCATGCTCGGCCTGCTCGGCCATTCCACCAGCTTCGCCAGACGCAAGATGAACCTCGGCTATCGCGAGGCACGGCTGCGCACCGACTGTCCGCTGGGGCCGCAAGGCGCGCTGATCCGGGGGCACGAATTCCACTATGCGCAGATGACGGCGACCGGCAATGACGAGCCGCTTGCAGACCTCGCCGACGGCCAGGGCAATCCGCTCGGCGCATCCGGCTACCGGCGTGGCCATGTCAGCGGCACCTTCTTCCACGCCATCGCGCGGGCCTAGAACCATGAAGTTCCGAAGAATCACCCTGTCACCTCGGCAAGTCCTCGACGACATCGCCCTTTGCCTGGTCTTCTTCACGCGCCTGCCGCTGCCCGTGTTCGATTTTCGTGGCCGCAGCCTCTCCGCCGCGATCTGGGCCGCTCCTATTGCCGGCCTCGTCGTCGGCTTGATCGGCGCCATCGTCTTTGCCACGGCGGAACGCTTTGGCCTTGCCATAGGACCGTCGGCGGCGCTTGCCCTTGTTGCAACCGTGCTCACCACAGGCTGCCTGCACGAGGATGGGCTCTCCGACGTCGCCGACGGCTTCGGTGGCGGCAAGTCGCGCGGACGCAAGCTCGAGATCATGCGTGACAGCCGCATCGGCGCCTATGGGGCCATGGCGCTGGCGCTGTCACTGCTGATCCGCTGGAGCACGCTTTCGGAACTCCCCGATCCCACGCAAGCCCTCTTCGCTCTGGCGGCGGCGCATGCGGCTTCGCGCGGCGTGCTCGGCGCGTTCATGCATCTCTTGCCGGCGGCGCGGTCCGACGGCCTGTCGGCCGGGGCCGGCGCCGTCTCGCTCGAAATGGCAATTGCCGGCGCCGTGATCGGCGCTATTCCGCTGCTCCTGCTTGGCCCCGGCGGCGCCATCGCCGCGCTCATCCTCCTTGGCCTGCTGTTTGCTGCCTTCCACGCCCTTTGCCTCAACCAGATCGATGGCCAGACCGGCGACACGGTTGGCGCCTTGCAGCAATTGAGCGAAATCGTAGTGCTTCTCGTCGCTTCCGTAGCTCTTTCCTGACCCCCTCGACCTGATTCCCTTCTGGAGACCTTGCCCCCATGCCCTTCAAATCCCTCGATGAACTGCGCGAAGCCTGTCTCGACCTGCCAGCCGGCAGCGAGGCCGCGGCCAATGCCGTTGCCCGCCGCCAGGATACACTGACCAAGCCGCAAGGCAGCCTCGGCCGGCTCGAATCGATCGCCGTCTGGCTGGCGCGCTGGCAAGGCCGTGACATGCCGAAGCTCGACCGCGTGAAAGTCTTCGTCTTCGCCGGCAACCACGGCGTCACCGCGCAAGGCGTGTCGGCCTACCCTTCGGAAGTCACCGTGCAGATGGTGGCCAATTTTGCCGGCGGCGGTGCCGCCATCAACCAGCTCGCCCGCATCGCCGGCGCCGAGCTCGACGTCATCCCGCTCGACCTCGACCATCCGACCGGCGACTTCACGCAGACATCCGCGATGGACGAGAAAGCTTTTCTCGCCGCAGTGTCCGCAGGCCATGACGCGGTGACCAAAGACATCGACCTCGTCTGCTTTGGCGAAATGGGCATCGGCAACACCACGCCGGCCGCCGCCATTTCGGCTGCCCTGTTCGGCGGCGGTGCCGAAAAATGGACCGGACGCGGCACCGGCGTCGACGATGCCGGCCTGAAGCGCAAGGTGGTCGCCATCGAAGCCGGCCTGAAGCGCCACGCCGCAGCCCTTGCCGATCCGCTGGCGATCGCAGCCTCCCTTGGCGGGCGCGAACTCGCCGCTATCTTCGGCGCCACGCTCGCCGCGCGGCATCTGGGCATACCCGTGCTGCTCGATGGCTTCGTCTGCACCGCCGCCGCCGCGCCGCTGGCGAAACTGCACCCGACCGGCCTTGCTCATACGATCGCCGCACACGTCTCCGCCGAATCGGGCCATCGCGGCCTGCTCGAAGCGCTCGCCCTGCCGCCGCTGCTCGATCTCGGCATGCGGCTCGGCGAAGGCTCCGGCGCCTGCCTGGCCGTCAACATCGTGCGCTCGGCGCTGGAGTGCCATGCGAGAATGGCAAGCTTTGCCGAGGCGGGGGTGTCGGAGAAGTAATCCGTCAAACTTTCAACGTGATTGAGCCAAAATAATAACGCCGTTTTGATTGTTTCATGAGACCAGTAAATCTCATGTGGAGATCAGACGATGTATTTGAAGGCGATAACTATCATTGCGCTGCTTTGCGGCACTGTTGCGCCGGCTTTTTCGCAGTATGTCGATGAGAATGGCCGCTTCCGGCGCGCCGGCGACGACGGGCTGGCCAAAATCCAATCCAGTCTGACCATGACCCTTCCCGTCAAGGACGACGAGGATGTCGCGGCGCAGCAGCAAACCGCGCTGCGTTCATTCTACAAGGTCGCGGCCGGCAGTTGCGCCATGGTGCTCGATACCGTTGCCGACACATGCGAGGTCACCAGCGTGACCACGAACGTCAACGCCAGGGATCGCAGCATGGGAGGTGCTGCGGGATCGCAGATGACAGTGACCGGGCAGATCGCCATGAAGGTCAAGTTCAAGGCCAGCATCGGCAAACCGGCGCAGTAAGGCACCTGCAGCCCAGCCACCCCACCTGGTTCATCACTGAGGCCTGTTCAAGCGCTCAACGCCGACCAACGTACATATTTCGTCGAGACAACGATCCAAATTCTCGTGAATTTCGGTACCCGTGAACCGAAGGACGGTCCAGCCTTGTCCATATAGCCAGCGATCTCGTTTTGCGTCATGGGCCCAACGCACGGGCAGTGCGGCGTTGCCCGACATCCTCGCGATATGATGCGCCCATGCGCGGACGCCTTGTGTACAAATCCTCATAAATTTTCGGATGCCCCCAAGGGGGGCTCGCGATTTCCTGGCTCGGGCCTACTGAAATTTCGACCGCAAGAAGAAGCGCCGGGCGCCGCTCGGCCTTTCTGCAGGCTCCCGCGAACTTACATTAGCAAGAAAGAATATATTAACGGCTGTGATGCAGCCTTGCATACGGGGACGGGAAACACCTCCTCATCGGACGTTCCAAACGCGCGCCCTCAGGCGCCGGGACGCTCGACCAATGCGGAGCAAACGCATGAGTGTCGGAGCAGCTCTCGAACTATTGCTGCGGTTGATTTATAACCGAGCCATGAAGTTGGCGGCGTTGCCGGAGGACGAAAGGGATACACACTACGATCTCATCCGCCGTTCATGCTGCGAAGCAGCCGAGCACATCGGGCAAAACCCCGACAAGGCAGCCATCACCGCAAACGATATGGTTGAGTTTATTCGCGCACTAGTGGGAATCATCGAAGTGGGCCGTGGATCAAACCAAGGGCCAAGCACAGATCGGCCGCCGCCAGCGCGACATTTTGGCAGCCGGGAGAACGGCATGACGCGCATCTAGATCCAGCATGCAATTTCGGTGCTGGCTCAAAATATCTGGACATAGAGCGGACACGGACTTCCGCCTGCATCCACCAGGGTCCCTCACCTCGTCCAACAAATTGATTTTGTTAGAATTTGGTGGGTGCGCACAGGATTGAACTGTGGACCCGCTGATTAAGAGTCAGCTGCTCTACCAACTGAGCTACGCACCCACTCGGCCGGCAAAAACCGGCGTTGGCGGCCATATAGCCGCCGATGCCGATCCTGTCCAGCCCTGCTGGAATCATTTCCCGACAAATCGACCGAGGCCTCTCCCGGTCAAACGAAAAGCTTGCCTTCCGCCACCTTGATCGCATTGCCGCCAATGCGCGCGGACGCCAGTTTTCCACCCTGTACGGTCAGTTCGAGGCGGATGCGCGATGGCCGCCCCATCTCCAGTCCCTGCTCGATCCATAGCTGCGAAACCCCGTCCGTCGGGCCGTCGAAATGCATGATGGCGCCGGCGAAAGCGGCCGCAGCGGAGCCCGTCGCCGGGTCCTCATAGGACGGCGTGCCGGGCACGATCATGCGCACATGAAAAGCGCTTTCGTGATTCACCGTCTCGCGGCAATAGACGTACGGACTGGCGAAGGCCCATTCGGTCTTGCGCGGTGCCAGTTCCGACCACGCCTGGTTGTCCAGCCTGATCCGGCCCGCCGCCTCGAGGTTGGCGACCGGAATGGTCACATAGGGCACGCCCGCCGACCAGAAGGCGACACGGTGATTCTCGAAGCCGATCTCGTGCGGCGCCAGGCCAAGCGCCGCCCCGACCGCCTCCGGATCGGCATCGAGCTTCAACGGCTCCGGCAGTTTCGCCAGGTCGAATTCGGCGAAGGTGGCGCCATCGTGCTTGCTGACCGCGCAACGCACCGGACCGATGTTTTCTTCCAGCACGAAGATGCCGGCTCCACCCTCACCGGCCAGTTCCGCCAGCGCGATAGCCGAGCCCACCGTCGGGTGGCCCGCGAATGGCATTTCATAGTCGGGCGTGAAGATGCGGATGCGGTTTCGGTGCTTTGGGTTATCAGGCGGCAGCACGAATACCGATTCGGACAGGTTGAACTCGCGCGCGATGGCCTGCATCGCGGCGGTGTCCAGACCTTTGCAATCCAACACCACCGCCAGCGGGTTGCCGGCCAGTCGCTGGGTCGTAAACACATCGTAAAGCAAGTAATTCCGGGTTTGCATTCCTGCCTCAATCCCAACATGGGCGAAATTTAATTTGATATTTGAACCGGTAAGCCTGATCTGTGCACAGATAGGGACATTACGCATCACAGGGGTCCGACGTGGACCAGATTGT
Source organism: Mesorhizobium sp. B3-2-1 (assembly GCF_006439515.1). Classification (NCBI taxonomy): domain Bacteria; kingdom Pseudomonadati; phylum Pseudomonadota; class Alphaproteobacteria; order Hyphomicrobiales; family Phyllobacteriaceae; genus Mesorhizobium; species Mesorhizobium sp. B3-2-1. The sequence goes on along the minus strand of NZ_VFTI01000028.1, from coordinate 39,717 downwards.
CAATCTGCCAAAGACGGAATCGGATTCCGCCATCGAGACGGCGCTTGGACTCGACAGACAAGGTCTGCGCAAGACGCGCCGGCGTGGCTGGCTCTATGCGTTGCTGGCGCTGATCGTCCTCGTCGCGGCTTTTGCGGGCTATCAATGGTACGCCGGCACGCCGACCAGGATAGACTACACGACAGTGCCGGCGGCCAAGGCCGACCTTACCGTCCAGGTGTCGGCGACGGGCACGCTGCAGCCGCTCACCCAAGTCGACATATCAAGCCAGCTCTCCGGCATCATACGCTCGGTCGCGGTCAATGAGAACCAGCAGGTGAAGAAGGGCGACGTGCTGGCGGCGCTCGACACCGCCAAGCTGCAGGTCCAGATCGAACGAGCCGAAGCGTCCGCGAAAGCCGCGGCTGCCAATGTCGAGGACGCCAAGGTAACGCTGGCCGAGAACGAAAGCGCGCTTGTCCGCGCGGCCGCGTTGACCAAGCGCGGCATGGCCACCGACCAGTCACTCGAGGCGGCGACCGCGACGCGCGACCGCTCCAGGGCGGCGCTCGACAGCGCCGCGGCCAATCTGGCCATCGCCAATGCCGACCTGAAATCGCAGCAGACCGACCTCGCCAACAGCACCATCTACGCGCCGATCGATGGCATCGTGCTGACCCGTTCGGTCGACCCCGGCCAGACGGTAGCCTCTTCGCTGCAGGCGCCGGTGCTGTTTATCATCGCCGCGGATTTGAGGAACATGGAGCTGGTGGCGGCGGTCGACGAAGCCGACATCGGTGCGGTCAAGTCAGGCCAGCACGCCCGCTTCACCGTCGACGCCTTCCCCGACCGGCCGTTCGATGCCGAAATCCGCGACATCTCCTATGCCTCGGTCACGACGGATGGCGTCGTCACCTACAATGCGCGGCTCGAGGTCGACAACAGCGAACTTCTGCTGCGCCCGGGCATGACCGCTACCGTTTCGGTGGTCACCCGGCAGGCCAAGGATGTGCTCACCGTGCCCGCCGGCGCCTTCCGCTACCGCCCGGCGCAGCAGGCCGCGCGCGGCTGGAGCCTCAGCGACCTGTTCACCGGCCGCATGGGCCGCCCCAACCGCCAGCGCCAGGCGGCGAAGCCACCGACCGATGGTTCTCGCACGCTCTATGTGCTGGAGAACGGCCGGCCGCATCCGGTCAACGTCAAGATCGGCTCGACCGATGGCGAACTGACCGAGATCACCTCCGGCCTGGAGGAAGGCGCGCAGATCATCACCGCCTCGCAGTCGCGGAGCTGAGGCCGTGGCCGTGGGCGCGCCCCTCATCACCTTCGACAAGGTCTGGAAGAGCTACGGCCAGGGCGAAGCCAAGGTGCATGCGCTGGCCGGCGTCGACCTTGCCATCCGGCGCGGCGAATTCGTCGCCATCATGGGCCCGTCGGGCTCCGGCAAGTCGACGGCGATGAACATCATCGGCTGCCTCGACACGCCGACGGCCGGAACCTACTCCTTCATGGGCGTCGATGCCGGCCGGCTCGACCGCAACCGCCGCGCCATGCTGCGCAACCTCTATGTCGGCTTCGTCTTCCAGGGCTACAATCTGCTGGCCCGCACCACCGCGGCCGAGAATGTCGAACTGCCGCTGATCTATCGCGGCGTCGCCGCCCGCGAGCGCCGCGACCTTGCCATGCAGGCGCTGGCCCAGGTCGGCCTCGTCGGCCGCGAGCATCACACGCCGGCGGAACTTTCCGGCGGCCAGCAGCAGCGTGTCGCGATCGCGCGCGCCATCGTCACCAGGCCGACGCTGCTCGTCGCCGACGAGCCGACCGGAAATCTCGACACGGCTCGCACCCATGAGATCATGGAGTTGCTGACGAAGCTGAACAAGGAGCTTGGCCTGACCATCGCCATGGTCACACACGAGGCCGATGTCGCCGAATATGCCGAGCGCACCATCCGCTTCCTCGACGGCCACGTCGCCTCCGACACCGCGAAACTGGAGACGGCATAACCATGATCTGGGAAACCGTCCGCCTCTCGCTGCGCTCGATCCGCCGCAACGTGCTGCGCTCGTTCCTGACGCTGCTCGGCATCGTCATCGGCGTCGCCGCCGTCATTGCCATGCTGACCATCGGCTCCGGCACCACGCAAAAGGTCAAGGCCGACATTTCCAAGCTCGGCAGCAATCTGCTGGTCGTGCGAGCCGGGCGCCCAGCCGGTCCCGGCGGTCCGGGCGGGCTCGACCAGGCGGTGCGGCCGCTGGCGGAAAAGGACCTGGCGGCGCTGGTTGCGCATCTCACCGGCGCGCGCGCCATTTCGCCGGCCTCGCAAAAGCAGGTCCGCGTCATCTTCGGCACCGAAAGCCTGACTTCAGGCGTTACCGGCACCGACAGCGCCTATCTCGACGCGCGCGACTGGAAGCTGGTGTCCGGCCGTCCGTTCAGCGATTCCGAAACCCGCTCGGGCACCGGCGTGTGCCTGATCGGCGAGACGGTGCGCCAGCAGTTCTTCGGCGCCGGCGATCCCGAGGGCGAAATCATCCGCGTCAACCGCACCTCCTGCAAGATCGTTGGCCTGCTCGAACCCAAGGGCTATACCGGCTTCGGTCAGGACCAGGACAATGTCGTGCTGATGCCGCTCGCCGCCTATCAGCGCCGCATCGCCGGCAACCGCGATATCGACAACATCTACATCGCCGCCGACGACCGCACGCCGACCACCGAATTGCAGCCGCGCGTCGAGGACATTTTGCGCGATGCGCGCCGCATAACTCCCGACCGCGAGAGCGATTTCGGCATCCGCGACATGACCCAGATCGCCGATGCCATGGCCAGCGCCACCACCACCATGACCGGCATGCTGGGTGCGGTCGCCGGCGTCAGCCTGCTTGTCGGCGGCATCGGCATCATGAACATCATGCTGGTGTCGGTCACCGAGCGCACCCGCGAGATCGGCATCAGGCTCGCCATCGGCGCGCATGAAAAGCACATCCTCATCCAGTTCCTGGTCGAGGCGACGGTGCTGTCGCTGCTCGGCGGCATCATCGGCATCCTGATTGGCCTGGCGCTGGCCGGCCTCGCCTCGATGACCCTGACCATACCCTTCGCGCCGAGCCCGGCCGTCATCCTGCTCGCCGTCGGCTTCTCCGCGCTGATCGGCATGGTGTTCGGCTTCTTCCCGGCCCTGCGCGGCGCCAGGCTCGACCCGATCGACGCGCTAAGGCACGAGTAAGCGTCGACACGCCGGCCGGTCTTCTGATCTATTGCTTGCCTATGGCTTAGGAACGCCCGGTTATATCGCTGCTTCCCACGGATTGACGGTGTTCAACCCGGCGGCCGCGAATGGACCGGTGTCGCGTGTGGCGATCGTGAGACCGTGCGCTACGGCCGTCGCCGCGATGTAGCCGTCCGCGTTGCCGATCGCCTTGCCCGCGGCTCTCGCCTGTACCATGAGGTTGGCATAGGCGCGCGACGCATCGAGGTCGAAGGGCAGAATGCGGCCAGCAAACAGCGGCAACGCGTCCTGCTCGAGACGATCCTGCAGGATCGTGCGGCGCTTGCCGGCAGGCATCGCCGCGATGCCGAAACGCAACTCGGCTACGGTGACAGCCGAGAGATACAGGGTTTCGACCGCCTGGGCGTCGATCCACCCGATGACGCGGGGATCGGGTGCAGGTCTCCACGGCTCGGAAATGACATTGGTGTCGATGAGGATCATTCGAATCTCACCGGCCCGCCCGGTGTTTTGTCGCGGAGCTGCTGCAAGGCATCGACGTCCCCATCCGACAATCCGGCCTCGCGGCCGATGGCGGCGAGCAGCGAGCCGAGCTTGACCCGATTGGCCGGCCGCACGGCCGTTTCCAGGATTTCACGCATTTCGGCTTCAGTGCTGCGGCCGTGATGCGCGGCCCGCACCTTCAAGGCCCGGAGCGTTTCCTCTGGCAAATTGCGGATAGTGACGGCGCTCATCGATAGCAGTCCACCTATAGTGACATCGTTGATAGCATTTTATCAAATTCGCTATCACAGCGCAATCTCTCGGCACTCTTCGGCAGGACGCACGCCCAGGGTACTAACGATTTAGCCTTCGTTCGAAAAATGCCACTCGATCAGCGGCTTCATGTGCCGCGACAACCCGTCCGGCAGGTCGCCGGCATGGCGGATCACCACCGGTCCCTCGATCTCCGGATCGGCTTCGGTGGCGACGAAGGCCGAGATTCGGCGCGCAATCTCGTTGGCAGGCTCGTCCACGTGATAACGGCGGAAGATGACGGTGCCGCTTGCCGCCGACAGGGCGTGCCAGCGCACGCCGCGCCTGGCATCCGACAGGTCGAGGCCGGTCTCCTCACGCACCTCGCGGATCATGTTGAAATCGACATCGACCAGCCCATCACGGAAATCGATCGGCTCGAACGAGCCGGCGGCGAAATAGACGCTGCCGGCACCCACTGTGTGTCGTCCCATGCGGATCGCCACCAGCGCATTGTCCCCGGCCACCAGCATGGCATGGCCATAGGCGTGCTCGGCGCCGGAATTTTCCCGTCGCTTGCGCCAGAGCATGAAGGTCGAGTAGTTGACCGCATGGCAGCGGCCAACGAGGCTGCGGTCGCGATAGGCAAGTTCTGAAAGCAGAACCACCGTGCCATCGAACAGCGCCGGATTGGCCGCTATCTCCTGCCGCCAGTTCTCGGCGATCGCCTCGGCATTATCCACCGCGAAGGGATGCGGTCCGGCATCGAGGCGCACATCGATGGCGTCGACCGGCAGGATGACATTGCGCGGAAGATCAAAACTCATGTCGGCTCAGGCCCTATCCTGCCCACATCCTGCCCATCAGACCATGTCCAACGTGATCGCCACCGGGCAATGGTCCGAAGCCTTGGGCCGATCCCAGCCGGTGCGCTGGAAGCGCTCGACTTCCTGGCCGGCGGGAAAGATCGTGCGCCAGGGTTGGCCGTTGCGGATGATGTCGGGTACCGCGGTGGCGTTCTTCGCCGCCAGCCCCTTCGACAGCAGGATGTAGTCGAGTTGGCACAGATGCCGCTCTTGCGGCCCGCGTGTGTGATAGAAGCTCCATCGGTTCATTTCCGGCCGCCGCTCGACGACGTTTTCGCAGAAGCCGCCCGCTGTCAGCACATTGATGCACGACAGGTTCTCGTCGACCACCTGGAAACGGTAGCCGTCGATCTCATCGCCGGCGATCTTCACGCGCTGACGGTAGTCGTTCATGTCGCCGCAGATCGCCCAGCGCTGTCGGCCGCATGATCCACACCGAAACGCTCCTCGATGATGCGCCGCACGGCCTGCGCCTCGGCGATGCGCACCGGCATCGTCGCTTCGCGTCCGTCGAACCCGTTGCGGGGCGACCCCATCGACTTGAAGTGCACGAGATAGAGCGTCAGCGGCACACCGCCCACGGTGACATCGACTTCCAGGCAGTCGCGCCGGAAGATGCGTTCATTGGCCTGGTTGCCGAGGGCTGCAAGCTCCGGCGTGTGCAACCCGAACTGCTCGTAGGTGACATAGGCGTGGCTGGTCATGCGCACGAATTCGATCGGCTGTCCCTGCGCGGTTTCGTTGCGCATCATCAGGGCGACATCGATGCCGCGCGAATCATTGCCCGATGTTGTGTATTTCTGGCGGTAACCCTGCCCCACCATCTTGAACAGATAGCCATATTCGAAGGCCTTCAGGGCCTCGATGTTGTCGACCTCCTGCATGCAGATGATGTCGGCACGGGTGGCGGCGATGGCCAGCGCCGTCAGCTGGCGCGTATCGTCGGATTGCGCGATGGCGCGCGCCTGTTCCAGCATCCTGTATTCGGCCTCGCTCCGGATATCGAACAGCGCCAGCGTCCGGTCTTCGTTGAGCTGGTTGCGATAGCCGGAAAAATCGAACCTGTTCATCAGGTTCTCGACATTGAAGGTGGCAAGGCGCAGCGACATGCCCTGACCTTTGCCTGCAAGCGACAGCCAACACAAGAGTCAAGGCGCATGCCCGTCATGGTTGACGGAACCTTTCCGTTCATCTTCCGTTCATAGGAAAAGTCCCATCAATAGGTCTCTTCCCGGGTGTCGGCGTGGGGCCTTTACTCCTTGGAGAGTGAAATGAAACCGCTCTTTTCTTCCTTCCGGTCCGGGCTGATAAGCCTCGGCCTTGTTGCGGGGCTGACGGTGCCGTCGCTCGCCGGCCCGATCCTGCAACCCGATCTCTCGACCGCAACCGCGACGCCCGCGCCGCAGATCATCCCCGTCCGCGACAGCTGGGCCGGCGGTAACGATCGCCCGATCTGGCGCTGGCGCAACGGCGGCGGCGACTTCAGATTCCGCTCCGGCAACTTCAGCGGTCAACGTCATTTTTCCCGTAACTGGAACGGCGGCAACTGGAATGGCAATAACAACTGGCGGTGGCGGCATCATCGTCGAAACTTCGATGATGGTGACGCAGCCATTTTGGGTCTAGGCCTCGGCCTTGGATTGGGCAGCCTGGCCTATAACAACTATTATGATCCCTATTACTATGACTCCTATCCGCGGTACTATCACCCGCATCGCTACTACCGTGCGGGTCGGCTTTCCAGCGCCCATGTCCAGTGGTGCTATAACAGGTACCGGTCGTATCGAGCCTGGGACAACACGTTCCAGCCCTACAACGGCCCGCGCCAGCAGTGCCGGTCGCCTTACGGTTGAGCTGTAACCGAACCTGGCTATCTGAAGTAAAAAACGGCGCCACGCGGCGCCGTTTTTCATGGTCGAGCCTGGATCGCTCAGTTCTTGGCCTTGTCGACCAGCTTGTTCTTGGAAATCCACGGCATCATCGCGCGCAGCTTGGCGCCGACCTCCTCGATCTGGTGGCTGTCGTTCATGCGGCGGATGCCCTTGAAGCGCGACATGCCGGCGCGGTATTCCTGCATCCATTCCGAGGTGAATTTTCCCGTCTGGATGTCCTTCAGCACGCGCTTCATCTCGGCCTTGGTCTCGGCGGTGATGATGCGCGGACCCGAGACATATTCGCCCCACTCGGCGGTGTTGGAGATCGAGTAGTTCATGTTGGCGATGCCGCCTTCATAGATCAGGTCGACGATCAGCTTGACCTCGTGCAGGCACTCGAAATAGGCCATTTCCGGCGCGTAACCGGCTTCCACCAGCGTCTCGAAGCCGGCGCGGATCAGTTCGACCAGGCCGCCGCACAGAACGACCTGCTCGCCGAACAGGTCGGTCTCGCATTCCTCGCGGAAATTGGTCTCGATGATGCCCGAACGGCCGCCGCCGACGCCGCAGGCGTAGGACAGAGCGAGGTCGAGCGCATTGCCCGAGGCGTCCTGGTTGACGGCGACCAGGCACGGCACGCCGCCGCCCTTCTGGTATTCGCCGCGCACCGTGTGGCCCGGGCCCTTCGGCGCGATCATGACGACGTCGACGGTCGACTTCGGCTCGATGAGGCCGAAATGCACGTTGAGGCCATGCGCGAAGGCGATCGCGGCGCCGTCGCGGATGTTCGGTGCGATTTCGTTCTTGTAGATGTCGGCCTGCAGTTCGTCGGGCGTCGCCATCATCATCAGGTCGGCCCATTTGGCGGCGTCGGCGACGCTCATCACCTTGAGCCCGTCGGCCTCGACCTTCTTGGCGGTCGCCGAGCCGGCCTTGAGGCCGATGGCGATCTCCTTGGCGCCGGAATCCTTGAGGTTGAGCGCATGCGCCCTGCCCTGGCTGCCATAGCCGATGATGGCGACCTTCTTGCCCTTGATCAGGTTGAGATCGGCATCACGATCGTAATAGACACGCATTTTACTTCCTTCCCGTTTTGAAGAGAGCATGATGCCGAAAAGTGTGAAGCGGTTTTCGGACGACATCATGCTCCATCTCTTGATGTAGAGCCGGATTCAGATTTCAGGTCGATTTGACCTGAAATCATCCGGCTCTATGGGCCTTGCGGCCCGGTTTTTGCTCCGAAAAGAGCGAGAAACTGTTGCGTCGCGCGGATGGCATCGCCGCCGATCGCCGCCTCAGTCAATTCCAGCCGGTCACCGAGCAGCAGACGGATCTGCACATCCCGGCCAACCAGCCCGAAAAAGGTGCGAAACGCCGTTTCGGCATCCGCAAAATCAAGGAGCCCGGCCTGCCAGCCGGCTTCCAGCACCGGCTTCAGCCTCTTGGCCAGTGCAAAGCGCCCATTCTCCAGCACGACGGCGCCGAGATTGTCCTTGCCCGATCCTGCATGACCGACCGCCACCCTGTTAAGCGCGATCGAGGTATCGCTGGAGATCACCTTCAACCAGTCGCAGGCAAATCGCTCGAGGCTTGCCGTCAGCGAGGCAAGGTCGAGCCCCTTGCCGTCGACCTGCGCCACCCGCACCTTGGACGCCTGCCACTGCACGGTCGCGGTCAGCAGGCCGTCGCGGTCACCGAACCATTTGTAGAGCGTTTCCTTCGAACAGCTCGCTCGCCGCGCGACGGCGGCCATGGTCAGGTTGTCGCCGTCCTCGACCAGCAACCGCAAAGCCGCATCCAGGACGGCCTGCTGCCGCTCCGTCAGCGTCTCGCTGTTGTCGATGTCGGGCACGCTGTGCAACACGTTCTTCCCTCGCGAACGGCCAAGCCAGTCAATTTCGGCAATCCGTACCGTACGTTACGGTTCGCCACTTCTATGACGTATTGCGTCGGCGTACGCAAGCCCTTTCGCCGCAGCGAGAACCGCCAGCACCTTCGATGCAGCGATCTGCTGTAGAACGGATCGAAACCTACAAAGCCATGCTTGTTGTAAATCTTACCGTAATGCCGAAAAGCTATTCTTGACCAAGCGCAACTTGAGTTCCGACGAGCGATGGCAGAGCTGTGACAGCATCCGACCCTGACCAATTCATTGTCATTCCAGGGGAGCCTACTTTCCGGAAGTCCGTGGTCTCCCCGGTATCGGTCCAGCTTCCGATTACAGCGTATGTGAACAGACGAATGACCGTCTTTGTCGGCGCTTTCTGGACATTTGTTACGCTGATAATGGCCATTGCCGCATTGACGTTGTTTCTCGGCACGCCCCACCACACATTTTTTGAAAACATAGCGCTGACACTGTTTGGACTTTTCGCCCTTGGGATGGTCCCGCTTTCATCGGCTGCCGCGCTTTTTTGCTTCCAGGACGCCCGATCGAATGAACCAGTCTTGATTATCGACAAACAGAGCCTGATCGACAATCGCTCTGGTTTGTCGGTCAGATGGATGGATGTCGTGAGCGCACGGCCAGTCCACAACTGGGGCGTCACGCTGCAAATGCGTGGCCCCACCGCTTTGCCGAAATCCTTGCGGCTCGGATACCCGCTTCTGATCTGGCGCAAACCCGATGAAGTCCATGTTCAGTCGAATTTCCTGAGCGCGCCGCAGCACGAGATCGTCAAATCAATTTTTGGACTCGTCGGTCTGGGCGGAGGTCAGGTTTTGCCCAGCCGACCGTTCCGGCTACTCTGATTCCGAATACACGACAGAGATCAGTCCGCGGCGGGCGGATGGCGCAGCTGGCCAAGCAGTTCCGAGATCATGCTCAGCTCATCCGATGAAAGCTTGCCACCCACCAGTTCGGCGATCGAACGTCCGTAGACCGCCCACATCCGGCGGCGCGTCTCACGTCCCCTGGCCGTGATGCGGATGGTTTGCCCACGACCGTCATCGGCCACCGGCAGTTTTTCGACCAGACCGTCGGTCTCGAGCCGGGCCAACAGCCGCGAGATGTTGTATTGCGCAAAAAGGGTGCGCTCGATCAGTTGAAACGGCCGCAAGCCGCCCTCGCCGGCCTCGGCAAGCTCGTGCAGCACGTCGTACCATGCAAGCGGCGGCAGGCCGCCCTCCTTCAGAGCCTCCTCGGCGCGTTCCATCAATTGGCGCGAAACCCGCATCAGGCGAGCCCAGACCTTGATTGCATCCGGCGAAGGCATCTCTGTCATGGCTGCACCATAAGAGATAGATGCAATTGCATCAAGCTTGACGATCAATGCAAGTGCATCTACATAGATGCGATTGCATCGATATCGAGAGGCATATCCCCATGCAACATCCCGACACCCTCAGTCTCGTCAGCCACCCCCTTTGCCCCTATGTCCAGCGTGCGGCGATCTCGCTGGCCGAGAAGGGCGTCCCGTTCGAACGCGTCGACATCGACCTCGCCAACAAGCCGGACTGGTTCAAGGCGATCTCCCCGCTCGGCAAGGTGCCACTGCTGCGCGTACAGCAAAATGGCGACGAGACGATGATCTTCGAATCCGCGGTCATCCTCGAATTCCTCGAGGAAACACAGGCCAATCCGCTCCACCCGGCCGACCCTTATGCCCGCGCCCGGCACCGCGCCTGGATCGAGTACGGCTCAGCCATCCTCAACGCCATCGGCCGGTTCTATTCAGCGCCGAGCGAGGCCGGCTTCCTCGCCGAGTCCAGTGCGCTGTCGGCGATGTTTGGCCGCCTTGAGGCTGAACTCGCTGACGATACCCTGCGGAGCAGGCCATGGTTCGCTGGCAGCCGCTTTTCCCTCGTCGATGCAGTTTACGGTCCGGTCTTTCGCTACCTCGACGCCTTCGACCGCATCGGCGATTTCGGCATCCTGGACGGCAAGCCGCTTGTCCAGGCCTGGCGCGAGGCGTTGAGCGAACGCACTTCGATCAAGGGCGCCGTCGCGCCCGACTATCCGCAGCGCCTGCATGCTTTCCTGCGGGCGAAGGAGTCTTTTCTCTCGAGTCTCATTCGGCAAGGCGATCCGGCCACCGCGCTTCGGCAAGCCCAGCCCGCCTGAACGGATCGATCACCGTGCCGGCCACCATCGAGGCCAGGAACCGCGGATCAGCATGGCCCGTTCGCCGGTCTCCAGGGTCTCGATTTCGACGCCGGTTTCGATGGGAATCGCCTCGCGTCGCGCCGCACGGAAAAGCACGCCGAATAGGGCCGCCCGGTGCACCGCCAAGCCGAAGCGGTCGCTGTGCTGAGCGTCGTAGCGGACGTCCAGCACAGTGCGGCCGGTCGAGGCGTCGGCGCCATGCAGTCGGTCTATGCGGCGCCGAGCGCCAATATGTCGTCCAGCAGGCCGAGATCGGCAAGCACCGACAGCCCTGTCGGCTGCAGGATCAACCCGGAGCCGACCGGCTTCTGTTCCTCGAAGCGCTCGAAGATGGTGACCCTATGCCCGGCACGCTTGAGATAGAGCGCCGTGGCCAGCCCGGCCGGACCGGCGCCTGCAATTGCGATATCGTGGGAAATGCCGTTGCCCCCAGTCCAACTGGCCGGGACAATCCTTCAGCCGCCGGATGAAATCAAGTCGCGACGCCGAGCGCTACCCGTCTGTTCAAGCCTGCGTCGAGTCAAAGGCATTGCGCGCGTCGCGCACCGCGTCGTGGTTGTTTTCAGCCCACTGCAACAGATACTGCAAAGCGTCGAACATCGATCGCCCAAGGTCGGTCAGGCTGTATTCGACGCTGGGCGGCTTGGTTGGAAACACTTCGCGACGCACATAGCCGTCGCGCTGCAGATCGTAGAGCGTTTGGGTCAGCATGCGCTGCGAGATATCGGGAACCAGCCGCCGCAGCTCGCCGAAGCGATAGGGCTGCTCGGCAAGGGCCGCCGTCAACAGCGAACTCCATTTGCCATTGAGTCCCTGGATGACGTCGCGGACCGGGCAATCCGCGATGTTTCCGCCGTCGGTCATCGCTTTGTAGACTTCGAGTTTGGACTTCAGATTGACGGTCCGGCTGTCCATGGCTGGTTCCCTGCGTGTGCCTACCTCCCGAAAAACTGCCTTCTTTACGGCAGTGGGTCAATTCCTATTTTAGTGCTGGTCTCTTTTTGAGACCGCCACCCGAACCGCCCTTCCGGCGCAATGTCAGGATCCTCCATGACCGCAACTCTTCTCGTCACCGGCGCGTCCGGCCAGCTCGGCCGCAGCGTCATCAACCATCTGCTGGACACGTTCGAGATACCGGCGGCGCGGATCATCGCCACGACCCGCACGCCCGCCAATCTTGCCGACCTGTCGGCGCGCGGCATCACCGTTCGCGAGGCCGATTTCGACGATCAGGCCTCGCTTGCCAAAGCCTTCGCCGGCGCCGACCGGGCGCTGATCATTTCGACCAACGAGCTGGCGATCCAGGGAAAGCGCCGCGAACAGCAGCTCGCGGCGGTCGCTGCGGCCAGCAAGGCCGGCGTCGGCCACCTGCTTTACACCTCCCTGCCCAACACGGAGCCGGGTTCACCGGTGCTCTTCGCGCCCGACCATTACGACACCGAACAGGCGATCAAGGCCAGCGGCATCCCCTACACGATCTTCCGCAACGGCTGGTATGACGAGAACCTGTTCATGGCGATGCCGCAGATCCTCGCCTCGGGCCACTGGTATACGTCCGCGGGCGACGGCGCCATTTCCTATGGCGCGCGTGACGACCTCGCCGCGGCCATTGCGGCTGGGCTGGCTTCGGGCAACACCAAAAGTACGACTTACACGCTGACTGGCCCGAAGGCTTATACCTCGGCCGAAGTTGCTGCACTCGTCACCGAAGTCACCGGCAAGCCGATCCAGGTCGTCCAGCTCTCCGATGAAGCACTGACCGAGGGGATGAAGGCAGCTGGTCTTCCCGAACCGATCGCCAAGCTCCTGGTGTCCTTCGATGCTGCCACGCGCATTGGCGGCCTCGGCATGGTGACGGACTCCGTCGAAAAGCTTTCCGGTCGGAAGTCTGTACCGCTGAAGCAGTTCCTCGAGGCCAACAAGGCCGCACTGGCAGGCTGAAACGCGCGCGGCGGGAAGTCTTTCTCCCGCCGCGCTATTTCGGGGTTTTGACCAACCCAAGCCGGATCAGGCTTTCTCCGGTGGCCGCCAGCGCGTCCTCTCGTGAGCGCGGCGCCCAGCCGAGCATGCGCACCGCCTTAGCGTTGGTGGCGTTCTTGACCTTGCCGAGTTCCGTCACCAGTTGCGCGGCTTCCGCGTTGAACAGCCCCACCGCCCGCACCAGCCAATCGGGAAGCTCCCGCGTCGAGACCCGCGAGGCGGCGGCGCCGAGCCGCGTCTTCACAGTCCGCGCGATCGCCCGCACCGTCATGAAATCGCCGGCGACGGCCAGAAACCGCTCGCCCTTGGCGGCGGGATTGGTCATGGCGCGCACATGCAGGTCGGCCACGTCGCGCGCATCGACCACGCCGAAGGACAGGCGCGGCAATCCCGGCATGGCACCGTTCATCATGCGCTGGACAAATTCGGTGGACGTCGAATGGTCTGATCCGAGGACAGGCCCGAAAATTCCGACCGGATTGACGACCGCCAACTCCAGACTGCCACCCTCGGCGGCGATGAAATTCCACGCCGCACGCTCGGCGAGCGTCTTCGACTTCACATAGGCGCTGACCTTGGCCGTTGGATCGGTCCAGCTCTCCTCGGTGAAGGGCCGGCCGTCGGGCGGCATCTTGCCATAGCCGATGGCCGCGAAGGACGATGTCAGCACGACGCGTTTGACGCCGGCGTCTCGCGCCGCCCTGAGCACGCGCAAGGCACCTTCGCGAGCCGGGATGATCAGGTCATCCTCATGCTTCGGCACGCCAGGCGGAAATGGTGACGCGACATGCAGGACATAATCGCAGCCGGCGACCGCTTGCAGCCAGCCAGCGTCGCTCATAAGGTCGGCGATGGCAAAGGAGAGCCTGTCGCCCGGCTCGCCGCCGGCCTTCAGCATGGCGATAACGTCGGCTTCGCGCTTGGCGGAGCGCACTGTCGTCCGCACGCGATAGCCCGCCTTCAACAGGGCAAGGATACAGTGTGCGCCGAGGAAACCCGATCCGCCGGTGACAAGCACCAATTCGCCGCTCATCTCAGCCCTCCCCGTTCAGGTCGAGACGATCGAACTCGTCAGATCGCCACCTGTGTGCCGATTTCTACCACACGTCCAGTCGGGATCTGGAAATATTCAGTGGCGTCCGCCGCCGTTCGCGCCAGGCCGATGAACAGCCTGTCCTGCCATACCGGCATGCCGGAATTGGGCGAAGCCTTGAGCGAGCGCCGTGACAGGAAAAAGGACGTCGTCATGATGTCGAACTTCCAGCCCTGCTTGCGGCAGATCGCCAACGCGCGCGGGATGTTGGGCTGTTCCATGTAGCCGAAGGTCAGCGTCACCCGCATGAACAGCTCGTTGACCGTCTCCATCTTGACGCGGTCGCTGTCGGGCACGACGGGCTGGGGGGCGGTCACCACCGAAAGGATGACGTTCTGTTCGTGCAGCACCTTGTAGTGCTTGAGGCTGTGCATCAGCGAGGTCGGCGCGCTGAGCGGATCGCTGGTCAGGAACACCGCGGTGCCGGATACCAGCTGCGGCTTTTTCTTCAAAAGGTTGCCGGCGAGGAAATCGAGCGGGATCTCGTTGCGGCGGGTCTTGTCGAACAGATAGCGGCTGCCGCGCACCCAGGTCCACATGCCCAGCACGATGGTGAAGGCCACGACCAGCGACGCCCAGCCGCCTTCGAACACTTTGACGATGTTGGAGGCGAAGAAGCCGATGTCGATGAAGGCGAACAGCACCGTCAGCGGGACCGCCAGCGACAGCTTCCATTTCCAGATACGGGTCATGACGACATAGAGCAGCACCGTCGTCACCAGCATGTTGCCGGTTACCGAGATGCCATAGGCCGAGGCCAGCTTGCTGGACTCGCCGAAGCCGACCACCAGCATCATCACCACCAGGGCCAGCAGCAGGTTGACGCGCGGCATGTAGATCTGGCCGGACTGCTTTTCCGATGTGTGCAGGATTTCCAGCCGCGGCAGCATGTTGAGCTGCACCGCCTGCCGGGTCAGCGAAAAAGCCCCTGAAATGACCGCCTGGCTGGCAATGACGGTAGCCGCCGTCGCCAGCACCACCATCGGGATCAGCGTCCAACCCCCGTTCATCTCGAAGAACGGATGGCCGACCACGCCGCCATTCGCCAGTATGAAGGCGCCTTGCCCTGCATAATTGAGCAGCAGGCAAGGGAACACGATCGCCAGCCAGGCAAGCACGATCGGCTTGCGGCCGAAATGGCCGAGATCGGCATAGAGCGCTTCCGCGCCGGTCACGGCAAGGAAGACGGCGCCGACCGTCACGAAGGCGACGTCGGGCGAATTGATCAGGAAAGCGACGATATAGTGCGGGCTGACGGCCCACAGGATTTCCGGATCGACGATGATGTGATTGATGCCGGATAGACCGATGGCCAGGAACCACACTGCGGTCACCGGGCCGAACACCAGCCCAACGCCGCCGGTACCGAAGCGCTGGACGGCAAACACCACGGCGAGGATGACCAGCGTCAATGGCACGACATAGGGCTGGAAAGTGGGGGTGACGACATTCATGCCCTCGACCGCCGAAAGCACCGAAATCGCCGGCGTGATGACCGCGTCACCGAAAAACAGCGAGGCGCCGACGATGCCGATGCCGAGAATCACCGCCGAGCGCTTCGGAAAACTGCCGCGGGCCAGCGCCATCAGCGACAGCACGCCGCCCTCGCCGCGGTTGTCGGCACGCAGCACGAACATGATGTACTTTACCGTGACGGTAATAGTCAGCGACCAGATGATCAGCGACAGCACGCCGAGAATATCGGCACGGGTCGCGACATCGCTGCCGGACGAAGCGTGCAACGCCTCCCGGAGCGCATAGATCGGGCTGGTGCCGATATCGCCATAGACCACGCCGAGTGCGCCCAGCATCAACACCTTGGTGCTGTGCTGCTCGATTTCGGGATGGCTCGATTGGTCGACGGGTTCTGCCTCACTACCAGCATTGGCAAGGGCCATGCACGACACTCCGATAAACGCGCGGTGCTCTACGCTTGCTGCAGTGCAATATCAAGTGCCGTAGCGTTATGGCGCTCGGTCGGCAGCGCGCGGCTCTTGCGGGGCGACTTCTCGCGGAGGGCAGACCCGCGGCCCGGCAAGCGCGTGTCTGTTAAATGGCGACCTGCGTGCCGATTTCAACGACGCGGCCGGTGGGTATCTGGAAATACTCCGTCGCATCGGCCGCCGAGCGCGCCAGGCCGATGAACAGCCGGTCCTGCCACACGGGCATGCCGGAATTGGGCGAAGCCTTGAGCGAGCGCCGCGACAGGAAGAAGGACGTCGTCATGATGTCGAACTTCCAGCCCTGCTTGCGGCAGATCGCCAGCGCGCGTGGAATGTTTGGCTGTTCCATGTAGCCGAAAGTCAGCGTCACCCGCATGAACAGTTCGTTGACCGTCTCCATCTTGACCCGGTCGCTGTCGGGCACCACCGGCTGGGGGGCGGTCACCACCGAAAGAATGACGTTCTGCTCATGCAGCACCTTGTAGTGCTTCAGGCTGTGCATCAGCGCGGTCGGCGCGCTGAGCGGATCGCTGGTCAGGAATACGGCGGTGCCCGAGACCAGCTGCGGCTTTTTCTTCAAAAGGTTGCCGGCGAGGAAATCGAGCGGGATTTCGTTGCGGCGGGTCTTGTCGAAGAGATAGCGGCTGCCGCGTATCCACGTCCACATGATCAGTCCCATCAGGCAGGCAACGGTGATCGAGACCCAGCCGCCTTCCACGATCTTCACGACATTGGCCAGGAAGAAGCCGCTGTCGATGATGCCGAACAGCAAGGTCAGCGCCAGGGCAAGCGCCAGCTTCCATTTCCACATCTTGCGCATCACCACGAACAGCAGGATCGTCGTCATCAGCATTTCGCCGGTCACCGAGATGCCGTAGGCGGAAGCCAGCGAACTCGAACTGCCGAAACCGACCACCAGCAGCATCACCCCCAACGCGATGAGCAGGTTGACGCGGGGCATGTAGATCTGCCCGGACTGCATTTCCGACGTATGCTGCACCTCGATGCGTGGCAGAAGATTGAGCTGTACCGCCTGGCGGGTCAGCGAAAAAGCACCCGAAATGACCGCCTGGCTGGCAATGACCGTCGCGGCCGTTGCAAGTCCCACCATCGGCATCAGTGCCCAGTCGGGCAGCATCTGGAAGAACGGATTGGTCGGCTTTCCGCCATTGGCGAGCACAAAGGCGCCCTGCCCGAAATAGTTGAGCAGCAGGCAGGGAAACACCACGGAAAACCATGCCAGCACGATCGGCTTGCGTCCGAAATGGCCGAGATCCACGTAGAGCGCCTCGGCCCCCGTCACTGCCAGGAACACGGCGCCGACGGTGACGAAGGCGGCGGTGGGTGTGCAGGCCAGATAGGCGACCGCGTAATAGGGATTGATGGCCAGCAGGATCGATGGATCATCCATCAAGTGCCAGAGGCCCGCGACACCGATGGCCAGGAACCACAGTGCCGTCACTGGGCCGAACACCGCCGCCACCTTTCCCGTGCCGAAGCGCTGCACGGAAAACAGGATGGCAAGGATGACCAGCGTGATCGGCACCACATAGGCGTCCAGCGTCGGGGTCACCACCGTCAGGCCTTCGACCGCCGACAGCACCGAAATGGCCGGCGTTATGATCGAATCGCCGAAAAACAGCGCCGCGCCGCAAAGGCCGATCACGAGGATCAGCCGGGCGCCTTTGGGATAGGCGCTGCGTGCCAACGACATCAGCGACAGCGTGCCGCCTTCGCCCTTGTTGTCGGCACGAAGCACGAAGGCGACGTATTTGATGGTCACGATGATCGTCAGCGCCCAGACGATCAGCGATAGCACGCCAAGCACGTGAACGCGCGTTGCGATACCAGGCGAAGCGTGAAGCGCCTCTCGGAAGGCGTAAATCGGACTTGTGCCTATATCGCCATAGACAACGCCGAGCGCGCCCAGCATCAGAACCTTGGTGCTGTGCTGCTCGACCCCGCCATGGCCTGATTGCTCGACGGTTTCAGCCTCGCTCCCGCTATTGGCAAGGGCCATCGACCACTCTCCGACAAGCGCGCGGTGCTCTATGCATGCTGCGATACGCTATCAAATGCACGCGATGGCTGCCCTACCAATACGAAGCATTACCCCTACCAGCCGCAAGCCCTGAGAAACCGCCCCACCGTGCCGGCCATGCCATACTCCAATGCGTCGGCTGTCAACCCATGTCCGATCGACACTTCGGCTAATGCCGGAATGCGCCTTGCCAACGCGGGCAGATTGGCCACCGTCAGATCGTGCCCGGCATTGACCTGGAGGCCGGCGGCAGATGCCACGTCAGCGGTTCTCCCCAACCTTTCCAATTCCTTGGCCGCTTTAGCGGAATCGGAATGGTAGCTGCCATAGGGGCCGGTATAGAGTTCGATACGATCGGCGCCCGTGTCGCGCGCGGCCCCTATGCCGGCGGGATCCGCGTCGGAAAACAGCGAGACCCTGAAACCGCCCTTCTTCAGACGCCTGACGATCGGCGTCAGGAACGCCGCATCGGCAACGAAGTTCCAGCCATGGTCGGAGGTTGCCTGCGCGGGATCGTCAGGCACCAGCGTCACCTGTTCGGGCTGGTGCTTTTCCACGAGCGCCAGGAAATCCTCGCTTGGGTAGCCCTCGATATTGAATTCCGCCTGCGGGAACTCATCGTCGATCAGCGCCCTGATCTCGGGCAGGTCGGAATGCCGGGTGTGACGTTCGTCGGGGCGCGGATGCACCGTCAGCCCGTGCGCACCGGCGGCAAGGGCAAGGCGGCCGACACCGATCACGCTTGGCCACGGCAGGTCGCGCCGATTGCGCAGCATGGCGATGGCGTTGAGGTTGACAGAAAGCTTGGCGGGCATGATTTGGCGTCCGTGAAACAGGCGATCGAGGCGCGCCACGCTCATTCGTTTCGGCGCGACGCATTTTGAAACGGCGCATCTATAGCGTCTTTGACGGGAACAGATAGGGCCTTTCCGGTGTTCCAGAAGCCAACATATTCCGCGAAAGGGAGGTTCCACCTTGAATTTCCTCCAATCCGTGCCGGCGATTCGCCGCATCGACACCAGCCGCGACGACCTCTTTGCCATCGATGTGGTCGGCCATGTCTCGGCTGCGGATGCCGAGAACCTGTTCGGCCTGCTGGAGGCGGCCTATTTGCTCCATCAGAGAATCGACGTGGCCGTGCGCATAATCGATCACGAGGGCGTCGACTGGGCGGATATCTCCGATGAGACCATCAAGAAGGGTGCCGTCCAGGCATTGGAACATATTGGCCGTTGCGCGGCAATCGGCGCCCCTGACTGGACGTCGAACGCGCGACGCGCCTTGCCCGATTCGTCGCCCGTCGAATTCAGGTATTTCAAGCTCGAGGACGAAGCTTCTGCCTGGGAATGGCTCGGCGCGCAGCCGACGAGTGAGGAGGCCACACCCGCTCCAGAAAAACAATGAAACGCGGTTTCCGTCTCCCCGCTTCTATCTGACGATGGTCAGTCGTTCTGCGGCCCGGGTGATGGCCGTGTAAAGCCAGCGCTGGCGCGTTTCCTTGAAGGCCCAGCTTTCGTCGAACAGCACGATCTCGTTCCACTGCGAGCCCTGTGCCTTGTGCACCGTTAGCGCATAGCCATAGTCGAAATCGTCGAAGCGCTTCTTCTGCTGCCAGGGGATTTCGGCGTCCGGATCCTCGAACGCCGCCTTGAGCAGCTTGATCTTGGCGACGCCGCGATCCGGATCGTCCTCTTCGGGCGAAACCAGAAGGTTGATGCCGGGCTTCACCGTCTCGCGCGACGACGTCATCACTTTCCACAGCGAGCCGTTGAGCAGGCCTTTGGCCGGATCGTTGCGCAGGCACACCAGCTTGTCGCCCGCTTGTGGGTAATCAGCATTGAAGCCTTTCAGTTCGCGCAGGCGCTGGTTGTAGCGCCGCCGCGTGCGGTTGGTGCCGACCAGCACCTGGTCGGCCCGCAGCACCAGTTCCTGGTTGACGTCTTCCTTGCCGATCACCTGCGCTGTGCCATAGTCGCCGCGCATGAATTCGCGGCCCTCGCGCACGTCGAGCGCCAGCCGGAGGATCGGATTGTCGCGCGCCTGCCGGTGGATTTCGGTCAGCAAGAAGTCGGGCTCGTGATCGGTGAAGAAGCCGCCGCCCGAGATCGGCGGCAACTGGCCGGGATCGCCCAGCACCAGGATCGGCGTTCCGAAACTCATCAGGTCGCGGCCAAGCTGCTCGTCGACCATCGAGCATTCGTCGATGACGACCAGTTTCGCACGCGAGATCGGGCTCTGCCGGTTGAGCGAAAAGGTCGGCGACATCGAGGTCTTGCCGGTCACCTCGTCGGCCACCGATTCCTCGCCCTTGGGCCGGTAGATCAGCGAATGGATGGTGCGGGCGTTGACCGCGCCCTTGGAGCGCAGCACTTGCGCCGCCTTGCCGGTGAAGGCGGCGAACTGCACCTGGCCGTCGACATGCTCGGCAAAATAGCGCGCCAGCGTCGTCTTGCCGGTGCCGGCGTAGCCGAAAAGCCGGAACAGCTGCGGCTTGCCGGTCTTCAGCCAGCGGGCGACCGCCTGCAGCGCCTCATCTTGTTGGGGTGAAAATTCCATCTGATCGTGTGACCGGATTCGCAAGGCAAAGGCAAGATAGCCGCCACCAGCATCGACACAGCCTGTGGTGGACTCCCCTGTGGTTCAGGCTATCAGCCGCGAGCAAGAACGTAAAGGGAACGAAAAGGGCAGCCGCGCAACTTCAGTTGGCAGCGCGCGGATCGTTCTCCAGCAGGATCGGCTTGCCATGCGGCGTGGCATGCGCGGCGCGCTCCCAGGCCTGCGCCATAGCGTCGACATCAGGCTTGGCGGCCAGCCCCTTCGACGCCAGCAGGTTTTCCAGCGCCGCCAGCCAATGCTCGTAATAATCATGGCCGTCCGCCGCGGCACCTGGCTTCTTCACCTCGGCCGACAGGGCATCCGCCCACTCGCTCCACGAAAACAGGCCCTTGTCGTGCAGCGCCACCGTCATGGCGAAGGCTTCGGCCTGCCAGGGTTCGGCAAACACCGGTGCGTCGAGGCCGGCGGGCAAACCGCCGGCAGGCCCCTTCGCTTCAGGCCGGCTCAAGATAACTCTCCCAGGCGTCGATCGAGACGGTCAGCGTCGGGTCGGCGCCCTCGCCCCAGATCTCCGAGCCATCGAAAACCACGGTATAGACCCATTGCGGATTCTCGCCCTGCCCATGCGCGTTGCTGTCGGGAAAGACGAAGCCGTCGCGCACCGCCTCGATCGTGCCCTGCTTGTCCCGCGCATAACGCGGCAGCCTGGTATGACCGGTCGGGTTGGTGTTTTTGGTTCGCACCGAATCACCGGCCTTGAAGCGCGGCGCTGTCTCGACCGGCCGGTCACAAGGACCGCCCTTGGCCAGAACGGCCGGCACATTCTCGGCCTTCAGCACCCGTTTCGGGGTCGCCGCCGGATCGATCGCCTCGCCTGCCCTGAGGTCGCGCTCGCTGACGAAGCCGTGCCGCTTGAGCAGGGTCTCCAGCGCCTTGATCCAGATTTGATAGTAGCTCGAGCCATAATAGTCGGCCGGATGCAGCGATTCCCGCGCGTGCCGGCTCTCGTCGATGTTCCAGGCCCCCATGCCGCCGGCGCAGAGCGTCACGCCGAGCGCCCGCCTCTCCCATTCCGCATGGAAATAGGGTTCATCCTTTTCGGGCGAGATCGGGCCGAATCCCATCTGTCCGCCGAGATCCTGCGGCCCGTTCATGCCGGTTGCCTCGCCAGAGCGGTGCCGATCATCGCATCGCGGCTGACCAGTTCGGCCAGCCGCTCCTCGCTCCAGCCTTCGGTGCGCTCGGGCCGCATCGGC
This sequence comes from Mesorhizobium sp. B3-2-1, assembly GCF_006439515.1. Lineage (NCBI taxonomy): Bacteria > Pseudomonadati > Pseudomonadota > Alphaproteobacteria > Hyphomicrobiales > Phyllobacteriaceae > Mesorhizobium > Mesorhizobium sp. B3-2-1. The sequence goes on along the minus strand of NZ_VFTI01000028.1, from coordinate 18,060 downwards.
ACGACGAGATAGCGCAGTTCCGCCGTCGAATCGCAGACGCGTATCTTCGTCCCGGCCGGCAGCACCAGCCCGAATTCCTCGAGCACGCCGCGCGGATCGATCACCGCCCGCGACCGGTAGGGCGGCGCCTTGTACCACACCGGCGGCAAGCCAAGCACCGACCAGGGATAGCAGGAGCACAGCGTGCAGACGACGAGGTTGTGGGTATCCCCGGTGTTGAAAACCGCCTGCATGTGCTCGCCTTGGCGCCCGCTATAGCCCAGCGATTCGATCGCCGCCGTCGCATCGCGCTTCAGCCACTCGGCAAAGGCGGGATCGCTCCACGCCTTGGCCACCACCCTGGCGCCGTTGCGCGGGCCGATTTTCGTCTCGTAGGTATCGACGATGACGTCGATCGCGGCCGGATCGATCAGCCCCTTGCGGGTCAGGATGGTTTCGAGCGCCCGCACCCGGGCGGCAAACGGATCGAGTTCGTTGTCATGGTCATGATCGTGGGACATGACGGCAAATTACGGTTCCGACCCGCCGGCCGCAAGCTCCATGGCTTGGGCCAACGGGGACCGGCGTCTTGCCTGCCCTGCTACTCGGCGGCCGTCTTCTGCGGCTCAGCCGGGATGTCGTCATTGGTGCCGAACAGCGAAGGCTGATCGCCTTCTTCGACCAGATGCATCTCGCCCTTGCGCTTTGGCAAGAGACCGACGAGCCAGCCGGAGAAGTTCTCCATATAGACGTAGATCACCGGCGTCACGAACAGCGTCAGCGCCTGCGAGGCGAGCAGGCCGCCGACGACGGCTACGCCCAGCGGCTGGCGAAGTTCCGCGCTGGCGCCGGTACCGAGCGCGATCGGAAACGTGCCCATCAGTGCCGCCAGCGTCGTCATCATGATCGGCCTGAACCGCATCAGGCAGGCCTTGTGGATGGAGTCCGTGGCCGACATGCCTTCTCGTCGCAGTTCGAGCGCGACGTCGACCATCATGATGCCGTTCTTCTTGACGATGCCGATCAGCATCAGGATGCCGATCACCGCGATGACCGACAGGTCCATGCCGGCGAAGCGCAGCGCAACGAGCGCTCCCAACACCGCCGATGGCAGGCCCGTGAGAATGGTGAGCGGGTGGATGAAGCTCTCATAGAGGATGCCGAGCACGATATAGATGGTCAGGATCGCGCCGCCGATCAGCAGGCCCTGGTTGGCAAGTGAATCCTGGAAGGTCTTGGCCGTGCCGGCAAAAGTGGTCGAGATCGCCTTCGGCATGCCGATCTGCTCTTTGATCGCGTTGATGCGCGTCACGCTGTCGCCGAGCGCCACGCCTTGCGGCAGATTGTAGGAGATCGTCACCGCCGGGAGCTGACCGAGTTGGTTGACGGTCAAAGCTCCAGCCGTGCGATCGACACGGGCGAAGGCGCCAAGCGGCACCAACCTGCCGCTCGCCGTCCTGACCTGAATGGCCAGCATCCGCTCCGGCGACCATTCGATTTTCGGATCGAGCTCCATGACGACCTCGTAGCTGTCGGCCGAACCGAAGATCGTCGAGACCTGTGCGGTGCCGAAACCGCCATAGAGACTTGAACGCAGCGTATCGGTGTCGATGCCGAGTTGGGCGGCCTTGTCACGGTCGACCACCAGCGTTGCCTGCAGCGCATTGTTCTGCAGATCGCTGGTGACGTCGGTGAAGGTCGCGTGGTCCGCCGCCATGGCGTCGTCCATCTTCTGCGCCCAGATATCGGCCTGCGCCGTATCGAGGCCTTGCACGACAAGCTGATAAGCGCTGGCGGAGGAACGCGAACCGAGCCTGAGGTTCTGCACCGGCTGCATGTAAGTTTCGATACCGGCCACACTGGAAAGCTGCCGCCTCAGATCGGCCTGCACCTTCTCGATGTCGGGGCGCTGGCTCTTATCCTTGAGCTGCACATAGAGACGGCCCTGATTGAGGGCGCTGCCCCCCCCGCCGACTGACCAGGCCACATGTGTTACGTATGGGGAATGCGAGAAGACATCGGCAACCTGGCTCTGCAGTTTGACCATGGCGTCGAAGGAAATGTCCTGCCGGGCAATCGTCGTCACCGACACTTGGCCGATATCCTCTTGTGGGAAAAAGCCTTTTGGAGAGATCTGGATCAGCCATACCGACAGTGCAGCCGTTCCGATGAAGACCAGAAACACTAGGAAGGTGTGCCGCAGGCAGAAGGTCAAAATCCAGTCATAGCTGCGTGTGAAAAGATCATGCCTGTGGCCACCGCCATGTGCCTCACGGTCGGCCTTGCTGACAGACAGCAGCCGCGAACAAAGCATGGGCGTCAGCGTCAGCGACACGAACATCGACGCCAGGATCGCGACGGTCACCACGACGGCGAATTCGTTGAAGATGCGCCCGATCACACCGCCCATCAGAAGCACGGGAATGAACACAGCCACCAGCGAGATCGAGATCGAGATGATGGTGAAACCGATCTCGCGCGCGCCTTTCAGCGCCGCGTCGAACGCTGACAGCCCATCCTCTTCCATGTGACGGAAGATGTTCTCGAGCATCACGATGGCGTCGTCGACGACGAGCCCCACCGCCAGTGTCAGGCCCATCAATGAGATATTGTCGATGGAAAAGCCGAACAGGAACATCGCGCCGAGCGTTGCGATCAGCGAAATCGGCACCGCCACCGCAGGAATGATCGTCGCGGTGACACGGCGCAGGAACACGAAGATCACCATCACCACCAGCGCGATGGTCAGAAGCAGCGTGAACTGCACGTCGTTGACGGCCTGGCGGATCGATGTCGAGCGGTCGTTGAGAAGCTTGATCGAGGCAGCTGCCGGCATCTGATCCTGGAACGAGGGCAGCATCGCCTTGACCTTGTCGACCACGTCGACCGTGTTGGCGTCGGGCTGGCGCTGGACTGCGAGGATGATGGCGCGGGTGCCATCATACCAGCTCGCCGTCGTGGTGGTCTGAACCGAATCGATGACACGTGTCACCTCCCCCAACCGCACGGGATGGCCGTTCTTGGTGGCGATGATGAGGTTGGAGAAGCCGGCAGCGTTGGTGAGCTGGGTGTTGGCGGTGATGGTGAGCTGCTGCTTGTTGTTCTGCAGCACGCCGAGCGGCGTGTTGCTGTTGGCGGATGCGATCGCCGTCTGCAACTGGTCGATCGAGATGCCGCGCGCCGCCAGCGCGGTCGGATCAATCTGGACACGCACCGCATATTTCTGCTGGCCATAGATCGAAACCTGCGCCACACCATCGATCGTCGAAAGCGAAGGCGAGATGACATTTTCCGCGAAAGCATCGAGATCCGTCAGCGGGACCGTATCGCTGACCAGCGACATCAAAAGGATCGGCGCGTCGGCCGGATTGACCTTGCGGTAGCTGGGCGGGGCCGTCATCTCCGGCGGCAGTTGCCGCTGCGTGCGCGCGATTGCCGCCTGGACGTCGGCCGCGGCCGCGTCGATGTCGCGGTTGAGCACGAACTGGATGGCGATCGAAGTCTGACCGAGCGAGTTGGTGGTCGAAATGGAATCGATGCCGGCGATGGTCGCGAACTGCTTGATCAGCGGCGTCGCCACGGATGTGGCCATGGTTTCCGGCGATGCGCCAGGCAGCTGTGCCGACACGTTGACCACCGGGAACTCCGCGCTCGGCAGTGCCGCCACCGGCAGGAACTTGTAAGCGAAAATACCGCCCAGAATGAGGGCGAACGACATCAGCAGCGTTGCGACGGGCCTGCGAATGCAGAATTCGGAAATCATTGGGCCGCCTCGCCGGCGTTGGTCGCCTCGGCCACCTTGGGCGCGGCATTCGCCGTGGCCTTGCCTTCATGCACCGCCGCACCGTCCTTCAGCCTTGTCTGGCCTTCGGTGACGACCTTCTCACCGCTTTTCAGCCCTTGGCTGATGGCGCTGTTTTGGCCTTCGGTCAGCGCCACCTGCACCGGCCGCATCTCGACGGTGTTGTCGGGCTTGACCACATAGACGAACGACCCCTTCTGGCTGGGCTGGACCGCGACGGTCGGAACCGAGGTCATCCGCGGCATGACGCCGGCGTCGAGCACGACGTTCACATATTGGCCGGGCCATAGCGAAAGATCGGCATTGGGAATGCTTGCCCGTGTGGCGATTGTGCCCGACGCGGTGTCGACGCTGGAATCGACGAAATCGAGCGTGCCCTTGCCGATCGGCGTCGGGTCGCCGCTTTGGGTCAACGTCACGGCGTTCTGCTGTGGATTGGCAAGCGCCTTGTGCAGCAGCGCAAGGTCGCTTTCCGGCAGATTGAAGTTGACCTGCAGCGGGTCCATCTGGGTGATGGTCACCAGCGGCGTCGCCGTGCTGCTGTTGCCATTGCTGACAGTCACGAGGTCGCCGACGGCGACATTCACGGCACCCAGCCTGCCGGCGATCGGCGCGGTGATGGTGGCAAAGCCAAGCTGGACATTGTCCGCGTCGATCGTCGCCTTGTCGGCATCGACGGTCGCCGCCGCCGCCTTCTGCGCGGCAACGGCCTGATCGTAAGTCTGCTGCGTACCGGCCTGTTTGGCGACAAGGTCCTTGGCGCGCTGAAGATCGGAACTCGAACTGGCGAGCAGCGCCTGGTCCTTGGCAAGTGTTGCCTGGTCCTTGGCGAGTTGAGCCTTCAGCGCCCGGTCGTCGAGCGAGAACAGGAGGTCGCCTGCCTTCACCATCTGCCCGTCCTTGACGTCGATCGACACGATCTGGCTGGAGACGCGCGCGTTGATGTTGACCACGGCCGGAGAGGAGACGAAGCCGATGGCATAGCGGCGGATCGGAAAGTCGGCCGTCGTTGCCGTCGCCGAAACGATCGAGGCCGAACGGGCGCCACCGCCGCCACCGGACTGTTTGCCGCCTGCCGGCTTGTCGGCCGCCGGCTTGTCTGTCGCGGCGACCTGCTTTGCGCCGATGATCTGCCGTGCCTTGTTCAGCGCGTCTGGCGACAGATAGAGCCAGGCCGCGCCGACACATGCGACCGCAAGCAAGGATAGAATGACTTTTCCACGCATCGACAAAAAGACCTCTCCGTCCGACACGCCATAGCCAGGTGGTCGTATTCTAGCGCAATTCACGGCTCATTGCCGCGATTTCGCCGAATAGATAGGACGCGGGTTTGTCGGAAAAGGGCCAAAACACGGCATTACGAAGATTTAATGTGCACTGCACAATAGTTGTGCAGCCGGGCCGATGGGACACATTCAGCGTCGTGAGACGAGATCACGCACTTTCGTCCGGCCTCAACCAGGCCGGCTTTGGGGGCTTTCATGCCGTGAGTTACTTGGCAAGCCATCTCGTCGAAGCCATCGGGCGCCACGTTGGTTACGTCGCTTTTATGGCGAGCTAGCCTGCGAGGCGTGCCTCGGCATGATTGTCCTTTGGTACGGCCTCCGCCGTCAATCTGAGCCCGAGTGCCCTCATGACGCCGAGCAGGGTTGAAAGTTTGGGATCGCCCTTGTCGCTTAGAGCCTTGTACAGCGCCTCACGTGTCACGCCAGCGTCTTTGGCAATGGATGTCATGCCCCGAGATCTGGCCACGTTGCCGAGCGCATGGGTGATAAGGGCGGGATCGCCGTCTTCGAAGGCCGCTTCGATATAAGCGAAGATTGCCTCCTCGCTGTCGAGGAATTCTGAAGCGTCCCATTTGGTGGTTTCGATGGTCATTTGACCTCCTTCGCCATGCCGATGGCTTTCTTGATGTCAGCCTTTTGTGATGACTTGTCGCCGCCGCAGAGCAGGATAATGATCGTGTTGCTCGCCTTGACGAAATAGATGCGACGCCCGGACCATGGTCGACCCGCAAATCGCCGATGCCATCGAAAAACTTGGCATCGCCAAGGTTGCCAAGCTCGACACGATCGATCCGAATCTGAATGCGAGCCTTGGCGCGGACATCCTTGAGGGACTTGAACCAGCCGGCGAATTCAGCTGTTTTCCGGACTTCGATCATGGATCGCTTTGTAATCCATAGTTCACAAATAGTCAAAATAGATGTGAACCAGAGTTTACAGAATGCCCCCGCTTTGTGCGTGCCGCGCCTGAAGGCCTTAACTTACCGCAGCATCGGCCAAAGCGTCGCCGCCAGCAGCACGCCCATGGCTATGTTGAACCATTTCAGCCGCATCGGGTCGGACAGGAAACCGCGTAACGCCGTACCGAATCCCGCCCAGACCGAGACGCTGGGAAGATTGACCACGGTGAAAGCCATGCCAATCAGGACGACGGACAGGAACGGCCGCTCCGGATTGGTGTAAACGGCCATAGCGGTGATCGCCATCACCCAGGCCTTGGGATTGACCCATTGGAAAGCCGCCGCATCGATGAAGCGCATCGGCCGCGCATCCGTCTCACGCTTGCCGCCAAGCGAGCGTGACATCGCGATCTTCCAAGCCAGGTAGAGCAGATAGACGGCGCCGGCTATCTTCAGCCCGGTGTGCAGCGTCGGGAACGCGGTCAGCACCGCGCCAAGCCCGAAGCCGACGGCGAGCAACAGGACGAGAAAACCGATGCTGATGCCGAGCATGTGCGGCACGCTTCTGACCAGTCCGAAATTGACGCCGGAGGCCAGCAGCATGAGGTTGTTCGGCCCCGGCGTGATCGACGTCACGAAGGCATAGACGAGCAGTGCGAGGAATGCATCGAGTGACATGATATCCTCCCAGGTACGTCAGTACTGTTGTCTCTTTCCGACGGCTGCACAAAGGCCAGTGCCGGCCGTTGGTCACGCCAGTCCCTGCACCCGTACAAACTCGGCTGGGTTAAGTCGGCCTACATCCCCTGCGAGCCGCGGTTCATCGCCGCCACGCCGGTGCGGCAGATCTCGACCAGGCCGAGCGGCTTCATGATGGCGATGAATTGGTCGATCTTGGAGCCCTTGCCGGTGATCTCGAAGATGAAATGCTCGGTGTTGGCGTCGATGACACTGGCGCGGAAGGCGTCCGCCAGGCGCAGCGCTTCGACCCGGGCCTCGCCGGTGCCGGCAACCTTGACCAGCGCCAGTTCCCGCTCCAGCGGCCGCTCCTGCCCGAACTCGTGCGAACGCACGGTGAGATCGACGACGCGGTGGACCGGCACGATGCGCTCGAGCTGATGCTTGATCTGTTCCAGCACATGCGGCGTGCCGCGCGTCACGATGGTGATACGTGACAGGTGTTTTTCATGCTCGGTCTCCGAGACAGTCAGGCTCTCGATATTGTAGCCGCGCCCGGAAAACAGGCCGATGACCCGGGCAAGCACGCCCGGTTCGTTATCGACCAGCACGGAAAGCGTGTGGTTTTCCGGCCTCTCCGTCTCCTTGGCGATGAAGTAGGCGGACCCGGTGGGTTGAAGGTGCTGTGCGTTCATGACATGAATCTCAAATTCTGGACCTAATTATCTGTTTTCGCACGGCTTCTTTTGACAAGCCCTGCCTCGGCTCGTCGTCTACACCAGTTCCCGGCCCTTGGCGTCGACGGCATTGGCCACCGCCTCGTCGGTCGCCTCGTCGGGCAACAGCATCTCGTTATGCGCCTTGCCCGAAGGGATCATCGGGAAGCAGTTGGCGAGCGTTGCCACGCGGCAGTCGAACAGCACCGGCTTCCTGACCGAAATCATCTCCTTGATCGCGTCGTCCAACTCGTCGGGCTTGTCGCAGCGAATGCCGTGGCCGCCATAGGCCTCGGCCAGCTTGACGAAGTCCGGCATCGCCTCGGTGTAGGAATGCGACAGACGATTGCCGTGCAGCAACTGCTGCCACTGCCGCACCATGCCCATATACTGGTTGTTGAGAATGAATATCTTGATCGGCGCGTCGTGCTGCACCGCCGCACTCATCTCCTGCATGGTCATCTGCACCGAGGCGTCGCCGGCGATGTCGACGACCAATGCATCGGGATGCGCGATCTGCACGCCGAGCGCGGCCGGCAGGCCGTAGCCCATCGTGCCCAGCCCGCCCGATGTCATCCAGCGGTTCGGCTTCTCGAAATGATAGTGCTGCGCCGCCCACATCTGGTGCTGACCGACCTCGGTGGTGATGTAGGTGTCCATGGTCTTGGTCAGTTCATAGAGCCGCTGGATGGCGTATTGCGGCATGATCACGTCGTTGTTCATCTTGAAGGCGAGTGAATCGCGCGCGCGCCATTTGGCGATCTGCTCCCACCAGGGATAGAGCGCCTTCTTGTCGGTCTTGGCGGTTGCCCGCCACAGCCGCACCATGTCTTCCAGCACCCGGCCGACATCGCCGATGATGGGCACTTCGGTGTGGACGTTCTTGTTGATCGAGGACGCATCGATATCGATATGGATTTTTCGCGAGTTCGGCGAAAACGCATTCAGCCTGCCAGTGATACGGTCGTCGAAGCGCGCGCCGATGCAGATCATCACGTCGCAATCATGCATGGCCATATTGGCTTCGTAGGTACCGTGCATGCCCAGCATGCCCAACCAGTTCTTGCCCGAGGCCGGGTAGGCGCCGAGCCCCATCAGCGTCGAGGTGATCGGGAAACCGGTGAGGTCCACCAGTTCGCGCAGGAGATGGCTCGCTTCCGGGCCGGAATTGATGACACCGCCGCCCGAATAGATGACCGGCTTCCTGGCGGTAGCCATCAGTTCGACCGCGGCCTTGATCTTCTCCAGGTCGCCCTGGACCTTCGGCTGGTAGCTGGTGCGCGGCGCGATCTGCGGCGGGACATAGAAGCCCTTGGCGAACTGCACGTCTTTCGGGATGTCGACCACGACCGGACCGGGACGGCCGGTCGTCGCGACATGGAAGGCCTCGTGGATGGTCGCGGCGAGCTCGTTGACGTCCTTCACCAGCCAGTTGTGCTTGGTGCAGGGGCGCGTGATGCCGACCGTATCGCATTCCTGGAACGCGTCGGAACCGATCAGCGAAGTCGGCACCTGGCCGGTCAGGCAGACCAGCGGGATCGAATCCATCAGCGCGTCCTGCAGCGGTGTCACCGCATTGGTCGCGCCGGGGCCCGATGTCACCAGCATGACGCCGGCCTTGCCGGTCGACCGCGCATAGCCCTCGGCGGCGTGGCCGGCGCCCTGTTCGTGCCGCACGAGAATGTGCTCGACCTCGTCCTGCTGGAAAATCTCGTCATAGATCGGGAGAACGGCGCCGCCCGGATAGCCGAAGACATGCTTGACGCCATTGTCCTTCAGCGCCTGCACCACCATTTCGGCGCCAGTCATTTCCCTACTTGGCATTTCGCGCCGCTCACTCTGTCCATTGTTCATCGGTCTGGTCCCGTACTGCCGCCATTTGGGCGTTGCTGGTCGTTTAGTCGTGTTTCAGGCAATAAAAAAGGCCCCCGAGGGAGCCTGTGTGTGCGCATGGGAGGTCTTCGCCCGGCGGTTACACCGCCTTGCCCACGCGCCTTCCTACGAGAATGAGTGCCGTTTTCATGGTGGCGGACCATAAAGGCGAACGCGCGGGGTCGTCAATGGGGTACGGCACGAATTCACTTGCCTGTGAGATGGGGCTCCGCCACGCGCTACCATAGTACAGTTGAGCCCGTCCCATCGACGCACCACTATCCCGAGCTGACGACGTGCCTGGGAGGAGACGCGTTGCCGGCGAATGGGAGTCCCTTCCCCAGGTAGGGAGGTCCTGGCCGGCCGCTTGCTGTTCCAGTGGAAGCCTGAACAGGCGTTCTTGGAAACCGACAACCGGAGGAGAAACCATGCTCGAGAGAACACCCACAACGAAGGCGCAGGCGCTGCTCGACAAGTTCGGCAAGGCGCTGGAGACCGGCGACATCGACGCGGCCGTCAACTGTTTCCAGGCGGATTGCTACTGGCGCGACCTCGTCACCTTCACCTGGAACCTGAGGACGATGGAGGGCCAGGATCAGGTCCGCGACATGCTGACGGCAACCCTGGCTGGGACCCGGCCGAGCGAATGGAAAGTGGCCGAAGGCGAGGAGGCGACCGAGGCCGACGGCGTCACCACCGCCTGGATCACCTTCGAGACCGAGGTGGCGCGCGGTTTCGGCCTGGTGCGGTTCAAGGGCGAGCTGATCTGGACCTTGCTCACCACCATGGCTGAACTCAAGGGTCATGAGGAAAAGGCGGGGTTCACCCGCCCGCTCGGCGCCAAACACGGCCACGGCAAGGACAGGAAATCCTGGCGCGAGGAACGTGACGATGAACTCGCCGAACTCGGCCGCAGCAAGCAGCCTTATGTCGTGATCATCGGCGGCGGCCAGGGCGGCATCGCGCTCGGCGCGCGCCTACGCCAGCTCGGCGTTTCAGCCATCATCATCGAGAAGAACGAGCGCCCCGGCGATTCCTGGCGCAAGCGCTACAAGTCGCTCTGCCTGCACGATCCGGTCTGGTACGACCATCTGCCCTATATCGACTTCCCCAAGAACTGGCCGGTCTTCGCGCCCAAGGACAAGATCGGCGACTGGCTCGAAATGTACACCAAGGTGATGGAGTTGAATTACTGGTCCTCCACCTCGGCGAAATCCGCGAAATACGACGACAAGGCCAAGGAATGGACCGTCGTGGTCGAACGCGACGGCGAAGAGATCGTGCTCAAGCCCAAGCAGTTGGTGCTGGCCACCGGCATGTCCGGCAAGGCGAACTGGCCCAAATACAAGGGCCAGGACATCTTCAAGGGCGAGCAGCAGCATTCCTCGACCCATCCGGGCCCGGACAAATATCGCGGCAAGAAAGTCGTGGTCATCGGCTCCAACAACTCCGCCCACGACATCTGCGCGGCTCTCTGGGAGGGTGGCGCTGACGTGACCATGGTGCAGCGTTCCTCCACGCACATCGTCAGGTCCGACACCCTTATGGATATTGGGCTCGGCGCGCTCTACTCGGAGCAGGCGGTCGAGAACGGCATGACGACGCGCAAGGCCGACATGATCTTCGCCTCCCTGCCCTACCGCATCCTGCACGAATTCCAGATCCCGCTTTACCAGCAGATGAAGGAACGCGACGCCAAGTTCTACGCGGACCTGGAAAAGGCCGGCTTCCTGCTCGACTGGGGCGATGACGGCTCGGGCCTGTTCATGAAATATCTGCGCCGTGGTTCAGGCTATTATATCGATGTCGGCGCCTGCGACCTCGTCATCGACGGTTCGATCAAGCTCAAGAGCGGACCAGGCGCCGCGGTTCAGGAGCTGACGCAAACCGGTGTCAAATTCGCCGATGGAACCGAATTGCCGGCGGATCTCGTCATCTATGCCACCGGCTACGGCTCGATGAACGGCTGGGCGGCGGACCTCATTTCGCAGGAGGTGGCGGACAAGGTCGGCAAGGTCTGGGGTCTTGGCTCCAACACCGCCAAGGATCCCGGCCCCTGGGAAGGCGAGCAACGCAACATGTGGAAGCCGACCCAGCAAGAGGCGCTGTGGTTCCATGGCGGCAACCTGCATCAGTCGCGCCATTATTCGCAATATCTGGCGCTGCAGCTAAAAGCCCGGCAAGCTGGCTTGCCCACACCGGTCTACGGATTGCAGGAGGTTCATCACAAGGCTTAGTCCTGCCTCTTGGGGTTTGAACGAAACCGCGGCGGCGGGACGGCTGAGCCCGCCGCTCGGATGATCGACAACCGGTGCGATAGCACTTGCGTCAGCCAAACGCTCGCGACAGGTCTCCGGCCGGTATGCGGCCACCGCGCTTTCGCCATCGAAGCAGAAACACATGGTCGTCTCCTCGCGGTGATTGGTCGCGTCAGGCGCGGTTGGCGAAGTCGTGCACGACGCGCTGCAGCAACGGCACATAGTCGCGGAACGCCCGCGTTCGCATATTGGCGACCTTGCCGCCCTCGTCCCAGATGCGAACCCGCACCGCTTCCTCGTGGAACGGATTCTTGCGGAACGCGGCGACCTCGTCGGCACTCATCGGTCCACCCTGCAGCGACAAGGTATGAACCGACGCCGGCGACAGCCTGGAGAAATAGGTCGGGTCCGTGGCGCAGAGATAGCGTTTGGCGGCGACATGCAGCCGGACGCATTCGACGATGACCGGCGGGAAGAACGGCGCCAGCACCTCGCCGCCGGCCTCGTCATGGTGCTTGTCCTCGACATCGTCGGGGGAATAGGTGCCGAACTCACTGGTGTAGTGGCCGATGTCGTGCAGCAGCGCGGCGGCCACCAGCACCTCGGGCGCTCCGTCCTGTTCCGCCAGCCAAGCTCCTTGCAGCATGTGCTCGGACATCGTCACCGGCTCGCCGAGATAGGATTCGGCACCCCTGCGCTCAAAAATGTCGGCGATGAATTCGACGATGGTGTCCGAGTTCAGATCCTGGCCGCTCATTCCGCGGCCTCCTTGAAGCCGTGTTCGATCGCGGCGAGAGTCGACAGCAGGCCGTCCTTGTCCGCGTAGCATCCCTGCAGCCAGCGCTTGCCGGTGCCGGAAAACGCCTTGCGCGCATGCATGACGCGGGTGTTGTCGACGATGAAGGCCTGGCCGGGCTCAAGCTTGAAGGTGACTTCGAAGGACGGATCCTCGATCAGTTCGGCGAAGCGGCGGTAGGCGGCATAGTAGCGATCCATGTCGGCGAACGGCACATCGACGGTCGGCGCCAGCGAGCGGTTGTTGAAGCGGATGCAGATCAATTCGCCATCGGGTCCGAGCTCGATCATCGGCCGTTTGGACTGCAGCCGCACACCGGACGACCCCGCATATTCGAACCGCGCCGCATGGGAGCTCAACAGCCGAAAACCTTCGGGATTTTCCGCCTGCAAGGCGGCCGCCACGGCAAAGCCGTCGACGACGCTGGATTCACCGCCCTTCACCGTGTTCTCGATGCAGGACAGGATCTGCAGCGTCGGCACCGGATCGCGATAGGGATTGTCGGTATGCGCCTGCAGGCCGAGATTGGTGTAGGCGAGGTTGTTCGGATTGACCTCGGCGCGCACTTCGAACCAGCGCCCGTAATTGGTCTCCCTGATGTAGCCGAACAGGTCGGATACCTTGCACAGCGCCCCGGATTCGGCCGGCAGCCCGTCCATCACCGCAAAGCCATAAGTCCTCACCGCCGAAAGCCATTCGCGCAGGACACCGCGGCCATGGAAGGCCGCCGGATAACTGGCGCGCGGCAGCGAGTTCTGCATCGTCGCCTTGGTCCAGCGCTGGATGACATCGCCTGTCCAACCGGGCTGGCGTGTCTCGTCGCGATCATAGGCGTTTGCATCAAGCCATTGGGCGGGAAAGCTGACCGTTTTTCCCTCCGGTTCGAAGCTGATCTCCAGCGCTTCGGCCTTGATCGAAGCAGCGCCAATTCTCGTACCGGCCGGAATGTCGAGGATGGTGACCAGGCGCTGGCCATTGCCGGCGCTGCGCGTCTTATCGTCGAGCGCGTTGTCACGCAGCCACATGGCGTGAAAGCGGGTGCGCCTTCCATCCTGCCAGCCAAGTTCGATTGTTCTGCCTTCGTCGCCGATCAGCGCGTGGGTCAACATCGAGATCAGGTTCCCGTGTCTATCCGCCCATGGCCAGATCCTGGGCTTCGATTGCATGTTGAGCGCGCCACAGGCATAACTCAAATTATCATTTTTTAGCCAAAGGCCGAATTTTCATAATGGCTCGGAGACCTATCCCCACGCTGCCTCCACTCGACTGGCTGCGCAGTTTCGAGGCTGCCGCACGGCTGTCGAATTTCACCGCGGCGGCTGCCGAACTCGGCCTGACCCAGGCGGCCGTCAGCCAGCATATCCGGCTGCTCGAGGAACGGCTGAAGACGCGGCTGTTCTCGCGGCTGGCGCGTGGGGTCGCGCTGTCGCCCGAGGGCGCTGCTTACCTGCCGCACATCCAGTCGGCCTTCGCCACCATTGGCAGCAGCACCACGGAATTGTTCAAACCGCGCGCCGTCCGGACCGTCCCGATCCGAGCGCCGATCTCGTTTGCCTTGCTGGTATTGGTCCCGGCGCTGCCCGATCTCGCCGAGGCGCTGCCGCGCGTCCAACTCGATCTGGTGACGATCCACCGGCCGACCGACTACCATCTGCCGGGCTCGGCTCTCGACATCCGTTTCGGCAATGGATCCTTTCCTGGGCGCGAGGCCGAGAGGCTGACCGCCGAGCGGCTTGTGCCCGTGGCAAGTCCGGCCCTGGCCAAGGCCGCCGACTGGACATCGCTGCCGCTGCTTCTCGTGGCTGGCGCGCGCGAGATGTGGGCGGAATGGTTCGCGGCGGCCGGATTGGCCGGCCATACCCAGCGGTCTCATCGCTTCGACAGTTTCGTCGCCGCGATGGAGGCGGCGAGCGCCGGTGCCGGCGTGCTTCTGGGTTCCCGCCCCTTGATCGACGCGGCGCTCGACAGTGGGGCGCTGGTCCCGCTTTCCGATTTTGAGCTCCCCAGCACGTCGGGGCATTTTCTGACCAGGCCGTCGACCGCGCATCTGACCAGCGCCGAGCAGGATTTCCGCCACTGGCTGATAAAGCGCCTTGCCGGAAATGCCCGGACCTGACTGGCGCTACCGCGATGCTGTGCCGATACGCTTCCAGTAGATCAGCGTGCCCGTCAGCCCGCCATGCGGCTTCAGCGCATAACCCGGTACCTCGCCGGCCAGGGTGAAGCCGAGCTTCTCATAAAGTCCTGAAGCACCCTCCTCCGTCGCCGTATCCAGAACCAGCAGCGTGCGCCCCTTCTCCACCGCGAGGCGTTCGGCGGCCCGCATCAGGCGTGTCCCGACACCCCTGCCCCGCTGCTCGACCGATGTCATCAGCTTGGCGATCTCGGCCCGATGCGGCTGATTGGGCGGGCAGTCGAGCAGCAAGGTGACGGTGCCGACCAGAGCCCCGCCGTCCCATGCCCCAAGCACCACTCTTTGCCCTCGTGCCGCCGCGGCCAGCGACGTCTCCCAGAATGCCCTTGCCGCCTCCGGTGCCAGCGGATGCATGAAGCTGACCGATCCGCCGGCGGCAACCGTTTCGACCAGCAGATCCGTCAGCAGTGCGAGTGTTTCCTGGCTGGCGGTCAACGGCCCGATTTCTATGGCATTCATATCTGGTCCTCTGGAAACGATTGATGGGATCGACAGCGCTGGCGTCAGTCGAGATGGCGCACACGCCGCCGCTTGCGCGCGGCCTTGATGGCGCTGATGCGTTCGGTGTCCTCTTCCCTGAGATGCCGACCGCGCTCGAGGATTTCGAGCGTGTATTCCTCATAGGTCAGGCCGAGCCGTTCAGCCTTGTCCATGCGCATCAGCATCACTTCGCGGCTCGGCGCCTTCCATGCCTTGGCGTGCGCCGCCTGCCAGGCCAGGAAGATGTAAGGATCGCCCTTGCCCCATGGCGGTCCCTTGTAGTCGTCAAGAGGCGGCCCCCCATTGTGGGAGCGCTTTGGCCGTCTTGCCATGATGTCAGCCCCTGACCAGCGCGACGAGATAGTCGGCGCCCGGCTCCAGCGCATGGAAGGTGCAATCCGATGGCGCCCCAAGTGCCAGGCAGTCGCCGGGCTCGAGCCTGTGCACCTGATCCCCCTCGGTGAATTCGAGTTTTCCCGAAATCAGCCAGATCTGTTGCTTGATGAAGGCGTAGGAAGCCGCCGGCAAGCTGACTTTCGCGCCTGCCGGCAGATGGACCTTGATCAGTTCCAGCGGCATGTCGCAGGCCGGCGACAGATGCCGCCTGACATAGCCCGTATCGGGGTCGCGCCACACCGGCTGGTCGGCCGTGCGCAGCAGCCCGCCGCCTTGCAATTCCGCGCGCGCGATGAGGGTCGAGAGCGTCATTCCGAAGGCCGCCGCGATGCGCACCAGAAGCGCGGCCGTCGGGCTGGTCATGCCGCGCTCGATCGTGCTCAGCATCGCCTTGGAAACGCCGGACCTCTCGGCGAGTTCGGCCAGCGACCAATCCCGCATGATCCTCTCGGCGTGAATGCGCCTGCCGATGGTCGAGGAAATATCGTTCGCTATATCATCCATTCGTCCATTATAGCGAAACAGAAACCCGAGTGAAGAGCCATCTCACGATAATTTTCACCCGGACCTTAATCCTCTCTACACCATCCGACCTCATCCGACCTTAACCCCGATCCTGTAGGGTCCGGTCTCCAGGGAAATGGGGATTGGCCTGTCCATGTATGTCGAACGCGAGGCTTCCGTCGGAGAACCGACATCGCAGGAGCGCCGCAACGCAGAGCAGAACGTTCGGCGCATCCTGGGCAACGTCGTGCAATGCGACGGCGCGCGCGCCACCATCAGCGCCTATGCCGAGGATGTCGACGGCGCGGTCACCGGCCTGTGGACAGTGGGCAAGATGATCTCCATCAATCTGGGCACCACGCGCACCGTTGGCCTGGTCTATGCGATCGGCAAGTCGGATCGCGCCTGGAGCAATGAGGGCCAGAACGCCATCGAGGTCAGCATCGAGCTGATCGGCGAAGTGCGCGACGGCGCCGAGCCCGGCGCCAAGCCGATCTTCGACCGCGGCATCACCAGCTATCCGCATATCGGCGCCGTCGCGCACCGCATCCGCACCCGCGACCTGCAGGCAGTCTATGACCTGGCCGGCCGCCATTCCCTTACCATCGGCTCGCTGGCGCAGGACGAGGCCATCGCCGCCAACATCGCGATCGACGATACGCTGGCGCGCCATTTCGCCATTGTCGGCACGACCGGCGTCGGCAAGTCGACCGCCGTGTCGCTGCTGCTGCGCAAGTCGATCGCGGCGCGACCCGACCTGCGCATCCTGATCCTCGATCCGCACAACGAATTCGCGGCTTCGCTACCCGAATATTGCGTCAGGGTCGATTCCAAGACACTCGACCTGCCGTTCTGGATGTTCACGCTGGAGGAATTCGCCGAGGTGCTGTTTCGCGGACGCGAAACGGTGCCGGAAGAGATCGACGCTCTTCGCGACCTCGTTCCGATGGCCAAAAACCTCTATCGCAACCCCAATTCCGGCGCCTACCTCAGGCGCGGCAGCGATGCGCTGACCGCCGATACGCCGGTGCCTTATCGCATCGCCGACTTGCTCAAGCAGATCGACGAGCGCATGGGCTTGCTCGAAAGCAAGAACGATCGCCCGACGCTCAAATCGTTGAAGACGCGCATCGAATCCGCGGCTGCCGATCCGCGCTACCGCTTCATGTTCAATTCGCGCCTCATCGAGGACACCATCCACGAGACGATCGGCAACATCTTCCGCGTGCCGCATCATGGCCGACCGGTAACCTGCTTCGAGATGGCCGGGATGCCTTCGGAAGTGGTCAATTCCGTCTGTTCGGTGCTGGCGCGCCTGGCCTTCGACCTTGCCTTGTGGAGCGAAGGCAAGCTGCAACTCCTGTTTTTATGCGAGGAAGCGCACCGCTACATGCCGGCCGATGCGCGTCTCGGCTTCGCGCCGACCCGGCATGCGCTGTCGCGCATCGCCAAGGAAGGCCGCAAATATGGCTGCTATCTCGGCGTCGTCACCCAGCGCCCCGGCGAGCTCGACCCGACCATCCTGTCGCAATGCTCGACCTTCTTCGCCATGCGGCTCGCCAACGAGCAGGACCAGGCGATCATCCGCTCGGCAATCGCCGACTCGTCCGCCTCAACGCTCGCTTTCCTGTCTTCCATGGGCCAGCGCGAAGCGATCGCCTTCGGCGAAGGCGTGGCGACGACCATGCGGCTGAAATTCGAAAGACTGCCCGCTCACCTGCTTCCCGGCACGGCCAAGCGCGACGAAGAAGTGACGTCGAAAGCCGGCGAGGTCGATCTGGTGGCGATCGTCGAGCGGCTGCGCAACGTGCCGAAACCACAGAGCCAGGCGATGGCCTTCGCCGAGGTGGTCGATTCCAGCCGGCAGGCCGGTGACCCCGACTACCGTAAAGCGCCAGCGGCCGCCCGCGTGCAGTCGGATGAAGATTTCGACACGCGCTACGGCCTCAAACCCGCCACCTTCGGCCTGCGCCCGCAGAGCGATTGAGCTTAACCGCTGCTTTCGCGTCAAATTTCCGTGGTTCTGCTTCGCTGGACAGCTTGGGTAAATCCCGTCAGGAAATTCGTCAGGCTGAGTCGATTGGTGTCGACTTCGAGAACCGGAGCGGAGCGGACGTTTGGTCCGTGTTGGGGTGGACGGCCCCCGACGGCATCGCAATGTGCCAGAATGAGGTCGTTGCAGATCTCAACAAGGGAGACC